>CAZHZL010000115.1:0-5819 GCA_964537245.1 uncultured Oscillospiraceae bacterium
GACCAGCACCGAACATATCGAGTGCCTGACCGTTCATAAAGAATATTGCCTCTTGACTCTCGTGAACAATCAACTGGGTGAGGTAATTAAAATCCTCACAAGGATGTTTCCAAATAAAGGTGCTATTATCACCTTCGTATTTAATTATGTCTGCTATCTTTGCCATTTTTATATCTCCTTCCAAATCGTTTTATTCGTACTTGTAATAACCAACATTTGACCATCCAAATACATCGCATTGTCCTTTTTCGTTCCATCCGATAGTAGAAAGAACTGTACCGTCTTTTTCCACTCCAACTGTATGGTCACCACCAGAAGAAATCGCAATAATATTATTCCAATCAGAAATATCACATTGACCATTTTTGTTACTACCTTTAGCCACTACTTTACCATCGGTTCTTAATCCAACAGTCAAAACAAAAGAGGTAGATATATCTATTAAATCATTGAAATTGGAAAGGTCACTTTGTCCGTAATCAAGATCTGGTTTTGTAGTAATTGCACTTCCATTCGATTTTATACCAACAACACAGTCTCCATCTGAAGAAATTTTAATAATATCTTTCCAACTAGAAAGTTCTGGTATGTTGTTAGAAGAAACTACCGTTCCATCTTTTTTCAATCCTATAATTCCATTTCCAACAGCAATAGCCACTATATTAGTCCAGTTCTTAACATTGTTTATATTTGTATCACCATTGCCATCACATGCAATCACCGTTCCATCAGCTCTTAATCCTGCGGTTGTGAAACCGTCTGAAGAAATTGCAACAATATTTTCCCAATCCGATACAGCGCAGTCCTCTTTTGAACCACTATCATAAGCAGAAACTACCGTTCCATCTTTTTTTAATCCTACAGTAAAATATTCGCCTGTATCGACTGATACAATATCTTTCCATTTAGTTACTTTGCATTTGCCACTGTTCAAATTTCCAGCAGCAATAACGGTTCCATCTTGTCTGAGAGCCACTGTATGCCAAGGTCCAGCAGAAACAATTTGGCGGTTAAGCTTATTAGTAGATATATCATTAATTTTTTCAATCGAATCTTTATACTCATAAATATCCATGAATGCAAAATAACTGTTGCCATAATCACCCTTTTCATACAATTCAACAGCCGTGTTGTATTTTATCATTGGACTTATGATTTTTGTATAACTTAAAGTTCCACCAAGTGCTATTGCGATAACAAGCACAGAAACAATAGCAATTTTTTTAATCTTACTTCGCCTTTTCTTCTCTTTATCTTTTATGGCATTAACTATAACCTGTAATTTGTTTTTTTGAGATTCCATTGCAAATTTATATGCCAATTTGAAGTAATTATTTTTTAATAGCCTTTTTCCATTTTTAGTAAGTGAGTCTTTATTAGAAATATGTAAAGAACACATACATTTCCCTAAATAAGCATCAGATAATCGAGGATTTATTTTTAATACATCTTCAAAAAGTCGGTTCGCTTTGTTCCATTCTTTTGTTTCTAAATGAATGAAAGCTCTATCTATAGTTGCAGAAATGTTATTATTGGAAGTAGATGTAGTTTTAGTGATTGCTGGTGTATCTTCAACTGCACCACTAATTTTTTTAATCCCACGTATCAAATCCTGCATGAATCCAAGCTTAGACATATCCTGTGCCTGTAAATGAGAAAACTCTTCGGGCAGGTCATAAGGGCCCATATCTTTGTATGCGGGAATAAGCATTTTTCTTGCACCGTTTTTGATAAGTGCGAGGTATCGGCTCCACTCATTTTTAACCCATACGGCATTAAAATATTCAGGTTTGGTGCCAAGAACCACCATAACTTTTGCAGAATTTAGTGCTGCGAATATGTAGGGCTCATATTCTTGTCCTAGCTTATCTTCAAGAGTTATGCGAGAGAAGAACACCTTGAATCCTTCACGAACTAATTCGTGATACAATTCGGTTGCTAAGACACTGTCGGGTGTTCTGCGACCGTCAGAATCACTTTCTTTGTAACAGATAAATACATCAAAAGGTTCTTCTTGACTGGAAATGGTCAAAATTCGTTTGTGTATTTCATTGATTACAGTAGCTTCGTTTTCGTATAGTTCTTTCTGCTGGTCATCAGCATATTTAATGGCCGACTTATAATCCTCATCGTCAAAAACAGATGTGTATTGAGAACGATTTATTGTGGGCATTCTTTTGCGAGAAGACGGATCCTCCACATACTCAATACCATATCTACAAAGTACCAGTGACCAATAACTTTCGGCATCAGTATTGTCATCGTTCAGTATTTGTTCGTAAATTCCCATTGCCTTATCAAATTCGTTATTACGGCGAAAATGATTTGCACGGTCATAAAGGTTTGCCTTGCGGTCATCGTCCAATCTTGGTAACGTTTGCTTTGTGCCGCAATATTGACATACCGCAACGGTTTCGTTATTTATTTCAAGTGTGCCGCCGCACATTTTGCACTTAAAAATTGACATCGATATATCTCCTCAAACTATTTTGTATTGCTTACATCAACCCATATTGCAGGACAACAACTTGGATTTTCAATTGAATAGTTAATACTTTCTTGTCTGATTCTTTTTGACCAACCTTTATAACCATCGTCTATTATTGTCGAAATATCAACATATTCAACAGAAATAATGGATAAGTCAGCATTAACCTTTTTATATGTATTATTAACGGAATCTCTTAATATGTGTGAACTATCTGCTTTTAAACCGTATTTCTTGGTTTCGTCTGCACTTAATATAAACACTTTATCTTTAAAAAATTCAGATGAATTATCACCGCTTATATTAGTTGTTAGTATTAAATCTTTTGTTTTTTTATCAAAACCGTTATAGAAATCGGAATTCAAAAACTTCCTCAAATCGCTGTTTTTCCATCCTCCAAGAAGGCTTTTTCCTTCGCAGTTTATTGGTGATGTTAAAATTAATAATACTTTATCACTCTTTTTGTAGGCCACTTTCCAAGGAGAATACAAATTTTCAATAGCATCGTCATAGGTAGGCAAATAAATCTCTTCACCATAATCAAGAGAGTTTATAATGCTCTTATATGATTCTTTGGCTAAACTTTTGCTATCTTTATAATTATCGAGATAATCGTAAAGTTTTTCAGCTAATGCATATTCTTCTAAATTATGAAATCCCTTTGCTAATTCATAATTCAAAAAATCTGCGCCATTGATTTCTAAGAGTCCAATAATAATGACGCCTAAAATGATAGCTGATATATTCGTTTTGAAAAGTCCATACCTATGTGCCTTTGATTTCTCGATTCGCTTTGTAAAACATATTATTACAAACCAAATTAATGTTAATAACGTTGATAAAATTACGAATAGATAAAATCCGTATTTAACCATATATTGAATATCACTGAAACAAAGAAGAATGTGTAGAATCAAAACAATTCCTTGTAATATAAGGGCTAATATTTTATTTTTAATAACTTTAAATAAAATTAATGAAGGTATAAAAACTCCCAGCGTTATAAATAACGAGAATACGAGTGCATCGTGCGCGTTATTAAGATTTATCAAAATATTAATTCCAAAATAAAAGTATAAAATAACACTTACAAAATAAAAAATCTCAGAAAAAAGTTTTAATGGAAATTCTAAACAAAACTTCGCTTTTTCTTGCCGTTTTCTCTTGAAACTATCAATAGCCTTTTTTAGTTTTGACGGTTTTTTTATTTTTGTTTTGTCGGATTTAGAATGATTTGGCTCCTCGCTATTTATAGCCTTTTTAAGCCCACGAGTTATATCACTAATAAACCCAATCTTGCCCATATCCTGCGATTGAAGGTGTGCAAACTCGACAGGCAACTCATAAACGTCCATATCTCGGTAACAAGGTATAAGTAACTTAGAGCGATCATTTTTTATGGATTTTAAAAAGCGGGACCACTCATTACGAACCCACACTGAGTCAAAGTATTCGGGCTTTGTGCCGACAACAAGCATAACCTTTGCAGAGTTAAGTGCAGCAAAGATATATGGTTCATATTCGTGTCCTAGCTTATCTTCCAAAGTTATCGGGGCATAGAATACCTTGAATCCCTCTTGGACAAGTTGATAATAAATATCATTAGTAATTGCACTATCTATCGTCCTCTTGCCGTTTTCATCAGTTTCCTTATAACAAATGAAAACATCAAAAGGTTCTTCACTATTTACAATATTTAATATATTCTTTTGCAGATTGTCAATTGCCTTTGCTTCGGCAACATAAAGTTCTTTCTGCTCGGCATCGGCATTTTCAACCGCAGCAAGATAATTAACATCAGTAATAACTGCCTCATAAAGAGTTCTATGGCAGGTGGGAATTCTTGAATATGTTTTGGGATCCTCAACATACTCAATTCCATATTTGCACAAAACCACACCCCAATGGGCTTCGGAGTCGGTATTGTCTAAATCTAAAATTTTCTCATATACCTGCTCGGCTTTATCAAACTCACATTTAACTCTCAGGTTATTAGCGCGGTTGAATAGATTTGAAACTACCTCGTCCCTTGATTTAGGAACCGTTTGTTTCGTGCCACAATATTCACAGGTAGCAACAGATACATCTTCTGAAACTTCTAAACTACCACCACACATTTTGCATTTCAAAATTGCCATTGTTTAAATCACCTTATTTATTTTCCGCTTTATTCTCAATCATTTTTATTGTTGCAAGATAGTCCTTTTCAACTTCGCTCAAGGTTTTTTGCTGATATTTCTTATATTCGTTGGTTGCCTTTTTAATAGCCTGAGTATGCGAAACTGAACCTGCACCGATAAGCAACTGTTCACCCGACATAGTAAGAATCCTATCAAGATGTTCTGCCCAATCTTTCATAGTCATTGTCTGTTCACGCTCAGCTTGTCTTTCGGCAAAATCAAGATAACCCGAAACCAACTGTCCGAGAGAGCGAAGTTCTTTCTCATCAAGATAGTTCTTTGCAATTTTAACGTCGCTTAGATGAGGTCTGCTACCTTTGAACGAGGTGAGTCCCATAAATTCTTTTTCTGCATCGGCTCGATTATAAATAACCTCTGCAGCAGTTTGTCCGTGAACGGCATAATGAATTTTATTTTGAACCTTTTTGAAGAAATCAATTGAAATATCCGCACTTGGATCGTAATCGATACTTGTAGCATAAATATCTAAGATTTGACGATAAAAAACTTTTTCGGAAGCACGGATGTCACGAATTCTCTCTAAAAGTTCTTTAAAGTATCCGCCGCCACCCAAATTTTTAAGGCGTTCATCGTCCATTGTAAAACCCTTGCGAATATATTCATTCAACCGTTTTGTTGCCCATTGCCTAAACTGTGTTCCGCGCAAGGACTTTACACGATATCCAACAGAAATAATTACATCCAGATTGTAGTAATCAAGATCTCTTTCAACCTCTCGGTCACCTTCAATTTGAACTGTTGCAAATTTTGCAACAGTTGCCCCTTGCTGTAATTCACCTTCGGAATACACGTTCTTTATATGTCTTGAAATGGTAGACTTGTCCCTTTCAAAAAGGGTTGCCATTTGGTCTAATGTCAACCAAACCGACTCATCGTAAAACCGAACATCAACGGTAATCTGATTGTCATCAGTTTTAAAAATAATCATATTGCTTTCGTTATTCATTGTGTCCACCTTTAATATTCCTTGATTTCCAAATTATCTACCGCGAAGGCAAGACACTTTTGAATAACTTCATTTCTAGTTCTGCCAGTTTCTTCAGCAATCTTGTCAAGTTCCTTTACAAGTTCATCGGGAAGGCGAATAGAAATCACAGTAGAATCACCCCTATATTTTTTTGAAGAAATAA
>CAZHZL010000116.1:0-5747 GCA_964537245.1 uncultured Oscillospiraceae bacterium
GTGTCCCCACCAGAGCTGTCTTGAAATACACCAGTCTCTTATGTTTTCAAGCCAGTGGAAATATGTTTTTTCAAAATGCTGAGGTATGAATTTTGTTTCGCCGGTTTTAACAGCGTCTATGGCAGGAGTAGCAAGCGGCTTCATTTTAACAAACCATTGCTTTGAAACTCTCGGTTCAACAGTTGTTGAACAACGGTAACAGGTTCCTACATTATGGCTGTAATCTTCGATTTTTACGAGTGCGCCTTCTTTTTCAAGGTCCTCTACAATTTTCTTTCTTGCGTCATATCTGTCCATACCTGCATATGCCGGATAATCATCTGTGATTTTTGCGTCATCGGTCATAACATTAATTACAGGAAGGTTGTGTCTTAAGCCGACTTCAAAGTCGTTAGGGTCATGAGCAGGAGTAATTTTAACAACACCTGTTCCGAAATCAGCTTCAACATAATCGTCAGCAACTATCGGTATTTCTCTGTGAACGAGCGGAAGGATAACGGTTTTACCAATCATATCCTTATATCTTTCGTCGTTAGGGTTAACTGCAACAGCTGTATCGCCGAGTAATGTCTCAGGACGGGTTGTAGCTAAATTAATATATCCGCTTCCGTCTTTGAGAGGGTAGCGGAGATGCCAGAAATGACCTGCCTGTTCTTCGTATTCAACCTCTGCGTCAGAAATTGATGTACGGCATTTCGGACACCAGTTTATAATTCTTTCGCCTCTGTAAATGAGACCTTTTTCATATAATTTTATAAATACTTCTTTAACTGCCTTGTTACAGCCTTCGTCCATTGTGAAGCGTTCTCTGTCCCAGTCGCATGATGAGCCGATTTTCTTAAGCTGAGAAACAATTCTTCCGCCGTATTGCTCTTTCCATTCCCATGCACGCTTCAAAAAGCCTTCTCTTCCCAAGTCTTCTTTTGTAACGCCTTCTTTGCGCATTGCTTCAACGATTTTTGCTTCTGTTGCGATTGAAGCATGGTCTGTACCCGGAAGCCAAAGCGCAGCAAAGCCCTTCATTCTTTTATATCTTATCAAAATA
This sequence comes from uncultured Oscillospiraceae bacterium, assembly GCA_964537245.1. Lineage (GTDB taxonomy): Bacteria > Bacillota > Clostridia > UMGS1840 > UMGS1840 > UMGS1840. Next base: position 1,046 of record CAZHZL010000116.1, read on the forward strand.
TCCTGAAGAGTATTGTCAAGCGCGTGTCCCATATGGAGCTGACCTGTGATATTCGGAGGCGGCATAACTATTGTATATGGCTGCTTCTTTTTATCAATTTTTGCATGGAAGTATTTCTTTTCCATCCATGTATTGTACAAACGCTCCTCAACAAGCTTCGGATCGTATACTTTTTCAAGTTCTTTTCTCATTGTGAAATTCCTTTCAATATATCATAATTTGATTAAATAAATATAAGTGCTATTCCGACAAGTGTAACCATAAGTCCTGTCAGCTTGCAGTAAAGATTATCTTTATCGGTGACATCTTCTTTTTTTTCAAGCTTTTTTATTTTTTTAACAATAAATTTTGATAAATAAACAATTATCGCTCCGACGACAAGAACGCTAAAACCGAAATATTTCATAAATCTTCACCTTTCTTTTTTGTATAGTACAACAGATTAATTATATAACAAAATAAAGGAAAATTCAAGTCTTTTTTTGAAATAATTTGTTTTTTTAATATAAAATATAGAAAAATCCGACAGCAGAATTTTATAACTGTCGGATTTTTAAGTTTTTTATACTGTTTCTAAGTTTTCTTCTTTTATAATTTTATTTATCTTTTCTTTTTTCCATATTCCGCTAAAGTAAACAATGACCGTAAAAATTGCTTCCGCTATCCATGAAACAGCCCAGCCTATATATACGCCTGTCATTCCGTATACGGGAATTAAAAGTATTGTCGGTATAAGTCTTGTCACAGTTCCGATTACAGTTGCCGAAACGAGTGCTTTCATTGCAACAACACCTCTGTAAAATGCGTGAAAAAGATTGTTTATCATATTAAATGCAATAAACGGAAGATAGAATTTTACAAATGTAAGAGTAAAGCTGAGGCTTTCACCCGCATAGCCTTTTGGGAAATACATTGAGCAAATAGGCCGTGCAAATATTATGCAGATAAGAAGAACAGGCGTCAGGAAGCATATTCCCTGCAAAAATCCGACCTTTACTCCTTTTTTTAAATTGTAAAATTTTCTTGTTCCCACGCATTGCGCCGCATAGTTGCTGACAGTTTTTGCGGAATGTTGATAGACCTGCGCATTCAAGTTATATATGTTCATTACAACGCTGTATGCTGCTGAAGCAGAGCTTCCGATTGCGTTTACAAGAGGCGATATCAGAAACGACACAACCGCCATAACCATTTGCTGAAATGTTGTAGGTGCCGCATAGCTTACGGTGTCTTTAATTTCTTTGAAATCAACCTTGTATTTTTCTTTATTAACGCCCATTTCACTAAAGCATTTTTTAAGCTTTATGTAATATACTGTGATAACAATAAGACCGGTAAGCTGAGTAATTACTGCCAAAGCTGAAACACCCATATTAAGAACAGTGAGCGAAATAACCTTTGCAACGGTAGAAAAGATTGATGATATTAAAGATACCATAAAAGGAAATGCACTCATTCCGAAGGAATTGAAAATGTATACACCCCATACACGCATAATCGCTATAAAATATGTGGTAATAAGTATAAGAAAATATTTTGAGGCTTCGTTTCTAACCGAATTGTCAACATTGAGCATATCCAAAAGCGGATTTTTAAATATTGCCATTATTATTCCGGCAAGGGTCATAAGAATAAAAAGCATAAATACATTGCTGAAAATATTGCTTTTTATTTTTTTATAGTTTTTTTCGCCGAAAAGCTTTGCAATGTTTATGGAAAAGCCCATACCCCAGCCCCAGAAAATTGCTCCGTAGAAACTAAAAAAGCCTGCTGTTGCACCTGTTGCGGCAAGTCCTGCATCTCCTAAATACTTTCCTGCAACAACTGTGTTTATAATATTAAACGCTTGAGTTAAAAGACCTGACAAAACAAGCGGTATTGCAAAAAGTATAAAGTTTTTGTAGATGTTTCCTTCAGTTAAATTCTTCATTTTCATATCCTCTTGACAAATGTTTTTTTATCGGCTATAATTATAGTACATTTATCAAGAAATTTCAAGAGTGTTCAAAATAAAGAATATTTCTCAACTTTTCTCATTTGGAGGCGGTTTTATGTATCAGAAGCAAAGAGTTGACAGCATAGTTGAAATACTGAAAAAACACGGCTTTGTGACCGTGAAATTTTTATGCGATGAGCTTCATTACAGCACAGCAACAATAAACAGAGACCTTAATTATATGCAGACGCAGAAGCTTATAAAAAGAAGCTACGGCGGAGTTGAGCTTATAAAAAGAAAGTATGTCCCGCTTGTTTTCAGGTACAACAAAATGCGTCCTGCGAAAAACAAAATCGGGCGAGTTGCCGCAAAATACATAAACGACGGAGATACTGTTTTTTTAGACGGCTCAACCACTACTCAATATATGAGTAAATACATAACCGAAAAAAAGAATCTTACTGTTATAACAAACAATATGGCTCTTGCGACCTTTTTGGGAGACTATGATATAAATGTCATATGCTTAGGCGGAAAAATGGTTGAAAAGCCGTGTATTTTAAATGGTGAGATAACGATTGAAAATGCAAGAAAATATACTGCCGATAAATTTTTCTTTTCAACAGGCGGTGTTACCGAGGACGGAAAAATTTTTTCAAGCGGCTTCGGATATCTTCTGCACAAAACAAATGCAGAAAATTCCAAAGAGATATTTTTTCTTGCTGACCACGATAAAATAATGGAGCAAAGCAAAAACACAAGCGTTCTTTTTACACTTGGTGATGTTGATTATGTTATAACGGACTATATTTTTTCCGATAAGGTGAAAAACGAATATCCCGATACTCAGTTTGTTGAGGTGGAATAAACCTTGTCGCCCGTCTTTAAGCCTTCAGGATTTAAAATGACTTTTTCGTTTTCAAAAAGTCCTTCTGAAACCTGAAGCATTTTTTCGTTTTTGATTTTTCCTAAAACTATGTTTCTTTTAACGCAGAAGTTGTTTGTGACTACCATAACGCTTTCTTTTCCTTTTTCATCGCGGAATATGCATGACGCGGGAATGAGTATGACATTATCGTCAATGTCTCCGTATATATGTGCTTCAGCTTCTCCGATAAGTTCTTCTTCAGATATAACCGAAACACATGCATTGTATACAGACGGACTTATTTTTTCCAAGCTTTGCAAATATCCGTCGTAATATATTCCGTCAACATAAACGCTTGCCTGTGCGCCTTCCGTTATTTTAAGAGGCTCCTTTGTTTTTCCTGTGATATAGTTTATGTTTCCGACTCTTGTAATATTGCCGTGTATGGAAAAGCTTTCCTGAATATCTGCCGTCTTAACGCTGTGTAAGCTTACGGGCTTTTCTTTTGAATTAAGGACATAATCAACCGTCATAGCGCCAAACACAAGCATTGCCGCTAAAAAAATTGTCAGAAATGTTTTTCTCATTTTGTTTTTCCCCTTTACAAAATATGTATTTTATGTTATAATCTATTTTAGTCACAAATATAAAAAAAGATACATAAATTTTTTGGGGCGGAGATGATAAGATGAAAATATCGGACTATTCGGAATATGAAAAGCTTGTTGTGGATTTAAGAAGAAAATTACACGAAAATCCCGAGCTTAGCTATCAGGAATATGAAACCTGTGAATTTATTATTGAAAATTTGAAAAAATTCGGTGTTAAGAATATAAAGAAGATGTTCAATACAGGCGTAGTTGCCGTAATCGGTGACGAAAAAAATCCTTGTATTGCAATAAGATGTGATATAGACGCGCTTCCCGTAAAAGAAGAAACAAACCTGCCTTTTAAATCAAAAAATAACGGAGTTATGCACGCTTGTGCCCATGACGGACATACTGCAACAGTTCTTGCACTTGCTAAAATACTATCGGATAACGAAAAAAAACTTACAAAGTGTGTTAAGCTTATTTTTCAGCCCGGCGAAGAGACAGAAGGCGGAGCAAGGCAGATGATAGAAGAAGGCGTTTTAAAAAATCCCGATGTTGAAAAGGTATTCGGTTTTCATCTTTGGGATAATATTGAATGTGGAAAGGCTACATATCAGAACGGAGTTTCCTTTGCGGCTGATTCGAGATTTGAAATCAGAGTGAAAGGGAAGGGCGGTCACGGTGCAATGCCTGAAAAGGTAATAAAAACACTTCTTCCTGTGTCATATATTATAAATGAGTTTGAAAATATAAACAACAGCTATAAAAATGCAGTAGTCAGCTTATGTGCATGCAATACGGACGGAACATATAATGTTTTTTGCGAAAATGCTGTCTTAAAGGGAACAATAAGAACGATAGATGAAAATGATTATGATAATATAGTTTCAGATATTTTAAAATTGAAGAATGTAATAAAAAATGATTATAACTGTGACTGCGAGATTGATATTATTTTTGAATATCCTGCTCTTGTAAACGAGAAAGACGCACTTTCTGAGCTGCTTACAGCAGCAAGAACTGTTCTTGGGGAAGAAAATGTCTGCGAAACAAAGCTTACCTATGCAGCCGAGGATTTTTCTTTCTTTACAAAAAGTGCCAAAGCAGCTCATATCAAAATCGGTGTGTCGGATAAAAACCGCCCTGAAACATACTTGCCGCTTCATAATCCGAAATTTGATATAGCTGAAAAATCGCTGTGTTATGCGATAAGAATTTTTACCGAGCTTATATAAAAATCTCCCTCATTAGCGGAGTGTTCTAAAGGATACTAAGTAGAAATACGGGCATTGCGAGGTAAGAAGA
>CAZHZL010000117.1:0-5660 GCA_964537245.1 uncultured Oscillospiraceae bacterium
ATATAAATAAAGCTGCAACAACCACTCTTCTTGCACTTTCAAAAACACTTGGATGCAAGATTGAGGATTTGTTGGAGAATGTGTGAAGAATCAAAAATATGGAGGAAATATAAAATGGCAACAAAGAAAAATATACAATCAGTTGAACCTAATATCGCAGATTTGGCAAACGGATGGCTTAAGTCATATAAATTAGACTACAAATTGGAGCAAGGACCTTTAAATACAGAAATTGATCAAGCACTCGACGATTATTTCTCAAAAAGCGGTGGCACCGGTGGAAACCGACCAGATGCAAAATTGTTATTAAAAGCAGATGATGGGGTGGACTACCCTATTCTTATCGAATATAAAGGCTATGAGGATAAGTTAGTAAAGCTTGATAATGAGGGAAAGGTTGCAAACAGGACATCAAAGAACCAACCTGACTTTAAGAATATAAACAACTATGCTGTAAATGGCGCTGTTCATTATGCTAATGCAATTTTGCATTATACGGGATATACTGATGTAATTGCTATAGGTATGACTGGTTATAAAAATGCAGTCGGTGAACTTGAACATAAAATAGGTGTATATTATGTTTCCAAAAGCAATTTTGGTATAGGTCAAAAAGTAGATGACTACACAGATTTTTCGTTCCTCAAAAAAGAAAACTTCAATGTATTTATTGAAAAGGTGAAGCTTTTACAATTATCACAAGAAGAAATTGAAAAGTTAAAAGAGCGTCGAGAAAGAGAAATTGATGCAAGCCTTGTTAAACTTAATAATGATATTTATCAAAATGAAAAAGGACTTGGCGAAAATGATAGGGTTTATCTTGTGGCAGCTTCCATAATTGCAACTTTGGGAGATGCAGAGAAAAATGTGTATCCGCTTAAAAAGTCTGATTTAAAATCTTCAATGCAAAAAGGTAATACCGACGGCGAAATCATGGTACGTCAGATAGAGGCATTTTTAGACACAAAGAACCTCCCGGCAGATAAAAAGGAATTAATTGTAAGAACACTTCAAAACACACTTACAACCGATAATATCAATAAGGTTGAAAATGGCGAGAGTCAGCTTAAAAGGGTATTTACAAAAATAGTTGATGATTTAGGCATTTACTATAAAATTGGTTTGACAACAGATTTTACGGGAAAGTTGTTCAATGAAATGTATAGCTGGCTTGGATTTTCGCAAGACAAGCTTAATGATGTTGTTCTTACCCCTTCATATGTTGCAACTCTGCTTTCAAAACTTGCAAGAGTAAACAGAAAATCTTATGTTTGGGATTTTGCTACTGGTTCTGCTGGTTTACTTGTTGCGGCAATGAACGAAATGCTTATAGATGCCAAAGAAAATATTAAGTCTCCCGATGAGTTGAAATTGACAGAAGCTCATATTAAGGCTAACCAATTGCTTGGTCTTGAAATACTGTCTAGTGTTTATATGCTTGCTATATTGAATATGATTTTGATGGGTGATGGTAGCTCCAACATCTTAAATAAGGACTCATTGAAAGATTTTAGCGGCAATTATGGATTTGGTCAAACTGACAAGAAATTCCCGGCAGATGCATTTGTTTTAAATCCACCATATTCCGCACCAGGTAATGGCATGGTGTTTGTTGAAAAAGCTTTATCAATGATGGAAAAAGGCTATGCTGCAATCATTATACAAAATTCTGCAGGCAATGGAAAAGCTACTACATACAATAAAAATATCTTAAAGCATTCGACTCTTATCGCAAGTATAAAAATGCCTATAGATTTATTCGTAGGAAAATCAAGTGTACAGACAAATATATATGTTTTCAGAGTTGGAGAAGCACATCAGAATGACGATATAGTTAAATTTATTGATTTTTCAAATGACGGATATACAAGAAGTGACCGCAAAAAATCATGTTGCAACTTGAAAGATACTGACAGAGCAAAGGAAAGATACCAAGAACTTGTTGATTTAGTTCGCTTTGGGAAATCTAAACTTAATATTTTTACTGAAAAAGAATATTATGAAGGTACGATAGATGTTGAAAATGGTGCAGACTGGAATCAAACCGCACCTATTGATACAAAGCCAACTTTGGATGATTTCAAGAAAACAGTTAGTGACTATTTATCATACGAGGTTTCCAATCTTTTAAAAACACAAATTAAGGAGGATGACCGCCTGGGAAAATAGATGCCTCACTTGACAAAATGTTGCGAGAGGTTAAGTGGGGCGAATATAGATTAGGCGATTTATTCGATATTTGTAACACATTGAGTTTTAATACAGATGTGTTAGTTGAAGGCTCTGAGTATGATTATGTTACACGAACATCCTTTAATCAAGGAGTTCTTCGTACAACGGGATTTGTCAACGAATCGAATATTAATTCTGCAGGTACTTGGAGTTTGGGTTTGTTGCAAATGGATTTTTTCTATCGCTCTAAAGCTTGGTACGCAGGACAATTTGTCAGAAAAATTGTACCTAAAATTGCAATACCACAAGGAGCAGTTATGTTCTTTACAACATTACTAAATAAACAGAAAAAGAATTTGTTATCTGTTCTTGTTAGACATGTTGACGAAACATTTAAGGAAACTATTGTAAAATTACCTACTCAAAATAATAAAATTGACTTTGATTTTATGGAATCATTTATAGCTGAGCTAGAAGCTCAGCGGATAGCTGAGCTAGAAGCTTACTTAAAAGTAAGCGGATTCGACAATTATGAATTGTCGGCTCAAGAGCTAACTGCTCTTGAAAACTTAAAAACAATTTCATGGGGTGAATATAGAATAGGAAATTTGTTTGACAAGATAAAAACAAAGAAGCTCCCCTATAAAGCAAAGGGATTACCAACTTCGCCAACAGGTGAGAATGTGCTACCTTGTTTAACATCCAGTTTCCAAAATCAAGGTTTAAATTACTATGCGCCTAAAGACGGAGCAACTGTTTTGAAAGGTATAATAACAATACCACAAAATAGTGATGTATATCGTTCTTATTATCAGTCTAATGAATTTACCGTTTTGTCTGATGCTTATGCAATTGATTGGATATATGATGATAACAATCTGACAAGAAACCAATACCTGTTTATGGTTATGTGCATTAACAAGGTAACAGATTTGCCGATATATTCATATAAAAATAAGCTTGGCGGATGGAATGTAGTAAAGGATAAATATATTTTGCTCCCAAAAACAAACGGCAAAATTGATCTTGATTTTATGAATGATTTTATATCTGCAATTATAAAGATTGCCATTAAGGATGTTGTTATGTATGCGGATAGAAAAATCAAAGCTACAAAAGATGTGGTTGAAAACTCATAAGAGGAGGTGATGAATTGTATATTCATTCAGTGAAATTAATAAATTATAAATCAATTGGTGATTATCAGGAATCTGAGATTATTATTGAACCCACTGTAACTGCAATTGTCGGTAAAAATGAAAGTGGTAAAAGTAATGTTTTAGATGGTTTGGCGCAGATTGATTTTATAAGTAATAAAGTGACAGCATATGCACCTGAAAAACTCAATCGTTCTGCTCCGGAAGGAAGTCAAATAAAGTATGTTATAACTATAAAATCATCACCGAGCGATATCGAAAATGGTATAGAAGATGACACGATAATTGTTTTATCAAAGAATAATTATGAAATGACAGGTGGGCTTTTGTCTTGTTATCATAGTGCAGTAAAGAGTTCTGTTGATGATTTAAATACTATTATCGAATCTTTGGGCAGTAACCCATTTAAATTACGAGATCAAGAACTTTCAAATTACAGGACATACGTAAGTGCATTAAAAGACAGCGAGAGTTTGAATGTGCCACGCTTTTTAAATGCATTGACCTTTTTTCATAATAAGCAAAATTCTGTTCCAGCAGAGGAGAAAACTTCTTTTTCTGAAAAATTGGAAACAGTAGAAAACAAAATGAACAATCTTATTATGAACTTGCCACATTTTTTCTTTCGCAATTCTGATAAGCATTTACAAACAACATATAAACTTGAAGATGTAGAAAAAGAGCTAAAACCTTCATCAGTAAATACAAGTACACTGCTCCTTAGTTTAGTTTCATTTATAGGTATAACTGTTGATGAATTTATTAACGCCGTAAAGTCAGGTGCTACACCAACACAAGTTTCTATTAGAAAGAAAATTTCTCGTCAAGTCGAAGAGAAAATCAATAAACCATTTAAGGATTTTTATCAGACTGAAAAAATATATCTTGACTTAGATTTTAATACAAACCTTGTGTCGTTTACTGTTCAGTCTGAAGATGGTGCAGCATTGATGTTAGATGAGCGTAGCAATGGATTGCGTTGGTATTTAGAAACATTTATTGATGCTAAATCTCACAATGTACCTGGACGAAATGCTGTATATCTTTTTGATGAGCCCGGTGCTTCATTGCATGTGAATGCTCAAAAAGAATTGATTTGTCTATTTCATCATCTTGCGGAACAAGGAAATCAAGTGGTTTATACAACACATTCTCCATATATGCTTGAAACAGAACAAGATGGTATTCCGCGTATACGTGCTGTAGTAAAAGATGCCGATGGATATAGCAAAATATATAAAACAGCCTACGATGCTAGAATTGCACCTGATAGTCAAAAAGACACACTGGCACCAATCATAAACGCAATAGGTATGAGCCTTAATGATACTTTTGGTCCTGCAAAGGACAAAATTAATATTGTCACTGAAGGAATGAGTGATTACATCTATATTTGCATGATGGCAAAAGTGCTGGATATTGACACAACTAAATACGCCATCATTCCATCTGTCGGTGCATCAAACTGTATTAATATTTGCTCTATCCTACAAGGGTGGGGATGCAAATTTATTGCACTTTTTGATTATGATAAAGCAGGTGTTGAATCAGGTGGAGAATATGTACGAAAAAATATGTTTTATGAATTAGGAAAGCATTATTGTTATCTTTCTGATGTTACTCAAGAAAATGTTGATTCAAAAACATACAAGCAGGAAACAGGAAAATGTATGATTGAAGACATTGTCACAAATGAGGAGATTTCGCGTTTCTGCACTGAAACAAACACTTCTGATACTCTTGGCAAACCGCTTACGGCAAAATTAATGAGCATTGCTGTTGATTGCGGTAATTTTGTGTTAGGAGATGAATGTAAAAAGAAATTCCAAACATTATTTGATAGAATAGCTACATACACGAAATAAAGTATTTATATTTGCACTAAATTTGTACTGTTTTTGAATTGCAATTGGTTGTCAAGGTATGATACAATGTAAAGTGTAAAGAGTATATGCAAACGGCGGCTGACGGATGTCAGTCGCTTTTGTGTTTTAAAGATCGGTTTATATACCGGTCTTTTTTTCTGCTCAAAATTATTCGGAAATGGAAATGTTGTCTATGACTGCCGTATTGTGTCGAACGATTTTTAAAATATTTTTTCAAAGGTATCAAAAAATGAACCCTTTGGTTGCTAAGATGAATTTGCAAAAGAAAAAATCTCAGAAAAATTTTGAAATGTATATATATTTCATACCTTTGGCTGTTATTATGACAGCGAAAAGTAAAAAACTTTTTGAAAGGTACGGTGTGAAGCAACCTTCCACTGTTATTATGAGTCTGAACAGAAAAGTGATGTCAAAAAATATTTTAAAAATTTTTTGAAACATATCA
>CAZHZL010000118.1:0-5637 GCA_964537245.1 uncultured Oscillospiraceae bacterium
ACGATGATAATTATGGTTTGCTTTATGATAGCAAAACATTTGAACTAAAATCCGTGTCTCCGTGCTACGACCATAATGTAGCATTTCAGGAAGGATTTTTGGGACTTACAAGAACAACAATGGGCAATTCTGCTTCTCTTCCTCTTGACGAACTTTGCGAAAGGTTTATAAAGAAACATACGGATATAGCAGAAAAGTTAAAAGCAATAGATTTAACAGAAGTAAAAACATATCTGTCTGAAGGACAGTTTGATGAATTAAAAGAAAGAATTTCTAACGTAATTAGCTGGAAAGATTGATTATAATGATTGTGAGGTGTAGTTTTTGAAACAAAAGAAGCCTTGGTATAAAAACAAGTGGTGTATAGCACTTGTTTTACTAGTATTAATCGCAATTCCTTTTCTTATAAATGAACTGTACAAATGGGGAAACTCAACTGGTAATGGCTATTATACTTTGTGGGGAGCAGATGATATGCTCGCATTTTATGGGGCAATATTGTCTGTAATAGGTACTGTCTATTTAGGTTATGTGGCAATAAAGCAGAATGATAGACTAATGCAGATAGAAGAAAAAATTTATAATCGTGATTGTAGTAGCGATATAGTAATAAAAAATACAGGAAGAACAACAGAAAAGTTTATTCCTCTTTCAAATGAAGAACCATGTAAATATGAAAACGGACCAGACTTAGAATTAGAATTAACCAACTATGGTAATTCTATTTTAAACAAAATAAGTCTTGATTTTGGGCATGGAAAAGTTTTTACTAGCCATATAGTCTTGCCAAAAGATTGCACTAAATATGTTTTCATCAGTATACCAAATAATATTGAAAATAAAAGTTTAGTAAAATGCTCGTTTTTCAGTTGTAATCAAGTATGTACATATGGAGATTTCGTATTAGAAACACATCTGAATGTAGCAAAATGTACTCATTATCATTATTATGGTTTATACAATGAAAAAGAAAAAACGATTTAGCACAAATATTTGTTGAGTAATTCTAAAATATAAAACAATAGGAATAATCATTAAAGCGAGGTATAAAGAATGGAATATACATTGGAACAAAGAAAACAGGATCTTTTTGGCGAACTTGACCGCAGAGTTGAAGATAAAATTATTGAAAGAAGCAATGCAGATTTAATAAAAAAATTAATAGATCATGCAGATTCCTTGACAGAGGCTATTACTATTGCTGAGTTGGGTACTACCTACAAGCGAACAGGATTACATTTTGATAAAAGGCTTGAAAAAAGTGAAAATACAATAAAATATTTCAAGAAAAACGAAGAATTAAGTTTTGCAAATACTGATAATAAAACTTCCAACAAACTTATTATCGGCGATAATTATGATTCTCTGTTGAATTTGTTGATTCAATATAGAGGTTTAATAGATGTCATATACATTGATCCACCGTATGGCAAAGATAATATGGGTGAGTTTGCAAAAACGAATTATGAAAATGCTCTTACTCGTGATAATTTGCTTTCAATGATGTATCCACGTCTTTTGTTGGCAAAAGAATTACTATCAAGCGATGGGGTTGTTTTTTGTAGTATTGATGATAGAAATCAGGCATATATTAAGTGTTTATTTGATGAGGTTTTTGGAGAAAGTAGCTTTCTTTTTTGTATTCCACGAATTACAAAGAAAGGCGGCAAAACGACAAATACTATTCAAAAAAACAATGATTATGTACTTGCATATACATTTTCCAGAGATATTATTTTCAATCAATTGGAAAAAGATATGTCTAGTTTTGACTTAGAGGATCAATATGTTGAAGAAAGAGGTAAACATAAGATTACGCAGACATTAGACTATAATAGTTTGTCATATAGTCCTAGCCTAGATTACCCATTAGAGTTTAATGGCAAAACATATTATCCTGGTGGCGATAAAGAAGCATGGGAAGAAAGGCAACGAGGCAATTATAGACATTTTGACTGGGCGTGGCGTTGGTCTAAATCAGCTGTCGAATGGGGAATCGAACAAGATATTATAGTCTTAAAAGGTGATAGAATATATACTAAAACCTATGCCAAGTGCAGAAAGAAAACAGGACTTAATGAATTTGAATACGTTGAGGCAACTAAGCCATATACAACACTATCTTTTGTTGATAATGAATACTCTAATGACAATGGAAAAAAAGAGTTAAATAAGATTTTTGTAGATGGAGAAAAGCTTTTCAAAAATCCAAAACCATCAGTTTTAATTGCAGAGCTAATCAATATGGTTTGTCCTAAAAAAGATGCAATTATTCTAGACTTTTTTGCAGGTTCAGGTTCAACGGGACAAGCTGTGTTGGAACTAAATAAAGCCGATGGAGAGCTTGGACTACGACAATTTATTCTTTGTCAAATTAATGAAAAAACTGATGAAAATCCAAATGGCATCGCATACGATGTTACATCTAAAAGATTAAAGCGCACAATGACCGGAGAATGTTATGACGGAACAAAAGATTTCAAATGGATAGAAGACAATGACGCATTTGGTGGAAACTTAGATGTTTATGAAATTAAAACAATTTCAAATTCAGATAATTCTACGAGAGCTACCCCTTTTGATGTTATTGATGAAACATTGTATGGCAAAGAGAAATTTGCAACTTTGAGAGAAAAAATCGAATGGGTATGTCGTAATTTTGATGGAACTCAAAAAACTATTGAATCTGACGAGAAATGGAAAGAGAGAACGGAGGGCTAACGAGCTATGTTACAAGAAGCAAAAGAACTTCAATTAACTGCTGTTGCTCAATTATGCGAACAGTTGAAAGATAAAGATGAACTTACGTTTAAAGCTCCTACCGGAAGCGGAAAAACTTATATGATGGCAGATTTAATGAATCGTATATTGTCTGAAAACGAAGATGTTGTTTTTCTTGTTTCTTCTCTGTCAAAGGGAAATCTTGCCGGACAGAATTATGACAAATTTTGTGAATATGCTGAGACGGGTGCTTTTCCTAACATAAAACCTCATCTTATTTCTACTGAAATTTCAACAGAAGAACGCCTTTTTATACCGACGGACTATAATGTATATATCTTACCACGAGATTTATATAAAAAAGGCGGTAGGCTTATGCAAGGCGGCATGGAATCATTTTTACAGAAGACTACTCTGCATGATTCTTTTGGTAGTTTAGGGAAAGAAGTTTATTTAATAAAAGATGAATGTCATATTGCCACTAACAATCTTGACACACTTTCAGAAGCATATTTCAGTAAGGTTATGAATTTTTCCGCTACACCTAAATTAAGTCGTGGACAAAATCCGGATGTTGAGATTAAAGAAGCTGATGCTGTTGCTGCAAAATTGATAAAGCATATACAAATGGGTGCTGATGAAGATACTGTCGCAGATGCTATATGTAAATTTGAAGAGATTAAGGAAAGCTATCGTAATCTTTTGGGAATAAACCCATGTCTAATTATACAGATATCTAATAAGGATAAAGCGGAACACGAGCTTAACAATGTTATTTTTCCCGAATTAAACAAGGCAGAACATCAAGATTTAAAGTGGATGCTCATTGTTGACGATGATAAACAATGCGACACCAACGATGTTTTTAAAGCAAAGAAAATGCCCGTGTCAAAATGGAAAGATTACGCAAAAGAAAATACTTCTGTTGATATTATAATTTTCAAAATGGTTATATCAGAGGGTTGGGATATTCCTCGTGCTTGTATGCTTTATCAGGTTAGAGATTCTCAAAGCAAACAACTTGACGAACAGGTAATGGGACGTGTAAGGAGAAACCCTCGCCTTTTGGATTTTGAAACATTGTCAGATGAAGCACAAAAGTTAGCAATGACCGCATGGGTATGGGGCGTAGTTCCCGAATCTCAGAAAAAAGTTTTTGGAGTAAGATTGTGGGACGAGCCCGATGATATAACAAATGAAATTAGATTAAACATTACACGATTAAAACCGCTTACTCAAAAAGAAGATTTTGATTTAGAGGAATTTTTGGGGAATCAAAGAAAGCCTCTTGCCAATTCTAGCATTTTTGATTTGTATCGTAAACTTATTAAGTCTGACAATTCAGTTCAGGGAATGTGTTATGAATATGCAGACACAACGGATAAATGGTGGGATTTTTGCGAAAACATTGATAAAATTTCAGCAGAAAGCAATAAATATAATTGTGATTATACGCAAAGCATGGAGATTGCAACTGACGAAAACAACTGTAATATAGAAGTGTCGTTTGCATTAGATTCTTCATATGTCGATAATGGGAATTATGTTAATATAAGCGACTGGGTATGGCGTAGAAAAGATGGCAAAGACAAATTTTCTTTTGATAGCGAAGCAGAACGAGAATGGGCAAATATTATAAAGGATCTTTCTTCCTCTGATACTTTAGAAGTAGATTCCAAGCGAGTAGCGAAAAGAGTTCTTACAGGTAAGCGTAACCCTAATTTTAATCAGTTAAAATTATTTGGGGAACCTGAGCCTGAAAGGTTGAATATGGCAAACAAGTATTTGTGGGGAAAGAATTATGTGGCAAATTCAAATATTAAATTTGAATACTGTCTCGGTGGTGTTCGCTCGTCTTATCCAGATTTTATTATGAAGGATAGCTTCGACAGAATTCATATTTTTGAAGTTAAGAGTGTGAATAAGTCAAGTTCAACATCTTTTGACGGTGAAGCATATGAAGAAAAAGCAAATGAACTTATAAATTGCTATAAGCAAGCCTCTGTACTTACAGGGTATATATTCTATGTGCCGATAATGAAAGGTGACACATGGCAGATTGTTCGCTTAATGAATGGTGAAAAACACATGCTAACACAAAGTGAATTTGAAACGTTTGTTAAAACAAGGCCGTAAACAAAATATAAATCCGTAATATTTGTAATGATGAAATTATCTGGAAATTTGAATATATGAGGTGTGTTATGGAAAACAAAGGTGTAATATATATCTTAACAAATCCGTCTTTCCCTGAATATGTAAAGATTGGATATGCTGACGATATTGATAAAAGATTAAAACAATTAAACCGAAGTGAATGTACTCCATTTGCATTTAGAGTTTATGCTACATACGAGGTGAATTCAAGGCTTTCCGACTTGAAAATTCACAGTATTATTGATAAACTCAATCCAAATCTGCGTTCCATCGAAAATAACGATGGCAAAAAACGTGTAAGAGAGTTTTATGCAATGACTCCTGAAGACGCCTACTCTATACTTGAAGCTATTGCAGAAATTCACGGATGTACCGATAACTTAAAACTTGTTACCCCAAATGAAAAAGAGGCTCAGGCTGAAGCAACGGCACAAGAGATTGATACTGAAGTTACAGAGAGAGCATCTAACTTTTCTTTCACAAAATGTAATATTCCCATCGGTGCAGCAATCACATATGCAAACGATGAAACAATTACTGCAACTGTTGTTGATGACAGAAATGTGGAATACAACGGCGAAACAATGTCATTGACCGCCCTTGCAAAACTTTTGAGCGGTATTAAATACTCCATTGCCGGCCCGAAGTTTTTTAAATATAACGGCGAATGGCTAAACGATATTAGACACAGCTTGGGAGTATAAAATAATTGTCGACACACTGTATCGACAATTCAAAAGCCTTGCTTTTAGTAGAGAT
>CAZHZL010000119.1:0-5562 GCA_964537245.1 uncultured Oscillospiraceae bacterium
TCGCTAAAAAGATACACATATTTTTTACTCATATATGGTATTCCTCCTGATATATTATATATTTTTTACAAAATTGGTATGTACTTACAAAATCAAATGCAGACACATACATATTTATTATACCATATTTTTTCAATTTGTAAAGAGTTTTTACGAGTTTTTTTCAAGTTTTTGCAAATAAACCTAATTTAATGTGCTTTTTTTAAAAAAATTTATTAAATATTTCTATTATTTTGAATTTTACAACGGTTTTGTCGTCTGTTGAAGTAATCATTTTTATTTCATTTTCATCTAAAATATCATTTAAAAGAGTAAATTTTTCGTCTGTCGTTTGAGTTATTCCGTCAAGCATACATAAAGACGGATACATCAC
This sequence comes from uncultured Oscillospiraceae bacterium, assembly GCA_964537245.1. Lineage (GTDB taxonomy): Bacteria > Bacillota > Clostridia > UMGS1840 > UMGS1840 > UMGS1840. The sequence continues at coordinate 374 of CAZHZL010000119.1, forward strand.
ACAAAAAAAGTTCTCACCCTTTCCCTCACCCAAATTTATTATAACTGCGTCATATATACCTGACGGAAGTGTAAAATCAGCATATTCTCTTACGGGAAAAAATTCTGATTTTACAATCAAATCGCATTTATATCCTGTGTTTTGCTTTTCCAAAAAATTATTTATTTGTTTTTCAATATATTTTTCGTTTTCTTTGAAATAGACAAGTACAGAATTTTTATCTTTATCAATTTCCGGCTTAAAATTCTCAAAAAAATACTTTCTTGCAGCCATTTTAATATCCTGGTCATATTCCGAATTGCTGTTTGCTCTTATGTGAAACCTTACAATTGAATTATTGATATTTTTCACATTATCTTTTTCCGAAGCGTACACACAAAAGCAAGCTCCGATAAATAAACAACACATAAAAGAAATAAAAAGTCTTTTAAAATTCATAAAAATCATCTCCATAAAAAAATCAACGCGAAAAAGCGTTAATTTAATATTTACCTTTTTTTGAATTTTTATACATTTTATTTTAAAAAATCAAGAAAAAAAGTCTGTGAATATGTTTTTTTGAATTCTTCGTAAGCTTCTTTTGCTGATGATTCATTATCAAAAACAGCAAAAACTGACGGGCCGCTTCCGCTCATAACAGCGCCCAATGCACCATTTTTTATAAATGTGTTCTTTATTTCATCAATAACGGGGTGCATTTGCACAGTAACATTTTCCAAAACATTATACATCATTCTTGACAAATTTTTAATATCGTTTGCTTCAAGCGCCTCAACAATTCCGCGGGTATATGGGTGAAGTTCCGGTTTTATGCTGTCATATTTTGTGAAAATATCCTTGGTGGAAACATTTATATTTTCCGGCTTTACGAGGACAATATAACAGCCGGAAAGCCTGTTTAAAGATGTCAGCTTTTCTCCTGTACCTTTTGCTAGGCATACTCCGCCTCTTATGCAGAAAGGTACATCTTTGCCTACTGTATCACCTATTTTTTCAAGCTCATCATCCGAAACACCAGCATTATAAAGGATATTAAGCCCCTTCAAAACCGCCGCGCCGTCTGTACTGCCGCCTGCAAGACCTGCACAAACAGGAATATTTTTTTCTATTCTTATGTCTGCACCGCCTGTAATACCTGTATATTCAAAAAAAGCTTTTGCTGCTTTAACAGCTATATTTCTGTCATCGGTAGGAATGTACGGAAGATTGCATTTCATTTTTATACTGTCGCTCTTTTGAATTTCCACAACATCATAAAGCGGTATTTCACACATAACCATTTCAAGCTCATGATAGCCGTCTTCCCTTTTCCCTAAAACATCAAGTGACAAATTTATTTTTGCATTTGCCTTAAGAATTATTTCATTCATCTTTTTTCTATTTCCTCAATTGCAGCTTTTAGCTGTGTATCATCTTTTTCTTCCATAAGATACACATTTTTAACTTCTTCCCCCAAATGAACTTCTACATCGGGTTTAATACCTTTTTTATGGATATTTGTTCCGTCAGGAAGGAAGTATTCGCCTGTTGTTATTACCATCGCTGTTTTTGAATCAACATAAAACTGTGTTCCCACAACGCCTTTGCCGAAGCTTTTTTCTCCGACAAGAACTGCGTTATTATTTACCTTTAAGCCGCCCGCAAGAAGCTCTGCTGCGCTGGCAGTATTCTGATTTATAAGAATAACAATCGGTATATCTATGCATTTTTCGTCTGATTTGTAAACTTCATCTTTGGAATTTCTGTTTTTTATAGTAACGATTGTACCCTCAGGCATAAAATAATCTGAGGTTTCAACAACACTATCAAGAAGTCCTCCGCTGTTGTTTCTCAAATCTATAATAAGTCCCTTTGGCTTATAAACTTCAAGCTCTTTCATATGCTCTTTTACTTCATCGCCTGTCATCATATCGAAGCTTGAAATTTTAAGGTATGCAATATTGTTATCAAGAACTCTTGAGCTGACGGTTGTGATTGTAACAGCCTTTCTTTCAAGCTCTAACTCTTTTTCTTTGCCTTCGGGAGTAAGAATTGTAACCTTAACCGTATCGCCGGCTTCACCTTTTATTTTAGCAACAACATCATCTATATAAACGCCTACTGCGTTATCTCCGTCAACCTTAACTATTTTATCTCCGGGTAAAATTCCGTTTTCTGAAGCACTTCCGCCTTTGTAACACTCTGTTACGGTGATATATCCGTCTTCATCAGTTGTCACAGATACACCTATTCCTACATAACCGCCAGTAATTGATTGATTAAATTCTTCTAAGGTCTCCTCATCAAGATAATAAGTAAACTGGTCTCCGTATGAAGCTGCATAAGTTGACATAGCGTTTTCAAAAGCTTTATTATGGTCAATCTGATCTTTGAAATAAAAGTTTTTATCTATAAGCTCGTTTATTTTGTTTATTTTTAAATTCTGTATGCTTCCTGTATTTATTCTCTCAACAACCATACCGCCAAAAAAGCAGGTTGCACAAATAAGTACAACAAGAACAAAAGAAAGAAGCCTTTGGCTGAAAGATTTTTTCTCTTCGTGATGCTCAACAACTATTTTTACCTGTTCTTCAGGATGCTCTTTTTTATAATTATTCACAAGCTCTTTGTCAAGCTCTGCATTTTTTTCTTTTTCTTCTATTTCTTTTTCTTCTTCGTTCTGATTAAAATTTTTTTCTTCGTTCATAATTTAAAGCTACCGTCCGAAAATTAAAAATTCCCGAACGGCTTTCCTTTCATAATTTAATTATCTTACATAATTAAGCGGGTCAGTTCTCACACCGTTAACCGCCACTTCAAAATGAAGATGTGGTCCTGTTGAAACACCTGTGCTTCCTTCTCTGCCTATGACCTGCCCTTTTGTTACTGATGCACCGACAGAAACAAGTCGTGCGCTCATATGTGCATACAATGTTGTTATACCTCCGCCATGGCTGATAACTACATAATTACCAAATGAACTTGAATATTCGGAGACAATAACTGTACCGCTATTTGCCGCTACAATGTTACATCCATTAGGACCACCAATATCAAGACCGTTATGGACTTTAACAGTTCCATAAACCGGGTGAACTCGTCTTCCGAAATATGAGGTTATGTATTTTGATGAAGGACATGGCCAAATAAAGCCCGTAGCCGAAGCTGTTGACGACTGTGAAGAGCTGTTTCTTGCTGCAAGAAGCGCTTTAATCTGGCTTTCGATACGCTGCGCTTCTCTTTCTTTAGCTTTAAGCTGCTGATTATAAGAATTAATATCTCCGTTTATATCGTCCAAAACAGCCTGATTTTGTACCTGAAGAGCTTCGACATTTACTTTTTCCGTTTCAGCCTGAGCTTTTAAAATCTCAATTTCGTCTTTTTTTGTTTCAAGCGTAGCTTTAGCGTCTTCCACAACTGCTTTTCTGTTTACAATTTTTTCTATAACACCTTGATCATATTCGGAAATCTGTTTTATAACTTCCATACGATAGAAAAAATCCGATATACTTTCACTATTCAGAATAATATCCAGATATGAAGAAGAATTATCCTCATAAAGAGCTCGCATGCGCTCTTTGAAAAGCTCATCAGCCTTATTTTTTTCGCCTGTAAGGTCTTCAATTTCTTTTTCTTTTGCGTTTATATCTGACTGCACAGCTGCAATTTTTGAATTAATTGCGTATAATTTGGCATTTGCTTCAGACATCTGTGCGTCAATCTTTTTCTTTTTTTCAATATACGGTGTTTTGCTTTTTTCTGCCTGATTTATTTTTTCCCTGATAGCGTTAGCTTCGCTCTGAGCACTGCTTTTCTGCTGTTCAAGCTCGCTTTGCTGATCTGCAATTACAGTATATGAAGAAAAAATAAGTATTATACAGAATATCAATGATATACATTTTAATCTCATTAATTCGCAATCCCCCTAAATAGTTTATCAAAGAAGTTTAATATCAAGATAAGAAGCGGAATAGCTACAACCATAAAAACTGCCATCTTAAGTATAAGCTTATTTTCTCTTTTAATTTCTGAAGCTGACCGTTTTACATGCTTTTTCTTTTTCTTTTCGTATAACGCTCTTTGATCTATAAAATCATCATCTGAAGATTTTTTGTTTTTTGAACTGCTGTGTCTTCTGCTACTGCTGCTCTCACTACTATGATGTCTGTGTCTGCTATGACTGTGATTGCTGCTATGTCTGCTTCTATGATGTCTGTGTTTTGTTTCAGTTGATTTTTCGTTTGTCTCTGCGCTGTGTTCTTCATTATGAGAATTCACTTCAACAGCTGCCTCATTTATACTTTCGTTTCCCATAACCGTTCTCCTTTTTATACTTTCAAATGCTTGTTCACAGCAAAGGACGCTCCTATGCCACCTATAACCAAGCCATAAATAATATTAGTTGAAAAAAGATCTTTAGCAATATCCAAAGGCTCCATAAGCGTTATTTCGTTAATCTGATGGTTAAGATTGCCGAACAAACAATTATAGCCATAAGTAAGGAGTATTGCAGATATCAATCCGCCAACAAGGCCGATTATAATTCCCTCGATAACAAACGGTGTTCTGACAAAGCTGTTTGTTGCTCCGACATATTTCATTATATTAATATGTTTTCTTCTTGAAAATATAGAAACATTTATAATATTTGAAACAATACTCAAGCATAAAACCGAAAGAAGTATATATGATATTATAGTATATAATTTTATTTTTTTTGAAATATCATCAAGCTTTTTTGATGTATCCACATTATCTGAAACAGAATCAACCTGTGGAATAGACTTGATTTTTTCTATTGTTTCAGCGCTCATCGAAAGCTCGTTCATAGTCACGGTAAAGCTGTTTCTGAAAGGATTGTCCTCATGAGTAAGCTTCTGAATTGCCGCTGATTTATCTATTTTTGCTTTTACCTCTTCAAGTGCCTGCGCTTTTGTTTTCAGCTCGGCGCTTTTTACATTTTCTACACTTCTTATATCCTGACCAACTAAATCAAGGTCATTTTCTCCGACAGAATCCTTTATATATATATTAAATTCAAAGCTGTTTCCGATATCCTCGGAAATATGAACAATATTAAAGGATATTATATTAAAAACTCCGATTATAAGAAGAGAAACAAGAACTGTTATAATCGTTGTAAGCGTAACAATTCTGTTTGTAAAAAGATTGGCAAAGCCTTCTTTTATAAAATAACTAACATTCTTCAT
>CAZHZL010000120.1:0-5475 GCA_964537245.1 uncultured Oscillospiraceae bacterium
ATAATGCATCAAGATTTTCGCCATAGTATTCTGGAAAATCAAATTTGTTTTTTAATTCCTTATGTATATCGCTTATGTAATTGCAATTTGAAAAATCAAGATTAATAATATTCATAGTTACACCGCATTAATTTAAGAATTGGATATTTCATATGTGAAATTACTACATTCGTTATATACATCATTAAAGATATCAAATATCTTGTTCATATCTGGATAGATAATTTCGATACAAAAACAAATGCAAATTCTGTTTCGTATTGATGTATGATTGTTAATCCTGATAATTCTATGTATTTGGATGTTATATCCGGTGTATCAGGAAATACTTTTATTTTTCGCGTGCTCATATCAATGTATTCCGATTGACTTTTATCAATTGATAATACAAATATTCCAGTATTGTTTAAAAGAGATGAAACCTTGTTAATTGCTGCTTGTTTGTTTTCAATGTGCATAAATGTAAGTGATGAATATATAACATCAAATCTTTGCTTAAAATCATATGTCATAAAGTCATCACAAATCAATTGTATATTTTCAAATTGAGATAAGTTGCTTTTAGCTCGCTTGATAGTTTTTGGAGATATATCAATTCCATAAAATGACTTGCAATAGGGGACAACCTTTAATGCCAGTCTGCCTGTTCCAACGCCTATATCCAAAGCAGTTTTATCTTTTGTGAGGTCCATGCTTTGAATAAAACTGTCTCCGTCCCATTTGTTCATATATTCTTTCAACGGGGCAAAGTCGTGAACCGGATCGTTTCCTTCATCTATCAGCATATCGTAATGGGTTTTAACATCTACAATCATATGATTCTCCTAATTTATATTATAAATTAAAAACTTGACATAATGAAAAGTTTATGATAATATAAGTGTAGCAAGAGGGAACGGCATTAGTTGTTTCCGCTTATAAACCGTTTATTTTTGAGATAAACCGTCTATCTATTACGGAGATAGGCGGTTATTTCTTTATGTAAAGGATAATAATCATTACTAATAAAGTAAAAGAAATTATTTCTTCCACATGGGCACCTCCTTTCATAGAGGTGTCGGAAACAACCGCCGCCGTTTCTCTTGCTACGAATGGTATTATATCATAAAAGGCAGATTGTGTCAAATTAGTCGGTCATATGACATCTGTTATTAATGCTCACAAATATAAAATCGCATTTCATCATTTTCGTATGAAGCATTAAGTTCGGTTAACTTTCCTTTTGCCCATGCAGCATTTTTCTGGTCCACGAAGTTGCTTTATCTTCATATTCCCAGATTGTTGCCATATAATAATTGCAGTTAATTTTCAAATCTTCGATATAATGTCTGATTTTGTCATAGTCTTCTAAAATATCTTCAGCTCCTTGAAAACTGCCTTTAAATTTCAGTTCAATTATACAAGCATAGTCTTCTATACAATCACCCAAAAAACCTTCCGCTTCATCTTTGATTTGTGCAACAATCATATCTGGACGATACCCTGTTCCCCTAAAAATATCTGTATTAAATTCAGTGAAAATTCGTAAATTGTGTTTTTCAAGTAATGCGGATAATTTATTTCTCAAATGAAAATACAGTGCATTTTTCAATGTATCTTCTTTTAACAGATAATCTTTGTCATAATCCAATTTGATAGCATATGTCCATATGTATTTTATCGCTGTATCAATTTGATATAATATTTCTTGTTTTATCAATATTAGAACTCCTTATAAACTTAGTCCCATCATCGTGATTTTACTCAAAATGATGGGACTAATTGTTTTTATTGGTTTTTAAATTTTGAAAATTCTTTCAAACCCTTATTTATTCATTGCTGCCTGAACTGCAACAGCAACAGCAACAGTCATACCAACCATGGGGTTGTTACCTTTACTTATGATGAAATCCATATTGTTACTTATTGTTTTTTAATTTTATCTGCAAGACCTTGAAAATAGGGGGATATAGAGTGATTTACCCGATGGTGCGTTACATATTTTTCTTTATTGTAATTTTAAAATTTTTCGTTTTCCACAGATTTTGGGTGACAAAAGGGTGACAATACCTTTGGGTATCCACATGATGGTTGAACCCGAATTGTTATTCTGTGATATTTACTGTAATTTTATCAACGTTCATCGGATCAGTCAAGTCATATCCCTCATTTTCTTGTAGAAATTTTTCAAGTGCAACTTTTCTTACTTTGAATGATCCAAGTTTCAAGGCAGGCAATAAGCCTGCCTTGATTAATTCATAGACATAAGCTTTGTTTGTGTGAATGATTATGGATACCTCTTTTACAGTGTAAAGAATATCATTAGACATAATATTACCTCCTTGAATTACATGAATTATTGAATTGTTTTGCCCATTACTTTCATTATAGTTCCTATGCTTTATTCTTAACCATGTATTTGCAGTGATTTGGCATGCTCATATCATCACACACTTTCCATCATCCTGTATCTTTTTGAAAGATGGTATGAAATTTTCAATGTTCATAATAGGGTGTCTTCATTAGGTAATAACGAACCCAAAATTATAAATCTAACCAAATTCCAAAAATTTTAGAACCACGGAATTTAACCGAGGTTCTATTTTGGTTATATACAGAATTTTGAAATGTTAAGTGCTATGCGTATTAGTATGTATTGATAAAGGTCTTCATCAAACTTATTATCAATATGACTGTGTTTATGGATAAGAGGCTCATAGATATTTAGTATTTCCTCAAGATTATCATGATTGCCTGCAATAGCACCAAGCAATATTTCACGAAATTTTAAATCTGTCATCTTGCGCCACCATCCTTTTCTATTTGTGAACGTATTTTCTTTAGAGCACGGTATTTTTGGTTGTATACATACTGAGGTGAACAATTCAGATGCCGGGCAATTTCTTCGGGTTTAATTTCGTCAACAAATAATAGTTCGAGAATTCTTCTTTTCATTAAAGGTAGCTTATGAAATGCTTTAGCCAGCTTTTCTTCCTCGAAATCAAAGGAGCTTGATGATATAGTTAAAATGACATCTTCATCTCCGATAAGCTGTTCATCTTCAAAAAGTTCATCAATTGAAATGCATTCCGGTTTCTTATTATTTTGTCGTAAATAGTCAATTTTTGCATTTTTAATAAGTTTTTCAATCCATGATGTGAATCTGGCTCTGAGCATGTCAGATTCATTCTTGTCTTGTCTTCGGTGGTACATAAATATGCCTCCTTAATGGCATACCACCAAGACATATACACAACATGCCCTGATGGCATGCTGTCGGTTTAATGTTTTTGATGTTTTTTATTTATTATGTAATTTAAAACAATGGAAGCACCTCCTTTTTGTAAAAATAACAAAAAACGGCTATACCTCACTATTATGAGGCATAACCGTTTATGGTAGAATATTATGTTGTTAATATGATGTATTATCCTGTTGATTTTTGTTTTAGCTGGTTCCTCTTATCATATCCGTTCTCCTTAAGTGATGATATTGTTTCAAAATAGTCCAAAAATTTTACTATCATATCACAAACAACAAGTTTTTCTTCAAGGGAATATTTTTCAATCCGGTCTGAAATATCCTTCAGATATACTTTTTCGGGAAAACAACTGTCTTTAATAAGTAATTGTTCAACACTCACATTAAGTGCTTGTGCAATCAAAACAACAGCTTCCAGACTCGGTGTTGACCTGTTATTCTCTATCTGTCCTATGTATGAATCGCTATAACCAACTTTTTCTGCAAGGACGGCTTGACGCAGCCCTGCAAATTTTCGATATTTCTGAATATTTTTTCCTAATGCAACATAATCCATTAAATCTTCTCCTATATGTAGTATTTTATACTATCACCTGGTAATTTTACAGAATGGATTAGTGGTATATACGCAGTATTAGTAGTATTAAGCTAGCGTGATTGCTATATCCTGTGCGACCTGTTTTTGAATTATGAGCAGGAATACAGCTTAAATCTAAGTTGATGAATAAATCATCATAAAATTTAGCTTTAGGTTGTGATGTAAAAAGACTGATGTCTTTTAAAATTTCTTGACGATAGATAAAAACCACTCTCCTTTGTGAGATTTTGTTTCAACTATATTATATCAAATCAGAGTGGTTTTTTCTATACATTTTAAATTATTTTATAGTGATAAAACGGATTTGCCACATCCGTAAAACCGCATAAACTCTATGCTTTCAGAGTTTTGCACGTGGCTAATATTTTTTTGAAAGGAGTGAATGTTCAGTTTCTTTTATTGAATTCAGTGAATCTTCAGAACGATTAAATACTATGTAAAAATATAATGTATCAATAATTGCGAGCTGTGCAATTCTTGAATTAAGTGCAAGTATATTATATTTGGTTTCATCAGAAGATGTTGAAAGAACAATATCGCTTTGTTTTAAAATAGGGGATTTACCTACATTTGTAATAGTTATGGTGGTTGCACCATGTTCTTTGGCAACCTTAAGTGCATCAACAATATCTTTTGAAGAACCGGAGTGCGAAACACCTATTGCAATATCTTTTTCGGTAAGGTGTGATGCTGCAATTACCTGCATGTGATTATCGGTATATGCAACAGCATTAAGACCTGCTCTCATAAATTTGTGGCTGGCATCAAGAGCTATCGGTGATGAATTGCCAAGCCCGAAAATTACAATTTTTTCAGCCATACATAGCTTTTTTGCTGCATCCCGTATGGCTTTTTCATCTAATGATTTTTTTGTTTTTTCCAGAGAAATATAAATATCATTGCATACCTTTTGATATATTTCAAATGCTGTATCGGTTTCTGAAATGTGAGTGCTTATAACAGGATCTCCGCCTTCTGATGCTAAAGATATTTTTAATTCCTGATAGCCTCCCAGACCTAGTCTTTTCGAAAAACGAACGATGGTTGCTTCGCTACACTTGCATAATTCTGCCAGTTCAACAATAGAAAGTGAAATTATTTTTCCTGGATTTTCAAATATCCAGTCGGCAACCTTTTTTTCAGCTTTGCCCATTTTATCATACATTAATTTAATCTGTAGTGAAATTCTATCCATAATTTACCTCGTTTGAAAATTTTTTTCATAATTTATTATATAACAATAACAAATATATGTCAATTCAAAAATAATTTGCAATTTAATATTGAAATAATTTTCATAATGTGATATTATTTAAGAAAAATATTTGCAAAAATATGAAAATAATTTTAAGGAGAGTAGAAAATGACAGATTTTTTATTTGATGTGATTGCAACTGAATTAGAAGATGCAGTCGGAAAAGAAAATTGTTCCACAAGAACAATAGACAAGGTTTCTCATAGTGTTGACTACTTCTGGCTTTCAAGAATGTGGGCAGACAGAGGTTTAAGAATGCCTGAGGGTGATTTTATTGTTACACCAAAAGATGCTAAAGAAGTATCTGCAGTTTTAAAAATTGCAAACTACTATAAAATCCCTGTTACAACATGGGGTGCAGGCGGGGGTACACAGGGTGGTG
>CAZHZL010000121.1:0-5454 GCA_964537245.1 uncultured Oscillospiraceae bacterium
TATGAAGAAGAACCCGATTTTTGCCTAAAGCAAAGTCGGGTTCTTCGACAGTCTGCCTTGTATCAACAAAAAATAGTTTGTAAAAAATTTTCAACCTTAAACAGATGAAATTTTGTGCAAATTTTGGTGCGGAGGATGCAGACAGGCTGACGCCTTTCAAGGACGACAAGCTAAAAGGTGCTAAAATTTCACTGTTTAAGGCAGGTTCGGATTAATGCTGTTCGGCTAAGTGCGGAATTAAGGACAACGGTATAAAAGCTTAAAATATGAATCAACAAAACTTACTTTGTATAAATGACATATCGCCCATTATTTCTTGCGCCCCTGCGAGGTCGTTTTAGGAGTCCGAGGAATCGAAACCTCGGAATTTTTGGTTCTTTTGGTTACAAAAGAACATCCGTCGCTTTGCTCCAAAGTAATAACAGAGCATTTTTGTTAAACGCATAAATACGTTACATTGATGTAATTTCCTATAAGGTGAAAAAGCGTGATGACACTACTGACAGTAATATCATCACGCTACTATGGCGGAGAAGGAGCATAGCATTTCATATGCACAATATGTTAGTTTAGCATATGGCTGTACACTTTTTTCCGTGCTATTTAATTTGAAAATAATTAAATTTTTACTTATTTATGTGCTTCTTTTATTTCTAATATCATTATCAATTTCCACAATTACATTAAAAATTTTTAGAAAATTATCGAAGTTAAATTCATTAGGATGATTTATAACATAATCTGCAAAATCATCTTTACTAATGATATCCGCATCATCACAGAGCTTTTGCATATGTACATTAGAAGCATCAATAATAGAAATAGGAGTTATTGAGGAGTTTCTAGCAAATCCTTGAAAACACCATTTCCCATCATTTGAAAGTCCATATTTGTTGAAATCCTTCCCCATATATAAATGACCAAAATCTGTTTGTGTACCAATTTCATCATCTGTATAATAGTGCTCAATACACATTTTGTCTTTTTCACTTCTTTGTTCATTCGACAAAGGAGGAATATTAAATCTAAAAACATTTTGACCGAGAGTTTTATATTTTTTCCCTTTGTCATTTGGGGATACATGCTTATCTCTATCAAAAATCCCTATTATTATATTGTTTTTAGGTATTTTAGAAAGTTTTTCAAGAAGACCTACCAATTCATCTCCCAAAGTTGCCTTCTGTGTAAAATCATAATACTCTATTCTATCTAATATTGTGGATTCCACAGCTAATTGTTCAAATGCAAATTTTATGTGTTTAATATCTGTTTTTCCTTCAGTAATAATAACAATTTTCTCTGTGGTGTTTTGATATTTTTCTGTAATCTCTTCAAGCTGCTTTTTCAGTTCTTTTTCACGACCGATAAACTTGTCTCGTTCTTGTTTAATATATGGGGAAACAAGTGGTAAGAATCCTATTTTCTCATTAATAGTATTAATATCAGTTTGATTGTCATATTTAGATTCTCCTCGATCCCCTTTATAAACAAAAAAACATGTTGCTTTTTCAGAATCACTCTTTAAGTAAAAGGCGGGCGAATGGGTAGTTATTAGCAACTGACATGCATCTTTATATGAATAGAGTTCATCAGCCATTTCAAAACATGATAGATACTCAACACCATTCTCCGGTTCTTCAAATCCCCAAATATAAGACCCCATAACAGATTTCTTTGGTCTTCCTTTCTCGGTATTTGTCTGCATATATCTTAATATAGCAGGAATGTGGCGAGCCTTTATGCCGTCACCACGCTGGTTTAGATCAACACCTTGCACAAGTTTATCACTTGTTGAAAAAGTCAAATCACGGAATAATATATTTAAGTTTTCTGGCATTTGTATTGCTGATTTTAATTTTAAAATATTCTGTAATTGCAGACTCAAACTTTCTGTCAATGCTTGAAGATGAAAAGAATATTCTTCGTTCAATTCTTTTAATGTATTATCTGCAGTTTGTGTCATCGATAAATATACTTGCGATAATAAATATTTAAAATACTCGTTGCTTTTAACCGCAGGAATATATAAATATCTAATCCTACTCAAATAAGTTACACCTCTTGATCCTCCTTTAAAAATTTTATCAATATTATCACTATGTAAACCCTCTGCCCTCCAAATTTTAGTCCAAGTTTTAATTCCATTTTCCCGAAAAGAATCCGGAATTAAAATATCCAAAGATATAATAATCTCCTTTGCGTGTTTAACAACTTTTTTCGCAAATTTGGAATAATCAATAGAAAAGTCAAAGGAACATCCAAAGTCTGTCTCATCATTAAAAAACAAATTTAGCGCTTTTAACACATTGGACTTTCCCGAATCATTTTTACCAACAAAAAAGTTTACATCACTAAAATCAATCGTTTCGTCTACTAAAGAACGAAAATTCTTAATTCTTATCTTTTTTATTGTAATCATATTTATCCCCCTAGTAGACTTACAATCATTATTGTTCTTTCAACACATATAGCAAGAATATTTCTTCGCCACATAATCAATTTTCCTTATTATAGCAAAAAAATATAAAAAAATCAAGTTTTCATATTTTGACAACATTTTATTCCCTCCCAAAAACGAAGGTTTATGAAACAAATCAAAAAAAATTCAAAACTCACGATATTAACGAGTATTGGGAAGTTGTTTCTTCCCAATACTCGTATTTATATCTATGTGCTGATACTCAACCCTTTATGGAACGATAGAGAGTTGATTTTGAAATTCCGGTTAAATCGGTAATTTCTTTTAAGGTATATTGCTTTGTATTATAAAGAGCAATTGCTTTTGCAATACTATCCTTATCAGATTTTGGTCTGCCACCAAGTCTTCCTCGTGCCCTTGCAGCATTTAATCCCTCCCGTGTGCGTTCCACCAATACATCACGTTTAAATTGTGCTAGTGATGAAAGAATGGTAAACAATAATCTTCCCGTAGATGATGTGGTATCTATTGTTTCTTTTAGAGATATAAGCCGTACATTTTTATCGTTAAACAACTCCATAAGCTCGGCAAGATTTTTAACACTTCTGCCAAGCCTTGACAGGCTTTCAATTACTATGGTATCAGACTCTTGTAGCACAGATAGCATTTTGTCAAGTTCAGGTCTGTTCTTTTTTGTGCCTGACATTTTCTCACAAAACAACAAATCTATCCCATGATTTTCCAACGCATCTTTTTGACGGTCAAGGTTTTGGTCTGATGTAGAAACCCTTGCATATCCATAAATCAATTAAATTCACCTCTTATCATATTTCCTATTATAAAAATCCGCAATAACTTCCATTATTGCTAAAATAACTATTTTCACATATTTCATATAAAAAATCCTTCCTTTCAATTTGAGAATTGTTAGATAGACTTTTATCTTCTCAAAATTCATATATGTAATCCTCGATTTCATCAAGAGTAAAACCGTTATTCAGAAGCTCGTCAACTGTTTCTGATGAAAAGCCTTGATAACATGCAATAGATTTTAAGTCCTCAATATAGCTGTTCTGCGTAGTTACGGAACTGTGATATGGCTTTATTCCAAAATCCCACCAATTTCTTCCGCAGTAATAACTATAATCAAATTTACCTTTCTCCAAATCACCATTTGAGCAGATTTTCAATATTTCACCTTCTGATATTTTAACTTCTTCAAAATTACCGTTTTTTAATTCTGAAAATAGCTTTGTATCAATAACTGATTTATATAAGATTTCATCGGTAGAGGCAAAGACATATAGTTTATAATTAGGAAAATGAAGTATTGATAAGGGGCTGTCGCCTTTAACAAGATAGAGGTTGTTTTTATCATCAAGCAAAGAGTAAGAAAAGCTACCTTCGGTTTTTTCTGCCATATATTTAATACTTTCAAATTCCAAAGACTTTTTACTCTCGATAAGTTGTACCGCCACATATGAATCGGTTTCAATTTTTGTTTTAGGTAAGTGCAAAGATTTCCGCAATTCTCGGTCGTTATACAATACACCATTATGAGCAAGGGCAAATCTCGAATTTCTACACTTTCCCATGAATGGATGATTATTATAGTTTTTCTTTTCAGAGCCTTGCGTGCTATGTCTTGTATGTCCCATCAGAGCAATTATATCATCTGAATGCTTAAAATCCATTCTGTAAGCTGATTTACTGTCCTTTATAACATTAATGCCACCGGAGCTTGTAAAAGCGATACCGGTGGCATCAGTACCTCTTGCTGCTGATTGCTTGGCTAAAGAGTTAGTTAAAACCGAAAGGTTTTTGATTGGGTTATTACTGTAATTTAAAAATCCAAATAAACCGCACATTTACATCTCCTCACTTTCCATTACGGCATCATTCACAAAAAGCCTTTTAGATTTCAAATATTCGATAAGCTCATACTTTTTCGGTAAAATCCTTGATACGAAGTCCGACCAAGACAATTCTTCTATTTCCTTGTCCGTCATATTTATAGCACAGTAGCAGATTTCATCAACTAATTGCAAAGTTGCAAGGAATGTTTTATAGCGGAGCGTACCCCTAAACAGACGAAATTCAATTGTATTATAATTTTCGAGATTTACCGCTACATATCTACCCATACGCTTGTCCTTTGCCTTTTTATAGGTTTCTTCTGTAGTGCTTGAAATTGTTGCATATTTTGCCGCCCAATGATTTAAGTTATCAAGTGTTCTGCGACTGAATTTTACAAGCTCGTTCCAATGTCTTTCTACAAAGAAAACTACTCTGCCGATTGCCTGTTCCTGCTGCTCATAATCTTTACCAAAGGCGGAGCGGGAACAATGAATATGTAAACCACAAGTAGATGTATTATGAGAACGATAATCCATTTCAACCGCTTTTTCAAATACATCAAGCCAATTCATATTGTTGGTATGATAATCAAGTGTCATTGGATGGGACACCATTTCAAAGCCGTCATTTATAGAACCGTCGTGCTTACAGTAAATTCTTTCCTCGTTCTTATTTGCAATATCAAGCAAATTCTGAGCGTTTGAGTGTTCTTCACCGCCTTTGTCGATTTCTAATTCAACCCCATAAAAAAGATTGCCTGAGCCGTAAAATATCGGTTCAGGCTTATAACTGTAATTTTTAATCGCATCATTATTCAGCTTTTCAAAGCAATCTCTGCAATATGGGTAGTCCTCTCCATCCTCATACAGAGCATCTTCGTTATGAATTAATCTTCCACAATCTTCGCAAGTGGTGTAACTGTATTCGTAACAATGACTACAAAGGGTATAATTAGAATCGCCCTCTGCATTATCTCTCCAAATCCTGTCACCGCAGTTATCACAAAGTGTTGTAAGCCTTTCAAAACATTCCTCGCAAAAAACCTGTCCGTCAAAACTGTGCGTATGACCTTCTTTTAATACTGCTCCACATTCAGAGCATACTTTTTTTTCGTTCATTTTACAAAATCCTCCTAAGTTTATATTGGTTTATAACCAAAGGTATAATATATAAACATA
>CAZHZL010000122.1:0-5355 GCA_964537245.1 uncultured Oscillospiraceae bacterium
GGGAAGTGTTTTGCAGTTGCGCAAACACCCTGATCCTGAATACCTTTTATAACTTCACGGTATATTTTTCCAATGATTTTCGGATCATCAGAAATTGCCATAAGATACATAAGCGGGTCAAAGCACATATCGATACTTGGTCCTAATATCCAGTCAATACCCTTGTCGTTCATCTGCATCCCCAGAGTTTTACCCCAATTATATGCGTCTTTTAAATTAAGTGATGCACCGAGTGATCTCTGGCTTGTGCATTTAACAGTTTGCCCTCTTACTGCTGCGCCGTCAGCACAAACAAGAAGCTTTTTCTTTGAATATTTTTTACATTCGTTTAATTTATCAAAATCAAGCTGTGTTCCGATTTCCATTCCGTTTTCGTCTCTAAGTGCAGCAGCTTCACCGTAGTACATTCCGCCTACCGGATATTTCTCGAAGAATTTTTCAGGACCGCCGTGTAAGTTAATTTCTCTTATTGTAACAATGAAAGTTTTAAAGATTTTTTCTCTTAATGTCATCTGGATTTTTCCTCCACCTGTTCTTTTTACTTTTTTAGCAATATATGCTTGACTTAGCATATATAATTTGCTATAATTATATTACAAAAAAATCTTAAAAACAATAGAAATATTGCAAATTTGTATAACAATATTTCAATATGCAGGTGGAAAATGAGCCAAAAACCGAATTTTGAAAAAGTTCCGTATAACCGTACGGATTTTCCGATATATATAGGCGAGGGCGAAATATCGGAAATTTATGATTTTTCTTCCCATACCAACTGGCATAACGACATAGAATTTGTGAAAGTCATGAAAGGTTATATATGGTACAATATAAACGGAAAAATTATAAAACTAAAAGAGGGTGAAGGGCTTTTTATTAATTCAAAGCAGATACATTATAATTTCCCCCGGGAAAGTCGGGAATGTAAATTTATTTGTATGGCATTCCAACCGATGTTTCTTTGTCATTCAAAGGAAATAGAACAAAAGTATATTACCCCAATCCTTACTAATCCTTCGATATCGTTTTATGTGTTCAGGAGAGAGAATGAGTGGGAAAAAAGCGTTCTTGAGAGCATCGGAAGGATATATGACAGCAGAAAAGAGCCTTATTTTGAGCTTAAGCTTCACAGCTGTTTTTTTGAAATATGGGCGGAAATATACAAACACTTAGGCAAGAAAAAACCTAAAATTTCCACAAGCTATAACCACGAGGTTTCAGCTTTTAAAGAAATGATAGCCTTTATTCAGCTTCATTACAGAGAAAAAATAACTCTTAATGATATTGCGACCTCGGGGAATATCTGTAAAACGAGCTGTTATACCGTTTTTAAAAAGTTCACAGGAAGAACTCCCGTTGAATACTTAAATTTTCATAGGCTTCGCCAAAGCATAGAGCTTATGAAAAAAACAGATATGAATTTAACGGAAATCTGCTACGAATCGGGATTTTCAGGCTCAAGCTATTTTGCTGAAAGCTTCCGAAAGGCTTTTGGATGTAGTCCCAGTGAATATAAGAAATTAAAAAATGTATAAAATCATTCTTAAAATATTATTAAAACTTATTCTATGAAGGAGACAGAAAAATGATTAAAGAACTCAAAAAAGACAACTTAAAAGTAATGGTATTTGAAACAAGAGAAAAAATGGGAAATAAAGCAGGAAACGATGCGGCAGAATGTATTAAAAAGCTTCTTTCAAAGAAAGATGAGGTTAATATGATTTTTGCGGCAGCACCGTCTCAGAATGAAACTCTCTTTTCACTTATAAATGCCCAAGGCATCGACTGGAGCCGCGTAAATGCTTTTCATATGGACGAATATATCGGTCTTTCACCTGATGCGCCGCAGGGCTTCGGCAACTTTTTGAAAAATGCTATTTTTTCTAAGCTTCCGTTTAAAAGCGTAAACTACATTTATAAAGAGGGAGAAACTGCAGAAGCTACCTGTGAGCGTTATACAAAGCTTATCAAGGAAAATCCTATTGATATAGTATGTCTTGGAATTGGCGAAAACGGTCATATCGCATTTAATGACCCTTGGGTAGCAGATTTTAATGACAGCGAGGTTATAAAGAAAGTAGAGCTTGACGAGGTTTGCCGTCAGCAGCAGGTAAATGACGGTTGCTTTGAAAAACTTGATGATGTGCCGAAGTATGCACTAACGCTTACAGTACCTACACTTTTTAACGCAGATTATCTTTTTTGTACTGTACCTGCTCCTACCAAAGCAGACGCAGTTTATAAAACTGTAAATGATGAAATAAACGAAGATTTACCTGCTACAATAATGAGAAAGCATAATAATGCAGTTATGTACTGCGATAAGGACAGCGGAGCGAAGATATTATGATTACAAAAATAAAAAACGGCAGACTTATTCTGCCTGATGAAATAGCAGAAAAAAATCTTTATATCAAAGACGGAAAAATCTTAGCTATAACAGAAGAAGAACTCGTTTTTGATAGCGAAATTGATGCAAAAGGGAATTATATTTCCCCCGGTTTTATTGATATCCATGTTCACGGGGGTAGTGGTTATGAATTTGTCGATGCAACTTTTGATGCAATAAAGGAAGCATCAAATATTCATTTTAAGCACGGCACAACAACAATTTATCCCACAATTTCTGCCTATGATAATGAAAAAACAAAAAAAGCTCTTGATGCACTGAAAAAATATAAGGATGATAAACAAGTACTCCCGAATATTTACGGTGCACACCTTGAAGGACCTTATTTTTCTCCGAAGCAAAGCGGAGCACAGGACCCGAAATTTATTCGTACTCCCAAAAAAGAAGAATATGCAGAGCTTTTTAAAGAGTATGGCGATGTTATAAAGCGTTGGAGCTATGCACCTGAGCTTGACGGAGCAGATGAGTTTCTTGATTTTTTAAATCAAAATGGTGTTGTGGCTTCGGCTGCTCATACAGATGCCGAATTTGAGCATATTAAAAAAGCATACGAAAACGGAATGAAGCTTATAACGCATCTTTATTCCTGCACATCAACAATCACAAGAAAAAGCGGTTTTCGTATCTTAGGTGTAACCGAAACAGCATACCTTTATGACGATATTGATGTTGAAACAATAGCAGACGGTTGTCATTTGCCGCCGGAGCTTTTAAAGCTTGTGTATAAATTTAAAGGTGATGAGCATATGTGTCTTGTAACAGATGCAATCCGTCATGGTGGTATGACGAATATCGAAAATGAAACAAGTGAGAATGGGAACATGCCTTACATAATAGAAGACGGAGTTGCAAAGCTGGCTGACAGAACTGCTTTTGCAGGAAGCATTGCTACAACAGATGTTTTGGTGCAAACTTGTGTTAAAAAAGCAGGTATTCCGCTTACATCTGCCGTTAAAATGATAACCCAGATACCTGCCCGTATAATGAAGCTTGAGAAAAAAGGAGCGTTAAAACCGGGATTTGATGCAGATATCGTAATATTTGATGAAGATATAAATATCAAAAATGTGCTTGGAGGCAAAAACTGATTTGAATTACTAACAATATGAGGTATTTATTATGAATATTATAGTTTGTGTTGATAATTCTATGGGGATGCTTTTTAATAATCGCCGACAGAGCAAAGATATTGCAGTAACAGATAAAATTAAAAATTTGACGCAGGGCTCTCATTTGTGGATTAACGAGTTTTCCCGTTCATTATTTTTAGAATTTGAGGCGGACAGATTAACTGTTGATAACGATTTTCTCCTTAAAGCAAAAAGTACAGACTACTGTTTTGTAGAAAACTGCACACTTAAAGAATATGATGAAAAAATAGAAAAACTGCTTGTTTTTAAATGGAACAGAGATTATCCTTATGATTTTTCTTTTGATATTGACTTATCCGAGTGTAAGCTTAATTCGACAGAAGATTTTGTTGGAAATTCACACGAGAAAATTACTCTGGAGGTTTATAGCAAATGAAAAAAACGCTATTGGTTATCGTTATAGTTTTAGCTGTTTTAGGTGTTATCGGAGGGCTTGATGATACTGACACTTCTTTGCCTCATTCTCCCGAAATTTCAATTGAAGAAAACTTAGCAGATAAAAAAGAAAAAGAGGAGTCTTCTGCTACTGATGAAAATGAAAAAACGCCTTTAACAGAGGATAAACAAAGCTATATTCCCGCATTAAAAGCTTCGGCGGTAGATTTAAAAAACATTCCTGCTTATTCGGGCAAGGCTTATGTCGCTGTAAATAATAATATCCCTTATTTTACCGATGAAGAACATACAACGACATCGTTTGAAAAATACAGTTATCTTGATTCATTAGGCCGTTGCGGAGTGGCATTTGCAAATATCGGTGTTGATATTATGCCTACCGAAGAAAGAGACAGTATCGGCTCGGTCAAGCCATCCGGCTGGCATACAGTAAAATACGAAAATGTTGATGGAAAATACCTTTATAATCGTTGCCATCTTATCGGATATCAGCTTTCCGGCGAAAATGCAAACGAAAAAAACCTTATAACAGGCACACGCTATATGAATGTAAACGGTATGCTCCCCTTTGAAAATATGGTGGCAGACTATGTCAAAGAAACAAAAAATCATGTTCTTTATCGTGTAACTCCGATTTTTGAGGGGAATAACCTCTTAGCAACAGGAGTGTTAATGGAAGCGTTGTCGATGGAAGACAACGGAGACGGAATATGCTTTAATGTGTTTTGCTACAATGAGCAACCGGGAATAACAATAAACCATACAAACGGAGACAGTAAAGCGAATGAAACTTTGACTTCTTCTGCTCCGAAAACGGTTTCTCCGACCGCACAAAACGAGCCGTCTAATAATTATATAGCAAACAAAAATACACAGAAATTTCATTATACACATTGCAGTTCTGTTAAAAAGATGAAAGAAGAAAATAAGAAGTATTTATCCTGCACTCGCGATCAGGCAATTTCGCAGGGATACAGCCCATGCGGAAACTGTAATCCGTAAGTTTAATTTAAAAATGCTTTTTACGGAGGACTAAAATGTTAAATAAGTAGTGAACTATATTACCAAAGAAAATCTCGATATGTATTTAAAGGAACTCACAAAGGAACACAAAAAGAGAAACAAAAATGTTCCGGCGGAACTTATATTAGTAGGTGGGGCATCTGTCCTCATTAACTATGGTTTTCGTGAAATGACAACAGATATTGATGTGATTATTATGGCAGAACGAGCAATCAAAGAAACAATCAATGCAGTTGGTGATAAGTTTGATTTGCTGAATGGTTGGATTAATACGGATTTTACCAAAACAAATTCATATTCCAAAAAATTGATTGAACATTCAGAGCATTACAGGACATATTCAAATATTGTGGATATTCGTACGATAAAAGCGGA
>CAZHZL010000123.1:0-5096 GCA_964537245.1 uncultured Oscillospiraceae bacterium
TTTCTGTTTAAATTTGTTTGGCGACAATCGGAGTTTGCATTTTTTATGCGTCAGCTTCGGTTGGCGCATTTTTTTATTGAGAGGAAAATTATGAAAGAAGAAAATAAGCAACATACTTGCTGCTTTATTGGACACAGACATATAGACAAGAGTGAAGAATTAGAAAACAAGGTATGCGAAGTAATCGAAAATTTAATAATTAATGAAAATGTTTATATCTTTCTTTTAGGCAGTAAAAGTGAGTTTAATGATTTATGCAAACAAATCCTTTGCAATCTCAAAAAGAAATATCAGCATATAATTCGTATTTATGTAAGAGCAGAATATCCGTACATTGATGATTATTATAAAAGTTATCTTTTGAAATGGTGCGATGACACTTATTATCCCGAAAAAATGATTAATGCAGGCAGAGCAGCATATATTGAAAGAAACTATGAAATGATAGAAAAGAGTGATTATTGTGTAGTTTACTTTGATGAAAGCTATGCACCTGCAAAAAGAAAAAACAGTAAGAGAGATTTTGCGGCGTACCAACTCAAGAGCGGAACAAGGATTGCATATGAATATGCAGTGAAAAAATGTAGTAAAATTATGAATGTACTCGAAATCAAGGATTAATAATAATACAGTCCTTGATTTTTTTGTATATTTTTTTATTTATCCGTAAAAATATAAATAAAAAAGAAAGGAAAGAAATGAATGAAAAAAATAAATAAAGATATATACAAGGATACGGTCAGTAATCATGAAAAAAGTCCTGTCATAAAAAATGTTATATGGGCGTACACGGTTGGCGGTTTGCTATGTATGCTGGGACAGGCAATATCGGATATTGCAATAAATATGGGAGCAGATAAAGAGCTGAGCGGAACATTGGCTTCGATTTCGCTTATTTTTTTAAGCTGTCTTTTTACGGGATTGGGGATTTTCGGTAAGATTGCCAAAAGAGCAGGTGCAGGAACGGCTGTTCCGATAACGGGTTTTGCAAACGCTATTTCCTCGGCTGCAATAGAGTTTAAAAACGAAGGCTTTATTTTCGGTGTAGGTGCAAAGATATTCACAGTTGCAGGTCCCGTTATTGTATACGGTCTTGTTTCATCTGTTGTCGGCGGTGTTTTATATTACTTTTTTGCAATGTAGGGGGGAACGGTATGTCAAAAAAAATAGGTAAGGATACAATAAAATTTCAAAATCCTCCTCGCATTGCAGGTCATTTCAGCGTTGTCGGAGAAAAAGAGGGAAACGGTCCTTTGGCGAAATGGTTTGACAAGGTTACCACAGACGCACATTTTGGCGAGGATAGCTGGGAAAAAGCCGAGATGAGAATGCTTCTCGGTGCTTTAAAAGGGGCGATAATAAACGGCGGTTATAAAAATGATGATATAGAGTGCTTTTTTGGCGGTGACCTTCTTAATCAGTGTATAAGCGCAAATTTTGCATTAAGAGAGCTTGGCTTACCGTTTTTCGGAGTTTACGGCGCTTGCTCAACAATGATTGAAGGTATGATTTTAGGCTCAATGGTTATTGACGGCGGCTTTTATAAAACAGCTCTTTGCGGTGCAAGCAGTCATTTTTGCAGTGCTGAAAGACAGTATCGTTTTCCGCTTACCTATGGCGGTCAGAGAACACCTACTGCTCAATGGACAGTAACGGGGGCAGGGGGGACTGTGCTTTCTTCTGAAAAGGGAAAAATAAAAGTCACCCACGCAACTGTCGGTCGTGTTGTTGATATGGGAATAAAAGATGTGAACAATATGGGCGCGGCAATGGCCCCTGTAAGTGTTATACTAACACCATACGGTTGATATGTAAATCTCTACAGTTTACTTATTTTTTAACCAAATTTAGCATTTTTGCGAGGTGATAGTTTAACTTTTTTTGTGTTTATCTATAATTGTATTTTCAATGAAGCGGTGCAATTAATGTGCCGCTTTTTGAATAGAAAAACAAAAAATGAAAGATACTATTTAGGCAGATTTACGATTGTATCGCAAATCTGCCTTGACATTTTTAAAATTTTAGTGTATAATGTTATTAAGTGAAAGTATAAAAAAAGTATAAAGGAAAAAGTGTAAAGGAGAATTTACATGGATAATTATATCAAACGAGATTTAGAAGAAAAAATCATTGCTGCATCAAAAGAATATTCCTGTATTCTTATAACCGGCGCAAGACAGGTTGGAAAATCAACTGTTTTAAAGCAGCTTATGGGAGATGAACGCGAGGAAGTATCTCTTGATGATATGGTAGAACGCAAGCTTGCAGCAAAAGATCCTGCTTTATTTTTACAAACACATTCTACACCGATTTTAATAGATGAAGTTCAGTATGCTCCTGAACTGTTTTCTTATATAAAAATGGCAATTGATAAAGGGACTGCTCCCGGTTCTTTTTGGCTTACCGGTTCGCAACCGTTTAAACTGATGGAACTCGCACAGGAATCCTTGGCAGGCAGAATTGCAATTATTCATATGCCACCTCTTTCCCAACATGAAATTTATGGAACAGGAAAAGCTGAACCTTTTGCAATAGATATGGATAAACTTAAAGCTCGTGCAAAAACAAATGCACCTGCTGACCTTAATGAAATTTACAATCGTATTTGGAACGGTTCACTTCCAGGACATGTCAGCGGGAAATATACTGACAGAGACTTGTTCTACAGCAGTTACATTCAAACATATATCGAACGAGATGTAAAATACATTGCAGATATTGAAGATACTGTGCTTTTTGGTGATTTTATTCGTTCTGCCGCTTGCAGAGCCGGACAAATGCTTAATGTTACCGATATTGCACAGGATGTAGGTATATCAAACGATACTGCAACACGCTGGCTGAAAATACTCGAAAAATCAGATATTATTTTCTTCCTGCGTCCATATTCCAATAATTTATTAAAAAGAACCGTAAAGACGCCTAAAATGTATTTCTTTGACACAGGTCTTGTTTCGTATCTTACCCGTTATTCTTCTCCTGAAATATTAGCTAATGGAGCAATTAACGGTGCTATTTTAGAAAACTATGTTGTGTCGGAAATTATAAAGACATATCATAACAACGCTAAAGACTGTTTGATTTGGTACTATCGCGATTCAAACAGCAATGAAATTGACCTTGTTATCGAAAGTGACGGTATGCTTCATCCTATCGAGATAAAAAGGACTGCAAATCCAGGAACAGAACTCGTAAGACCTTTTAAACTGCTTGATAAAGCTTCTGTACCAAGAGGAAAAGGTGCAATCATCTGTATGAGAGAAACTTTATCAGCAGTTGATAGTGATAACTATATTGTACCAATTTGGATGATATAAGATATTAAAATAGCTGCAATACTCTTTGTTGATAGAAACCTTCAAAGAGAAAATCTTTTTCCGAGTGAAAAATCTTATGCTTACAGCTTAAAGCTTGAAGCAATAAAACATTGTGAAGAAAGCTCTACTGATGGACAAAAAGCCCATAATGTAACAAGCAGAGATATTCTGAGTTAACAAATCGGAATAAGCGACCGAAAAATACTTATTACAGATGAAATTGAAAAAGAAAAAACAAACTTCAATTATGACCGCTTAAAAAGTTATTTTCCAAAAGAATATTCAAAATCCGATTGTGAAAAAGCCTTGTGGGAAATACTTGATAAATGGTTTAGAAAATAAAAAATTTAGCCGTAGAGAAAAAAGTTCTACGGCTATTTTGGTTTCTAAAAAAGATTCATTTTCCTAAACATGCATAGATTACATTACGGAGTCTGGGTTGATAGTATTCTTCCCTTGGATTAAGGCAATGCTGAGCATAAAATACGGATAGTCCGATTTCGGGATCAATTATTGCGTTTGCACCTGCTGCGCCGCCCCAGCCAAATTCTCCGATATTACCTAATGAACCTGATTTTGCTTTGTCAATAAGTGTTCTTACTCCTAAACCGTAGCCATAACCAGTCAGTTGATTCCAGTTGAAATTTTTAAGCTGATTTTCATTGAGGCTGTTTGTTCGCATAAGTTCTACTGTGTTTTTTGATAAAATTCTTTCGCCAGTTTCACCCAAACCAAAATTTGCAAGTGCTTCCATAAGCTTGATATAATCCGAAATAGTTGTTGTTATCCCTTCGCCGCCACTGTCATATTCTTCTCCCAAAATGAGTTCAACATTTGTACCAACATCTATAAAGGTTCCATTATTACTTTTTCCATATTTTTGTGCTTCAACTATATCTGTAATTTGTTCTCCATCATTTGGGATAAAGCGATATTGAGAAGCCAGATTTCCTTTTATTTTATCTGTTATATGGTAAACCGAATTAGTCATACCGAGAGGCTCAAAAATGTTTTGTTTCACGTAATCTCTGAAGGTTTTTCCCTCAACGATAGAAACAACTCCAGCAAGAACATCATGACATAAGCTGTATTGCCAGCTTTCTCCAGGTTCAAAGCTTAGTGGATCACTAGCAATACAACGGGCAACAATATCCGTATTCATTTTACCGTTTGTAAGGTTTCTTGCTTTTTTTATTCCATCCGAATCAGTGTTATATGTAAGTCCTGCCGTCATTGAAAAAAGGTCGCCTATAGTAATAAATTCTTTTGCCTTATGGATTTTTCCATCTATATCTTTTATGTACATATTTTTGTATTCAGGGATAAAATCATAAAGTGGATCTGTCAGAAGAAATTTTCCTTTTTCAAGAAGTTGTAGCGCTGCTGTAACAGTAGTTATTTTTGAACATGAATATATATTGAAATGCTCATCACCTGATAAAGGTATTTGTTTTTCTAAGTTGCGGAAGCCTGTTGCGTATTTAAATACACATTCATTTCTGATTTTTACCTCGATTGCATTTCCAGGACTTTTATTTTCTGCCATATAATCCATAAAATTTTTCAAATATTGAAAATCCATACATTTTCTCCATTGTATCTTTTAATTATTTAATTATCACAAGATATGATGTATATTTTATTTTAATCCGTTTTCTTTTTCAAACTCTTTTATGTTTATAACTTTGTTTTCAATACGGGATTTTTCTGCAGCAAAAGTTATAAGATGATTTTCTACCGAGATTCCTATTTCGCTTAATAAATCGCCTTGATAATTTT
>CAZHZL010000124.1:0-5071 GCA_964537245.1 uncultured Oscillospiraceae bacterium
GCACTTGACTTTTAATCAAGTTGTCCGGGGTTCGAATCTCCGATGGCTCACCAAAGAAAGCAAATCCGAACTTTTTCCTTATGGGAGAAACATTCGGGTTTGTTTTTTCTTTATAAAAAGATTTAAGAGGTAGTCATCCGGCTACCTCTTTTTGCTTTGCTTCTTTTGGCTCATCCAACTCTTCCCGTCCTTCCTCGGATTCATAGAACGCTAATATGTCAGGAAGAAAACAACGAGCTAAAGCTTCAATTTCATATTGTGGTATTTTTATTTTCTTTTCTGCCATATCGGCGCTCCTTTCGCCGACTACAGATATCAGTTAGATTGTCGATTCATCATACATATATCCTTGGAACACCTTTCCATCGTGAGTGATAAATCTGCCTTGGGTGTGTTTAGGAATTTCGTCTGCTGCTTTTGTATTATCAAGTATAATCTGTGATAATACGGTATCAGCTCTGCCACACACTCTAAAATCAATATTGTTTCGAATTTGTCCTGGCAGAATATTTGCATCAGGTCTCTGCGTTGCGAGGATAAGATGTATTCCAAAGGCTCTGCCCTGCCTTGCAATAATAGCAAGTTTATTTTCAATTTGTGAAATAAGTTCCTTATCGTCTTTGGATAGTCCTGTTTTATCCAAAAGTTCTGCAACCTCATCACAAGCAAATATAATGCGTTTTAACTTATCAGAATCATACTGCATTTTATTCAGTTCGCTAATGTTTGAATACGATGTATCGCTTAAGATTTTCTTTCTTTTTTCAAGCTCATTTATTAGGGAATCTAAATCTTCTAAAAGTTCATTCTTTTCCATAATAAATACGCATTTTTCACGCCATATTCTGCAAAAGTCAACTCCACCTTTAAAGTCTGCAATATGAACCTCAGCACCCTTTTTAACACATTGTAAAAGTAAATGCTTAAGCAAAAAACTTTTTCCTGAACCGGTTGAACCACCAATTAAAATATGAGGGATTTTGTTAAGATTGACTTTTACATCTTCAAGCAAACTTTTTCCTAAAATTATTTCGAAATCCTTATGACTTAAATATTCATCTTTCCAATATACTGCCCACGGAATCTGAATATCGCCGGAAATAGTTTTCAATGTAATTCTGTTTCTTTTCTTGCCTTGCATTAGTTCGATAACATTTACATTTAGAATTGCTTCAATACTTTCCTTGTTATTTTCCCAATCACATAGAGGTATGCCGTTAGATTCGAACTCCAGTATAGTTTCTTTGGTTGTCTTATCAAAACTTTTTTTGATTAAAAGTGGTGTTTCGCCTGCGTGGTTTATAAGGCCTGTTCTAAGTAACCCTTCATTTATTTCTTTTGCTCCAAATGGTGTGCCAAGGAAAACGATTAAGACTACAAATAGCCCTATAAATATAAACGGTAATACTAATTCAATTGTTATCTTATTGGCTGCACCAAATATATCTACATCATTTATGTATATGAATCTTTCTTTGAAATTCCAAAACAAAATAACGAGCAGTATATATAATCCTACAACTGCAGCTTTAATCCAATTGGTAAATATACCATATAATCCTGTTTTAAATCTTAACCACTGATATCTTAGCCTTGTTTTTCTTTGAATCAGGAATTTTTCGTTATTGTCCATAAGTCAGCACTCCCTTCAATAATTGTTCCGTCTTTCTTATATTCCAGAACCTTGTGTATTCTTCTTAAAAATGCATTCCATGTTTCAGGTCTTGATTTCTGCACATTTTTATATTGCTCTGAAAGTGGAATATTTGATGTGATATACACTGTCTGATAACACGCTGTTCTGTCGTTATATCTTGCGGGCAGGTTAAGGGGATAAATATCAAGATAGTTTAGCATTTCTTCAATGGGTATCTGTGAATTAAATTCCTCAAACACCAAAACCTCCTGACTCGTATATCCGTCAAAATTGATTCCTTTCCCTGCTCGGTAATTTGTTATTCTGCAAATGTCTTTGGCACAGTGCTTTTGATATATGCTTCTTGTTTTTCCTGTTCCGCTTGCACCGAAAATATATGTTACATATAAATCTCTGTTTTCACATAAATACTTTTCTGAACTCAAAACCTGACGGAGCGCATCAATATCTCTTATTCTGAATGCAAATTCCGGAGCATCGTCTATAATCTCGGTTGTTTGCTTTCCATCCCGTATGTTTTCAATTAGCTTGCTCATTTTAGGATTATTTTCATCTCGTTCCTTTGGCAAGTTTCCGTATTCATAAAAACTTCCTTCAACTCTTGTTTCTGATTTTTCATCATTTTCCCATTTGCCTGCTTTTAATATATAATCTCTGTTGTCCTTTGCACTTCCCAATGCTTTTTCAATATGTGCAATTGGAAAACGATTTTTGATTGTATTAAATCTGATAGGAGAGTGGGAGTATATGAAAATATGTGTATGAAAAGTTCCTGTTTTTGCAATCTCATCTGCTAAGCAGAAATAGTCAGGAAAAAACTTCATCAATATCTCGCATATCCGCTCGTGTGTAAACTCACACTCAAGCGGATTGTTTATTACCAAGGTCCATTTGCGTGATTGTGAATTTGACATATGTAGCCTCCTTTCTTGCTACATGCTACATGAAATCCATAAGGGTAATACTAACCCTTATGGATTAGGCGGCACGGCAAATCTTTTTTTAAGAAAAATCTCCGCCGTGCCGCATCCCATTAAGCCTTGTTATTAACCAATGATATACCGGTTGCTACAGCTTTAACCTGAGGCTGATTGTTCATCATATACAATGACAGCTCAAGCCCAGTGAATGTAACTTCCGCATAACCGTTTGGTTTTTCCACAAGCTGTCTGCCGTCAATCTTGATGTTGATTTTTTCAAGAGCTTTTTCAGGCATAGCAACTGTATAGCGATAGCCGGTGATATTTTCTGTACGTTTGTTATCCTGATACTCATACACAGGTGCTACATCAACAAGCCACAACTTGCTTCCTAAACTTCTGGGGTCGATTATTAAATCTTGAAGTTTCATATACGCATTACCTCCTTGTTTAAGTTTAGAAATCGATTTCTTGAGTCCATTATACAAACAAATTTATGGCATTGCAAAGTTTGGTAAACGACAGCAAAAACTCAGTATTTTCAAGGGTTTTGAAGTTTGTTGTGTCATAAAAATGGCTTAAATCCGTTTGAAATGTCGTTTACTAAACGACAAAACCGGCAAAAAATTTTGCCGAGCATGAAAATCACGCTCGGCAACCGGTTTTATTCTCTTGATTTAACTCCTAAATAATGTTGTTTTTCTATTTCAACACTTTCTAAATATTCATTGCATTCTTCAATATCTCCGTTTTCATTATTCTGGATTAAATATAAGTATGCTCTGTCAACTTCATAATTTTCGGATAGTTTATATCCTGCAAGTTCAAACAAATTTAAGGATTCAAGCACGCCAAGTTTCAAAGAAATGCAGAAGGTAGCAATTGTACATAGTTTAGGTCTGGATTTTCCTTTCTTTATTGAACTTAAAACAGATCTTGTAATGCCCGTAATCCCTTCAAAATGTTGATCCATTACAAGTAACATTCTATCTGAAATTATATTTTCTTTCTTTTCATTATATAATCTAATCATTTCATCATATAAGGTTCTGCTTCCGGATAAATTATTGAATAATTTATCCATAGCTTACCTATATAGATGTTTTATATTGTTTTGCTTTGGAGGTGACAGGGAAACGGGTTGAAAAACTACTTGCGGTTATGTTATAAACTGATGAAATTAAAGAAAAAATGTATAAATCTTTATATAACATACGCATCACCTCCTATAAAAAATACTCTCCAAAGGCAAAACCTAAAAATTTCATTCTAGGTGCAAAAAAACACCGCCGTTTCCGACCGTGTTTCATTCATCATATATATTTATACTTTTAATTGTTCCTAAAAAAGGGCATAGTTCACCTGTTCACGGGTTATACAGGGTTCATTGTCGGTTACCAATCGGTCCCGATCACGCAGTGCGTGTCCGACGGTAAGACAGGCCGCTATCCAACCTTTTCTTGCAAAAGCAAGAGCTTAAATTTCGCCCGCACCTGCCCCGGCTACTCTTTACTTCGGTTCATCTTTCAACAACATTATAATATATTATTATAAGTATGTCAAATTACATTTTTGTAACAAAAAGAGATATAGGGTGTGTTCCGTGCGGAACACACCCTATAATAATTTTAGATTTCAAAATCTGAATAATAGACTTTCTTATCAAAGTCTCCTGGCTCTCTTAAATCCATTATCTCTGTTTCTATACGATATTTTCCATTTGGTAAAACACCATATAACCATTCCCAATTTATATCTATTGTTGTAGTGTCTTCTTTCTTTATCATAATAGCAATACTTTCCCAAGCGTAATTATCTATTACTGTAGGAACATTTACCCAAACTCCATTTTTATGGGTCTGTAAAGAGTACTTCTTTCCAGTAGAAAGTTGACCTGTTGGATTTCCACCTGATTGAGTATATACAAGT
The DNA here is from genome assembly GCA_964537245.1 of uncultured Oscillospiraceae bacterium. Classification (GTDB taxonomy): domain Bacteria; phylum Bacillota; class Clostridia; order UMGS1840; family UMGS1840; genus UMGS1840. The sequence continues at coordinate 4,507 of CAZHZL010000124.1, forward strand.
GTTAGTCCAGTTTTTGATATATTACTTATGGAATTGGAAATTCCCCATGTGTCTTTTTCTATTTTATTTATAGTTCCTGTATTTGAATTAGACCAAAATAATTCAGGATTATAATATTCACCATTTATCTGTATTTCAAAGTGAAGATTTGCTCCTGTTGCTGTTCCTGTTTTTCCCACCTTGCCTATAACTGCTCTTTGTTTTACTTTATCACCTTTTGTAACTTCCACAGCAGATAAATGACCATAATATGCTTTCACACCATTATCATTTTCAATTATAATATAGTTTCCAAACTTTTTATCAAATCCTGTGTCTGTTACTTCACCATAAGTTACAGACAGTACAGGTGAGTTTTCAGGTGCAGATATGTCTATACCATTATGTGTTTTTTCTTCGCCAGTAATTGGATGAACTCTTTTCCCAAAAGCATTACTTATAGTTTCGCTTTCAGAGGGCCAAGTAAGTGCAGGTGTTATATAAGTAACAGGATTTTCAATATCAACTATACATATAATGTTATAAGGTCCATATACACCATCAGAACCAAGTCCACGCATATTCA
>CAZHZL010000125.1:0-5019 GCA_964537245.1 uncultured Oscillospiraceae bacterium
GAAAACGCAGAACTGCCGATGCTTGTTACGCTATCCGGGATTGTTATGCTTGTTATGCTGCTGCAATTAGAAAACGCAGCAGAGCCGATGCTTGTTACATTGTTTCCGATTGTTATGCTTGTTAAACTGCTGCAATCAGAAAACGCAGAATAGCCTATGCTTGTCACACTATCCGGGATTGTTATGCTTGTTAAGCTACTGCATTCAAAAAACGCATAATTACCTATGCTTGTTACACTATCAGGAATAACTAAATCTGTTACAAGTTCATTATTCAAATACAGATTTTTAGCATAATATAAAGGATTTGAATCACTATCATAAAAGTCTATATTACACCATGCTGAAATATCAGTTATGTTTACTCTTGTTAAGCTGCTGCAATAATTAAAAGCAGAAGTGCGTATGCTCGTCACACTATCCGGGATTGTTATGCTTGTTATACTGCTGCAATCAGAAAACGCATAATTGCCTATTCTTGTTACAGGGTAACCGCCAAGTGTATCGGGAATAACAAGTTCACCGGTTGCAGAAGTATCACAATCGGTAATTTCAGCTTCTCCGTTTGAAACGGTGTATGTATATACGCCTTCAGTTTCTGCAGATACGCCGAATACTCCAAAAGCAAGTATGCTAAATACAATTACAATAAATGATAATAAAGTTTTGTTTTTCATTTTATTTTTGCCCCCTCTTTTTCCATCCAAGATATAACCTTTTTAAGATTTTGATAATATTCTTCGTCTTTTAATTTTTTCTTTTCTAAAAATGGTGCAATTTTTATTTTCAAAGCCCTTTCAAAAAATCCATGTGCAAGCTTATAAACAGTTTTTCGATCATAAATTTCGAGTTCAACTCCAACGCAAAAATGCTCAAGCCTTGCAAGATATGTACTGACTTGTTTGTATTCTTCACTTTTCGGATTCGAAGCAATCAGTTTCATTTGTGCATTCGGAATTAAATTAAGTTTATCAAGAGCCTGCTCCTGCAATTGATTAAATGCGTTCAGTGTGTCCTGCTTTTTGTCGTGATTTAAGCCTTTGAAATATGTACCGATAGAAAATGCTGCTGCCAACAGCGAGAACACAATTGTTAATATATCGCTTAGTTCGATATTCATTCAAATCCCCCTTTAATTTTCCCAATAAAAAAAGCGCCAACCGAAGCTGACGCTAAAAAAACGCAAACTCCGACAGTCGCCAAACCAATTTTTATGTATAATAAGCTAATATAAACAAACTCTATTCACTTGCATAAAAAAAGGAATTTGCATTTTTTTGCAAAAATTCTTATATACAAGCAAATAGAACAGACAAACTATTCCATAAAAATAGCTTATTTTACATATTTAATTGATTTGGCATTAATATAATAGCACATTTTTTCGGAGTTTGCAATACTTTTGGGAAAATTTACACGGAAATTTCATAGTTTATTGCAAAATTGTTACAAATGTAGTAAAATATAATTGGTGATGAGTTATGAAAGGTATAATAATACAAAATTTCAACCAATTAATAGATGAAAGATGTCAATGCGATGTAAAACACAAACTAACAGATGTACTAATTTTGATAATGTGTGCTACTCTGTGCGGAATAGATACAATAGCAGATATAGTCGAATACTGAGAGCAAAAACAGGAAATGCTATTGCAAAATTTCGGAATAAATAAAATACCATCCGAATCAACTGTAAGTCGTATTTTGAGTATGGTAAATGCAGAGTTATTAGCTGTATGTATTGTGAATATCATGAAAGAACTTATAGGAGAAGATGGAGATATTATTGCAATTGACGGCAAGGCTATATGCAGTACTGATACTATGAAAAGTTACACACGAGGACTTAGGATTGTAACCGCCTATATGGTTGAAAATGGAGTAAGTATCGGACAATTAGCTGTTGATAGCAAGAGCAATGAAATACCATGTGTGCGGGAATTGATCGACTTAATAAACATTGAAAACAAAATAGTAACTGCTGATGCAGAACATTGCCAAAAAGAAACTGTTTCAAAAATCATAAAAAATAATGGTGATTATTGTATTTGTCTAAAAGCTAATCAAAAACAATTATATGATGATGTAAAGCTTTACTTTGATGGTATACTTGGTGGAGAATTTGATAGTGAAAAAGCTTCCGTAAGCGAAAAAAATCGTGAAAGACACGAGGTCAGAACCTGTTATGTTTTTAAAGATATAGGTTGGTTGGATGGTATTGAGGAATGGAGTGGATTAAAGACGATATTTGCATTACAGCGTAAAGTTACCACTTTCGAAGAAACAACAACAGAAGTTAGCTTTTATATTAGTAGTTTAATATCGACAGCCGAAAACTTCTTGGATATAATTCGAAAACATTGGAGAATAGAGAGTCTACATTGGCAGTTGGATGTAGTGTTTAATGAAGATGGTTGTAGGGTTATATCTGAAAATGGACAAAAATCATTGAATATGTTTAGAAAATATGCCTTAGCTATACACAAGAATTACAAAGAGCAAACAAAACACAAAAAATCTATCAAAAAATTCATGCTGCCCTGTCTGCTCAATGATAATGCTTTTCTTGATGTAATAAAGTTGCAATAAACTATGAATTTTCCGTGGAAAATTTATAGGAAACGGACTGCAAAAAGTATAATGTATTTTAAGAAAAGCACGAAGCTATGAAATGTTCAATAGTTTCGTGCTTTTTTGAAAACGGTTTTCAAAGAATCTTTAGTTGACAGCATCGCCTTGTAGGGAACGGGCTTGCTCCTGCCGAAAAAGACGGAACGAGCAAGCCCGTTCCCTACAGCAGATTGCAAAAGTGCAATTTTAGTAGCTACACATACGCAGATATTTATAGAGAAGTGAAGCAGCTTCGGCACGGGTGATATTTTTCTGCGGTTTTAAGTAGCCGCCGTTGCCCTCGATAACGCCAAGTCCGGAAAGAATTGCCGCATAGCCTATTTTTTCTTTTGTTATTTCGTTGCCGTCTGCGTAGTCGGTTTTAAATATAGAAGAAAGCTTAGCAACAGTATCAAGGTTTGCAAATCTTATAAGATATACGAATGCATCTTCTCTTTTTATGGGGGCTGACGGATTTTTTTCAGCTTCAGTTATAATTTTATCATTTATAATAAGCTCATAAAGCTCTTTTTCATCTGCATACATATATGATTTATAGTTTATACCAGCGGCAAAAAGTCTTAATAAATCTGACTGAGTAATCTGAGAATCAGGACTTAAGCTTTCTCCTCTTAATGCAATTCCTACATTACACAAAGCTTCTACCGCATTTTCACTCCAATGACCTTTTATATCATTATATTTAACAACACTTTGAACATAAGCTTTATCTATACTTTTGCCTGTAAGCGCATTGATTTTTACGCTTCCTGTACTTTCCAGACCGTAGCAAAGCTTATATTCTCCATCTGATTTTACATACAGTTTTGTAAGCGGAGCGATAGAAAGAAGCTTTTCATATGCTTGCTTTTCGTCTATTGCATTTTTTGGATCTTCAAAAACATCATCAGTAAATTCCAGATTATAGTTTCTGAGTATGTTATTTTTGATATCAAACGATATGTTTATTCCGTTTTGGGGGTATTTAACACCGTTTACATTTCTTACATAATTATACTGAGCAACACCGTAGCTATATGATGAGGCTTCCTTTTCACATTTCTGAATTTCAGATTTTGCTGTATAATTAATAATTTCTTCAACCTTTTTATCTGTTTCTTTCCATTCATCTTCCGTTAAATCACTTTTTTCGGTTGATTGTTTTTCAAAAGTATATACATAATTATATATGTACTTAATTTTACCTGTTTTTGCGTCAACACTCGCTCTTAAGTTTCTTTCCGTGCCTTCATCAGACAAATTATATGTAAGATTAAAGATGTATCCATCATCTGTTTTTGAAATTCGCGAAGATGTTTTGTTAAGCTTGTCTGAAGCGTCGATATAAGGAATATTTTTAATTATGCTTTCGATTTCATCAGCTGATTTAAGACCGCTTATTGTATCAAGTTCAGTAAGTTCATATTCCGTTAGTGCGCTGTCAGCCGCCATTCCCTTAGCGCTCATTGATTCATTTATAATTGAGCTTCCGCCCGACATTCCTCTGAAATAAGTATCCGGGTCAGGAATTATTGCTTCTCCTGTATAAGCACTCATATAACCTATGTTATTATCCTTTATGCGATAAATGAGATTTGTTTTCTTTTCGCTGTCCGCTCTGTAATATTTATTATCTCTTTCATAAATCATTTCAGCAGGAAAAAGTTCACTGTATTTATCTTTTTCATTTTCAATTTCTTCTTTTTCAGTTTCAAATGTTGCATTATAGTCATAGCTTATTGATGCACTTGATACAACTATATTATTTTTGTCGCCTGCAAATATACTTACTTCTGCAATATTGTCTCCAACCAGCACACCATTTTTCATCCTTCTGTAACTGAAATTATAGTATGTACCTCTTAAAGAAGCTTCTCCGATTGAATTTTTTTCTATATATGCAAGGCAATCCGTTTCATCTGCAAAACATTCAGGAACAATTTTTCTCAAAAAATTATCTGCAACAAAAAATGCATCTTCTTTTGTAACATCTGATAATCTTTTTAAATCAGGATTATTGAAAACCATTCTGTCCCGATAATAGTAATAGCTTATTCTTCCGTCTTCATCACAATTGACATTCAAAGAAAGGTTATACTCATCATCCTGCCAGTAAAAACTGTACTGCGCTTTTTGGTCTTCATTTTTGTATTCTGAGCTTTCAAACTGTGTGAATTTGTCTGATACATCAATTTTTTCCTTTACCGAGATAAGTACATCTTTCATTTTTGCACTTTGCTCTTCATCTGCAAATGCTGTAAGAGTGCTTAGGAGCATTGCCACACAAAGTAAAATACAAATCAATTTGTTCATTTTTTTCATAGTTTTTCCGTTCCTTTCAATAATATATTGTTTTTAGGCATTTGCGAAATGCCACAACCCGCAAAAATACGGGAAATTTTTTTCA
>CAZHZL010000126.1:0-5008 GCA_964537245.1 uncultured Oscillospiraceae bacterium
AACTGATATTCACCATAAGGAATATTTGCGGGATCATCAACATCCACAGCAACATTACGCCATACAATTTTAAAGCCACCAATTTCTCCTAAAGCGTTTTCTTCTATGATTATCAAATCTCCCGGATTAAGCTCTTTAATTGGAATTTTATGCGTTTCCGGTCTATCGGGAGTAGGATTGCTTTTTAATTCGGAGGAGCTTGCTGTCAATGTACGCATTTTCGCGGAATCACGACCGGTCTTTTCGTATATAGAAATCTTTGTAACAAGCTCATCCTTTTCCTGACTCCATGTAGTTTCTATATCAGCTATTGCAAAAGTTTTATAATATGAACTCGCTTTAATCGTAATTCCTGTTTCAGGATCTGTCGCTGCATTTACAGTTCGTACCAGAGCACCTATATTTCCCGATCTGTCCATATCATAAATTTTAGCATCTGAAATTGATGAACCATTTCCATACGGTACTTCACTTAAAATCTGGTAATAATCGTCGGAAGCTCCTGAAATACTCGGAACCTGAAAACCTACTGTTGAATTCTTAACGCTGTACATTCCGTCAAAACCAAACCCAATAAGATAAATATTATTCGTACCGCTGAAATCTTTCACTAATGAAAATGTATTCAAAGAAGTATTTTCCGGAAAAGTCGTTTTATAATCTGTTGTATCAGTTCCTGCAATATAAAGCTTACTTAATTTTCCGTCATTGTCAAGAGCATACTTTATAAGCTGTTCTTTTACATTTGCTCCGTTCCAAAGCTCAGATATACTTCCGTTTTTTAAAATTTCGTTACCACTTATTCTTTGTGCATAGTAATTCCCTTCGTTTACAGAACCACCACTCCACTGCTTATATAATGAAATCTTATCTGCTGTTACAGGCGTGATAAATTCACCGTCAGATGTAAAAATTTTAACCATTGCACCATCTGCAAAAGTACCATTTTGAATAATTCCCGTTATATAACCATATTTTACAGCTTCTGCGGCTTCTGAAATATATGCACCGCTTCCGTAAGCGTCAATTCCGATAACAACATCTCTGCCAACATTGATATTTCTTGCGATATAGGGAGATTTTCCGATTTCAGATACTTTATCATAATACTTTGACATTTTTACCAAAGTATTTCCGAGCATAATTTCATTCTCAGAAGAAAAGCTGTCAATACTTTTTTGAATCGCATCACCTGTTGCTATAACTCTGTAATAATCTGAATTTACAGCATCAATCACCATATATTTTTTTCCGTTGTGTGTATTGTAGGTTACGGTATCAGCTTGTATAAGTAAAACATTATCAACATTTATATCTGATATAGTAACCTTTACATCATCTTTATAATAAACAATATTCTCTACATCAGAAATTTTTATCTGTGGCTGAACTCCGTGTTTATCTGCAATTATATCAGAAACCGCCACACCTGAATAATAACTAACATAAGTTACAAATGAATCGATAAACAAAATATCATCTTTTCCGTCTCCGTTGTTATCAATAAATGATAATTCACCAACGTCAGGAGTAAACATTTCATTAACTAAATTTCCATCAACAGCACTTCCGTTGAAAATTATGGAGATACTACTGTTGAATTTATGAGTTTTTGTTTTTTCGTCATTTATTTTATATTCAATTATATTATTCCCCGAATCATATCTTAAAATATCATTTGCTAAAATGCGGGTTCTTTTCATTCTGTTATCGTTTACTTTTATGTAGACACCATCTTTTGTATTATCTTTTTTGCAATATGCGTCAACATTCATTCCGAGGTAGGCTGATGCATCTATACTTTCATCAAAGCTTATAACATATTCTCCGATTTGTACGCTGTTTTCTTTTACAGCACCGTTTTTTAAAAATATTGATGTTCTGTCGTTTGCAGTTACAACACCGCTAACACAAATCAAATCAAAGTATTTCGATAAAACAGTTTCACCTGTGGAAGCATATTGAACATCACTATTTACTATGCTTGTAATTTCTGCAATTTCGGTATCAAGCGCTTTATTTATAAGCTTAAGCATTCCCATTTTGGTAAGAAAACCGCTTTCATCGCTGTCTGCCACTTCTGTAAGTCTTAACTTATTTGCAACCGAAATAAGACCTGTATAAACGCCGCCAAAGTAATCAGACATCGCTTCATACCCCATAACTTTGACAATAATACTCAAAGCATCATTTCTTGAGATAGGCTCGTCCGGTCTATAAGTACCATCTGAATATCCGCCTATAATATGATGATTGAGAAGGAGTGCAATTTCGTTATAATATGGGTGTTCTTCCGATACATCTTTAAATTCATATTCATTCGGAGTATCGGTTACTTCCTTACCGCCATTATAAAGGTTAGCCGCAATATATGCAACTTCGCCTCTTGTAGCAGTTTCAGAAAGATTAAAAGAATCACTTTCCTTTAAAATTCCCAAGTATTGAAATTTCTGAAGAATTTCTTCCACATCATCCATTCCATTTTCAAAAATTGTATCTAATACAGTAATATATTTTTTCTTATCAATTGTTTCAATCTTGTTTTCAATTTCTGTCTTCTGTGTTTCTTCAGAAGCTCCGCCAAGCTGTTCTTTGGTTACTGTTTCTTCTTCCTCTGTTTCCTCCTCCACCATTGCCGCTAAACAGCTTACGGATACATTGAAGGTCAATGTAAGCATCAGCAAAATAACAAGAAATTTTTTAATTATCTTCATACATCAAATCTCCTTTCGTATCATTATCAGTCATTATAATGCACATAACCATGAATAAGCTTTGCTGCCTGGGCACGTGTTAAATTATCCTTCGGTTTAAACACATTTCCTGCATAGCCGTCAATCAAAAAGCTTTCTCTCAAAACCTTGATTTCGTAATCAGCCCATGTTGAAATTTCGTCCTGATCGTTAAACGGAAAAACAGTTAACTGTTCATCAAGCATTATATCCGTTGTCTGACAAAGTCTGTAAAGCATTGCAGCCATTTCTTCACGGGTAATATATTGTCCAACACCGAATCTGTTATCTCCGATTCCGTTTACAACTCCGTTTTCAACGGCAATTTTCACATATTCATAATACCACGCTGACGGATTAACATCTGAAAATTTAACATCTTCTGTTCCTTTTGATTTTAAATTGCCTGCTACAACAAGAAGCTTAACTATTTCTTCTCTTGTTATATTGTTATTAACGCCAAAGGTTCCGTCAGGATAACCTGAAACTATATTTTTTATATATAAATCTTTGATAACATCTCTTGCCCATTCAGCCTCAGATAAATCTGAAAATACATTTTCAGCCTTTATTTCTGCTTCTTTTTCTTCCTGTACCCACTGTGGTAATTCGTAAGGCTCGTTGTCTGTTGTATCATCGCTTAATGTTCCTGTTATAGAGCCTGAATTAGATGAAGATGAGCTGTATGAAACAGACGAGCCGCTGTAATTACCTCCGGAAGAAAAACTGCTGCCACCGGAAATAACAACTGAATTACGGTATAAATCAACTAAAGCATCAAATTTATTTTTAATTGAAGCATTATCCGTAAATTCACTGCGTGCATTTAAAATACCGTCCTGCACTAAAGACTGATTTCCAGGAGTAAGTCCGTTATAAGCAGTAAAATCTATTCCCAACTCTTCTTTAAATGCATCTAAAACACCATAAACCTGCGAATAATTTGTAAGAGCATTAAGTGAATCCTTTACAGCGTTGTTATTAAGAACATCTTTTATTTCGCTGTCAGAGCCGACTTTTTTAACATTATCAATTATTCTTTTCTGTATATCTTCAGAAGCACTTTTAAAATAAGTATAAGCTTTTAAGCCATCTATTCCTAAAGATGTTTTGTTGGTTTCAAGATAATTTTTAGCTGTTTCCAATGATGTTTCCAAAGCTTTCACATTATTTTTGGCACTTGTTAATGTGTTTTCAAATTTTTCTGTTATAGCCGTAAATGTTGTTTCAGAGTTATACTGTGCATTATTTTCTTTTAAATAGTTATATACATAAGTTGTATTTGTAATATCGCTTAAATCAAGTCCCAATGTGGAAACCATATTTTCAACTTCCTGAAGTGAAATATCAGCTTTTTGAAGGGTTGCTACGATACTGTCCATATCTGTCTGTGAATAACATTCAACTGCGACGGTTTCTGTAAGTCCGTCATAAGCAATTTCAAGGTCTGCTGTACCACTATCCGCAACTGTAACATTTCCGCTTGCTGTTACTGTAAATACAGCAGTATTCTTTGAAGTTAAGTCAGGTGTAATTTCTTCTCTTACAGGTGTGATTGTCTCTGAAACTGTTCCCTCAAAGCCTTCATGTTCAGGGATTGTTGTAGTTGTTATAAGATACACCTTACCAATATTACCTGTACCAAAGAAGTTTTTTGTAACCTCGCTTACATCAAGCTTTTTAGTTATTATTCTTGCAGGCTTAACAAGAATTTTTACAGCTTCAGATAAACCGTTATAAGAGACGGTAATATTTGCAAGTCCGTTTTCTGTTGCTGAAATATTTCCACTTGCATCAACTGTTATTTTATCATCATCGGAAGAATATGCTACACTTGAAGTAACATCTGACGGAGATGAGGAGCTAATCGTTTCTTCATCTGCTTTATATCCGTCTCCGAAATCATAAGCTGGTCTTACAACTCTTGTTTCCTCATAAATTTTCTTACCATCTGCCAATAAATTTCCAACTGCTGTGCTTTCAGCTTTCATTTCAAATTCATTTGTTATTTCGCTGATATTCAATGCCTTTTTTGTTACAGGTGCAGGCTTAACAAGCACTTTTACGGATTTTGAAACTCCTTCTGTTGAAATTGTAATATTTGCTACGCCTGCCGATACAGGAGTCAAATCTCCATTATTATCAACTGTACAAACACTTGTGTTATCCGAAAGAAACGAAAGTGTTGTTTCTACTTCTTTTGTTATATCATTTACACTACCGGGTTGCATAACACCGTCAATATCAGGATAAGAAGCTACTGTTTCCTGATATAA
>CAZHZL010000127.1:0-5007 GCA_964537245.1 uncultured Oscillospiraceae bacterium
ATAATTCTTCTGACTGAATACGGGAAAAGTCCGGCAGACAGTGCCGACAATCGGAATAAGCCTGTCAATCATACTTCCCATATATACTCTTGCATCAATTTCATTAAGATTTAAGCTGAGAAAAGTATTCATTTTGTCATCAGGAAGTGTGCTGTAAAGATTCTTTTGGCAATATTTTTCTTTTAGTATATTTACCTTTTCTATAATAAAAGTTACACTGTTAAAATGAAAAATCGCTTCAAGAAGATAATTGTTAAGCATCCCCTGAAAATCATCAGAAAGATTATAAATATAAAGCTTATTCAAAAGATTTATATATTTATCATAAGAATACTTGGAAAAATCAACCTTATTTCCAAAAGGAATCTTTGCGTAATAATATAAAATATTCCGTAAAATTTCTTCATCGCTTTTCTTACAGCGTATAAGTATTTTTCCGTCGGCTTTTTGAATGCAATTATCAGATATTACAGAAAGCACATCGGTGCATACCCCATCTTCAAAATCCTTTAATATTTTTCTGAAATTACTGTTTAAAGTAGTTTTCAAGGAAGAATACTTATCGGTATCTGAATATTCGTTTTCAGTTTCTTCTATGCTGAAATTCTTTATTATCGTTTCCAGATTTATAGTTTCTTTGTCAGAAAGAATTTCATAATGTATATATTCAGTTAAATACTGCTCCAAAAGTGCTTTTAGCATTTCATAATCCATACTGAAGTTTTCAGAAAAAATTTCAGCTATATATTCAGCAGTCTTTGATACTATATCTTCGCCCTGCATCTTTATAACATCATCGCAATCCAATGCATATAAATATTTCAATTTGTGCTTATCTGCTTCAATATGAAAAGAATCAATAAATAATTTCATAATATCACCATTTTATTTACATTTTTGCTTGTTTATCTGTAATTATAGCATATTAGTTTTAAAATGTAAATATTTTTATAGTATTTTTATTTTATATATCAATATTTTTCACGAAATAATTTTATGATATAATAAAAGCATGTTTCGGAACAAAATTTCTATGAAAGGAGGACTCGGTATGCCAAAGGTTCTTACAATAAGTGAAGTCAGCGAAATTCTTAAGGTTTCACGTTCAACCGTTTACCGAATTATAAAGGAAAACGACCTTAAAGCTATCAAAGTCAGAAAAACTATAAGAGTTAAACCAAGCGATCTGGAAGAATATCTTGCTATATATCCGACAGTAGTATAATGGCTAAAAAATCAAGGAATCCCAACAATACGGGAAGCCGTAAAGTTATGCCCGACGGCAGAATCACATATAAATCAATGGTTGGAAAAAAAGCAGACGGAAAACCGCTGTATATTCAGGTGTACCAGAGAAAAGGTGAAACGCCGTCTCAACTAAAGGCAAGATTTGATAAAGAGCTTGAAAAATACGAAGCAATAAACTCAAATTTTGAATTTGATTCGCCAATGTATAATATTGTGAAAAAAGGCGGTGAAACAACTGCTGAAATTTTTTTAAAGCAATTTATTGATGATTTCAAGAAGCCTGTTGTTAAGCCTACAACTTTAGCATATTACAGAAATCTCTATAATTCAAATATTGTTCCGTATATTGGTAAATATAAATTAAAAGAATTAAAACCGATACTTCTTCAGAATTTACTTCTGGAACTTGCGGAACAGAATTTATCTTATAGGACTATAAAAGGCGTTGCACAGTTTTTGAAATCAGCATTTTCTGAAGCGGTATATAACGAGCTTATAGAAAAAAATCCTGCTGAAAATTTAAAAATTCCTAAAAAATCTTCAAAGAAAGCCATTTCCGCATTCACAAAAGAAGAGCAGAAGATTTTTATGGACGCAATAAAAGGTCATACTCACGAAGTATTTTTTACAATGGCACTTACAACAGGTGCAAGAGTTGGTGAAATGTTAGGTTTAAAATGGGACAATGTTGATATGGAGAAAAGAGTGATACACATAAGAGAAAATCTTACTGTTACTTATGAAAAAGGTGAAAAGTGCAAGGTTTATCTCGGAACTCCGAAATCAACTGCAGGCATAAGGACAATTCCTATTTCAGACAGCTTGTATCACCTTTTAATTAAGCATCAGAAAGAACACGAAGCTTTGTTTGGTGAAGTTGAAGGCTTTGTTTTTAAAACTATACACAACTCTTGTTATCATTCTCAAAGCTCAATAAGCAAAGCGCTGAAAGAAATTTGCCGAAAAAATAATCTTCCCGTTCTTAATCTTCACGCACTCCGTCATACATTCGCAACCCGAGGTTTAGAGGCAGGCATACTTCCAAGAGCAATGGAAAAGCTTATGGGACATTCAACGTGGGAGCTGTTTTTCAATACATATTCCCATGTTATGCCCGACACATACACCTTGGAATCAGAAAAGCTTGTTGAAGCTATAAATAAAATTAACAGCCCTGATGAATAAAATCTTCAGGGCTTGAAAGGAGTTATTTATAAAAATGGAAAATTATTTTAAACATTTTGAAAATCCGGATAATCCGGGTGTTTTTATTACAAACCCAACTCAATGCTATCCTACGGGATATGTAAGAGCTGAACCTGTAAACGAAGCAGCACTTGCAATAAATAATTACGGCGAGACATTGGTTGTATTACCAAACGAAAACAAGATGGCTTTTGTTTCTATGAAAAATATGAAATTAAAGCCTACATATATAAGCGAAGGCACCATAACAGAAGTATGCGAAATAATGGTACATACAGAGAAAGCAAAAAAAGAGCCCTTTTATATTTTTACAGTATGTACAGCTTCATTTTATACTAATCAGTTTATCGTTTCAAAAAGTGATATGGAAAATCCAAAGAAATTCTTCAATATTCTTTCAAAAAACGGTATAAGAGTTTTCTTGAAATACAGAAATTCCGCTATGATTGAGTTGTTTCTTTTATATATTTATAAAAATCTAAAAATAACCGGCATCGAATACCCCTACTCGCCCGGTTGGCATAATAAAAAATTTTATATATGCGAAGAAATCTCATATCTTACTACTCCGTTTTTTAAAAAGAAGCTCCGTTATGATAACTCTATATCACCTGCAAAATCTGCTAAAAATTTTCTTGACTGCATCATAAATCTGAATAACAGACTTTTATCATTTTTTATTTTTATTATAATACATTCAGCAATACTTCATAGCTTAATTCCCAAATCATTACAACTAAAAAAGCCTATCGTTTTTTTCGGTGAATCACAGATACTAAATAAGTTATATGATTTATTTTTTTGTTTTTTTAAGGAAGATGATTCTCATAAGTCCTTTCTGCACGATAAAGATGTTATAGCAAAACTTGAGGACAGCAAGGACGAGATTTTTGCAATAACAGACAGTCCCAAGACATATTATCAGAAAAATGTCTCAACCGAGAACTTCGGTAATATTAAAAATTATCTTGAAAGCGGCAAAACACAATGTATTTGTATAATTCTTTCAAACTGCGGAATAGCAAAAAACGAGCCTGATGTTATCGGTATCAGTATTAAAGATATAAACATACATAGTCTTATTGATACTGACAATTCATATTTACAAACTCATCTAAAGCATTTTACAAGCTGGGCAGAAAAATCTGAAATTTCTTTTCGTAAGCTTCCTTTGGAACATAGCAATATTGAGTATCATAGTCAGGCAAATATGTTTTTAAATATTTTGAAAATAACAACCGTTTATTACGATGAAGTTGCAAATATTGATTTATTCCGTATTTTTAAAATAAAAAGCGGTACTCATGCTGAAAAGCTGATTTCTGAATTTTTGAATACTACACAAAAAGATATGTGTGGAGACTGGATTTGCGAAAAATTCAAGGAAGTGTTTTTTGATTTGATAGATAAAAACAAGCTTATACTATGTAATCCCCGTGATGATTTTATTTTTTCAGACGATAGAATCACAGCTTTGGAATATACCACAGATATTTGCATAAGATACTGCGATATGGATAAATTTGTGAAATACATTGATAAAAATTTACGAGTTATAGATATTTTGAGAGAATTAAAATCAATGGACTTACTTATATCAGACAAAGATAAGCTCATCAGAAAAAGAGCAATCAAAAACACCTATATTGATATGGTATCAATAAAAAAAGATTTTCTGACTAAAGAAATAGGTGAATTATAAAGGAGACAAAAAATGCTTATAGGAAGAAGTAATGATAATACAGATGTTTTTATTGACCTAAATAAGAAACACAATATAAATAATTTCATAAATATTTCAGGAACTGCAGGTTCAGGTAAAACAAGCTTAATTAAATCTATAATAAAAGGTGTAGCAGCTGATAATATCCCATGCATAATTTTTGATTTTTCAGACAGCTACCGTAAAAAAGAGATGACAAAGATTTTTCCCCTGCTTATATACAAAAATGTTGAAGAAAGCGGATTAGGTATAAATCCGTTTTATCCACAAGATAAGTATATTGAAGGAGCTGCACACCTTGAAAATAATTACCAAATTGCAGAGCGGATAACAGATTTAATCTGCAGATGTCTTAAAATAAGAGGAGAAATTCAGAAAAATGTTTTGCAAAAAGCAATACTCACTGAAATTACAGTTAACAGTACAAACGCAAATTTTTCAAATGTAGCTATCCTTTGCGGAAAAAATGCAGTCGGAAAGAAAATAACTGCTTTAACAAGTCCCGATTTATTTAAGATTCCATTAAAATGGGAACACACTATCATTCCGGGAACACCAACTGTCATACAACTTTCAGATGTTTCTCCGCTTAACAGAATTCTATTTACAGAAATGCTTCTATCTGACCTGTGGAACGAAACAAAAAAAGGCGTTTTAGGTACATATATTTTATGCATTGATGAAATTCAACATCTGTCCTTTTCTCCCGGCTCAATTATGGACAGTATGATTCGTGAGGGAAGAAAATACAATCTTTCGCTTATTCTGTCAACACAGTTTGCAGATAAGAAAAATCAGAATATGTGTGAGCTTTTGAATCAAAGCGGTAT
>CAZHZL010000128.1:0-5001 GCA_964537245.1 uncultured Oscillospiraceae bacterium
GTTTTTGTAGCGATAACTTTAACTCTTTTTTTAGCTGATTTAATGTTTGGCATTTTAAAATTCTCCTTTTTAAGTAAATTAACAATATTATTTATATAGTTTTGAGATGAGGAGAGGTTACAATCAAGAACGACTTGATTTTTTCATCTCAAATAACTCACAATATTTTTTAATACAGCTTATTTATTATATATGATTTTCCCATATTTGTCAAGTGTTTTTTAGAATTTTTCCGTTTTTTTTGAATTTTTTATTAATATTGTCTTAAAAATGTAAAAAACACCGCATAATAATAAACGGTGATATCATTTGAATTTATATAAAATTGAAAGCTTCAAAAAAAACCTCTATAAATATAGCATAATTCTGACAGGTGCATTTCTTTTTTCAATCTCGGTAAATCTGTTTACACTTCCCGCAAAAATCGTCACAGGCGGCGTAAGCGGCATAGCAACTATTATCTATTATATTTCAGGTATGTCTCCCGGAATTACTATGGGGATTTTAAACATAATAATCGGAATTGTTGCATATATAGAGCTTGGAAAAGATTTTGTCGTGGATTCTTTGGTGGGAATAATAGCTATTCCTGTTTTTATGGAGCTTACAAGCGGAATACGCCTGCAATTTGATGATTTGGTTTTATGCAGCGTTTTCGGCGGAATAATCTGCGGTATAGGGATAGGTATGACCTTTTCACAGGGCGGTACCACAGGTGGAACTGATATTGTTTCTAGAATATCTCAAAAAAGGATTCCATCTCTTTCAATCGGAGTTATTCTTTCTGTAATTGATTTTATTATTATTTCAGTTTCGTACTTTGTTTTCAAGGATTTAAAGCTCACTATGTACGGGCTTGCAACGCTTTTTATTTCTACTTGGGTAATCGATTTTATTATAGCAAAATTAAACGGCGCAGTGGTGGCATATATCATAACATCAAAGGGCGATGAAATAAAAAAAGAAATTATAAAAACGCTCAATCGGGGTGTAACTGTCATAAATGCAAAGGGCGGCTACAGCAACGAAGATAAAGAAATATTGATGTGCGTCATGAAAAAAAAGGAGCTTTCGGATTTAAGAAAAATTTCCGAAAGCATTGAGCATAATTCTTTTGTTATAGTTTCTCCCTCAACGGAAGTTCAAGGAGAGGGTTTCAAATATTATAGGTAGTAGCCTATCAATCCCTCCGAGTTTGCTTCGCAAACCCGCCTCCCTTTACACAAGGGAGGCTTTTTATTTTAGCGGTATACTGTCTACATAACAGCTGTCAGGACATAAATCGACCTTATTGCTCCACACTTCGTTACTGTCTATTTCGGGATTAATATCCCAAGCAATACAATGCTCGTCATCTATATACACTCTGTAAAAATTTTTTAATTCTGCAAATGTCTCAAATACTGTACCGGGTTTCAAGAGTGGCGCAACATCGTAAAGTCTTTTCTCACCGTTATCAAAACAAATTGTAAGTGTGAAATCATCATTAGGAGTTACTTCGACTATCCTTCTTCTCCCCATAGCGAAATATTCTGCCATTTTTCTGTCAAAACCTTTGGAAAGATAATATTCAACTGTCTTTTTCATTTCAAATCACTCCTATCTTTTGTTTATAGATTATTTTAATGGCTCTATTGGAAATAATTCCTGTCTTCCTTCAGCAAGCGCCCAATTTTCCATCAATTCTTCTTGATGGAAGGCAGCCCACCCTAAAAGCATTTTTAGCTGCTTATTTGGAATTTCACCATCTAGAACTTCTAAATCTTTTATTGATACTATAACTTCTTTTCCACCATAAGTCGCATGAAAGTGAGGTGGCTGATGTTCTCTCCAGTTGATATAAATTTTAATTCCTCTAAACATACATATTGTTGGCACATAATCATCTCCTTTTATTATATTATACCATTTTTAAAATAATATGTCAATATCCTTTTATCAATCCCTTCGAGTTTGTTTCACAAACCCGCCTCCTTTTACACAAGGGAGGCTTTTTAATACAAAAAGAGTGTTCCACGAAGGAACACTCTTTTTATTTAAGATTAAATCTTAGTTGTCGTTAGCAACATCGATTACGAATGACAATACATTTACACCGTCAAAGCTGTAGATATAGATAATATCGTCGAGCTTAGCGAAGTCTGTTACAGCCTGACCAGCTTCTTTAGAGTTAACATAATCAAATGTTTCAACTGCTTCAAGAGCTACTGTCTTAGCTTTTGAATATGTGTTACCATATACATAAGCAACAGCGTTTGGATCATATGAGTAATCTGTAGCTGTGCCAGCGATTACATCCCATGTATCTGTTGATGCAGGTGCATAACCAAGTCCGAAGAGTTCAATTGCTCTTGAACCAACTTTATTACCCATACCAGCTACACCGTAACCGTACATAGCAGCAACATCAGCAATCTTTGTACCATCTGTCAAGTTGTAGAGAGCACCAGCAACTGCAGCTTCTTTGTTATTATCTTCGTCACCTGCGTTAGCAATCAAACCAATGTAGTCATTAGCGTTTGCTGTATCAGGATTGTATTTAAGAATATGTCTGTAAGAAGCGATTTCGTCGTTAGCGTTAAGAACAACCTGGATAACGTCGTTTACGCCGATTGAATATACATATGTTGAAGCGTCAGGATCACCTGTCATATCAACTTTAACGAGATCATCTTCGTCAGCGAGAACATAAGATACTTCGTTACCTTCAACTAAACCTGTGAATTTCTGTCTTGTTGAACCTTCAACATTTGTTGTTGAAACGCCTGTGATAACCATAGGCATAGAATCCATTGATGGAACAACTTTCAAGTTTGTGATGAATGCGAATGTAACTTCTTTAGAAGAAGCGTCAACTACAACTGTACCTGTGTAGCCCGTTTCATCTGACAATGCAGCTGTTGAAGCCAACATGTATTTGTCTTTATCTTTAGCTGTTATAACAGAAGCCTGTGGAACAGAAATGATAACAGTATTTTCTGTTGTGTAGTAGCTTCCGAGTTTTCCTGTTGCAGCTGCGTATTTATCTGAAGTAGCTGATATAGTCTTAACGTCTACATCATCGTTTTCTTTAGCTTCGATAGCAGAAGCTGTTGTGTAAATCTTTCTGATTTCGTCGCTTGAGTTTGTTTCGTAGATTACGATTGTACCAGGAGCAACGAAGTTTGCAGCAGCTGTTCCAGTAACGGCAGTCATATCTGTAGCTGTAGAAGCGTCATTTACATAAACTTTTGAAGCAAAGTCAAATGTTTTGATTGTGCCGTCCTGTGTTATCATCTGAGCCTGAACACCGTTTGAGAAAGAACCTGTCTTTTCTGCTGTCGCGATTACAACACCGTAAGCTCTAGCTGAAGCTTCAAGTGTGTAAGAAATGATAGCGCCGTCAGCTGTGATATTGAATGTACCAGCTGTACCTGCTTCAAGCTTGCTTTCAGCAGCTCTTGCGTTTACTCTGTAAGGTGTACCGTCGATTACATAGTATGTAATTGTTTCAGTTGAACCTTTAACTTTTTCGTTTGTTACTTCTGTGATTGTTCCTTCAACTGCAGAAGCTGATGAAACTGTAATATCATAGTAGAAGATTTCGCCGTCGTAAGACTGAGCAACTGTGAGGATATCGCCTGTTTTGATATCTTCAAATGCTAAAGCATTACCATCAACATCTTTGATAGCATATGAAACATCTTCATCTTCTGTATCAAGGTCTAACGGAGTGAAAGCATATGTCTTATTTCCGTCAAAAATAACACCTGAATTGAAGTTTGAAGAAGAGTTATCTCTGAATATCTGATATTCAGCAGCGTTGATTTTACCAACTACGAATGATGAAGCATTCTCTACGAATAATGTATCATAGTATCCGTTGTTGTCTGTATCAACAAATTTATAAGCTTTGTTGTTTGTGTTAATCTTAGCTGTACCTGTAAGGTTGTAAGCGTTGATTGCAACACCAGCATCATTGATAGTTGTATAATCACCAATATGATTCATGTTAAGATAAATGCTGAAAGGTGTTGTTGAAGAAGCTTCAATTTTTGAAGATGTGTTAACTGTTGTAGCTTCAGCATCCTTGTAATACTGGATGTTGCTCTGGTATGTTGTAACACCAGATGTTGTTGTGTTCGCAATACCAGCAAACAAGATAGGATCGATTACTAATTCAACATTCTTACCAGCTGTTGGGAATACTGCTAAAAGAACAGGATCAGCTGAATCTGAGATATCAACTAAAGCTTTAACATTAAGTCCTTGTAAACCAGCGAGGTTAACATCGCCCTTCTTTACAGAAGTGATAGTTTTGTAAGAAACACCAGCTGTTAAAGCGTTACCATAACCGTTGTTATAAGCAACATCATCATATTTAGAAACAGCAAGTGTAACTTTTGTTTCTGTAGGATCGATTGAAACTTCTGAAAGTTTTGTTTCGATCTGAACAGCGTTTAATTTCGTATAAAGGATAGACTGTGTAGGAATTTCCTGGAATTCAACATCTGAACCGAATGAAGTCTGATCCATAAGGTTTACTGTAAGAGCGTTGTAAACAAGTCTTGCAACTGTGCCTCTTGTAGCACCGCCGTCAGTTTTTGTTGTACCTTCTGTGATTCTCTTCTGGTTAGCAACGATGTTGTAACCTGTTGGGAATACGTTTGTACCTGCAGCAACTGAAGCTTCAGCTTTTTTCTGATAACCCATAGCGCAAACGAGCATCTTAACAACCTGATCGTATGTAACTTCAGCAGATGGAGCAAATGTACCATCGCCCATACCGTTAACGATTGCAGAATCTGCAGCAGCAGCGATTATACCTGATGCCCAGTGTTCTGATGTTACGTCTGTGAACTGTGTGTTTACTCTTGTGCTTTCAACAGAGCCCATGCCCATTATTCTCATAATGACAGCAGCAGCTTCTGCTCTTGTGATTTTGCCTTCCGGCTGGAAATCACCTTCTTCGTAGCCTTTAACAACACCAAGTGCTGATAAAGCTTCTACAGCTTCGTAGTA
>CAZHZL010000129.1:0-4863 GCA_964537245.1 uncultured Oscillospiraceae bacterium
GGTTTCCCTCACGATTTTGAGTCGCGCGCGTCTGCCATTCCGCCACACCGGCAAACTTTTAATTTTTTGCACTAAAAAAACATGCTATCCCAAATCAAGCAATTAATAATATAACACACTTTTTTTGGTTTGTCAATAGTTTTTTTCAATTTTTAACAATTATTTCGCGTATTTTTTGTGTGTATTATCATTGACACAACAGTGATAAAATGCTATAATATATATAATAGTATAATGGAGGCAGACTTTTATGAAAAAAATTTTATTGACTATGATTATAATGCTTCTTGCTATTCCGTGTGTATGTGCAAATCCTGTTGCTGATGTGTATATCGACGGTGTGAAGCTTGAATCCGAGGCATATATAATAAACGACAGAATATTTGTTCCGCTACGCGCAGTAAGCGAAAATATGGGTGCAGAAGTATCATGGGACCCTGAAACAAGAAGCGCATATATAAATCAGAATTCAGATGAAAATATAACTAAAGTGATTGAAGATGTTGGCGAAAGCGTTGTAGCTATTGTGGGAAACTATAATCCGAAATATATGTCTCAGCAGGCGCTCAGTTACAATCAGTCTTATGCTCATGGAACAGGTGTTGTAATAAAAAGTAACGGAACGATTCTTACAAACGCTCATGTCGTGGAAAATTTAGAGAATTTAACTGTTATTATGCAAAATGGAGACAGTTTCAGCGGAGAGGTGCTCTATTCCGATACGACCTCTGACCTCGCTGTTGTTAAAATCTCAAAGCTTGGTCTTAAACCTGTTACATTCGGAAAAAAAGAAGATATAGTAGTTGGGAAAACAGTTATTGCAATTGGAACGCCGCTTTCTTTAAATATGAAAAACTCTGCTTCGAAAGGAATTATCAGTGGTACACAGGTGAATATTGGAGAATACTATTATTTCACGCAGTCTGATGTTGCAATAAACGGAGGCAATTCCGGCGGACCTCTTGTTAATACAAAAGGAGAGCTTATCGGAATAAATTCAATCAAAATTTCAGGAACAGGCATTGAAGGTATGTCATTTTCAATTCCTGTGGATACTGTTGAATACATACTTAATCAGTTTGAAAAAAATAAACAGGTGCTCAGACCGGACGCAGGGCTTACCTTCAGTGAATCGTGGGAAGCGAAGCTCGGTGTACCAACAAAAAAGGGAATTACCGTTGTATCGAGCAATACACCGGAAATATTAAAGGATGATGTGGTAACTCATGTAAACGGAATTGAAGTTCACAGCATTACTCAATATAATGAAATACTTAAGGAAACATATTCCGGAGAAAGCATTACATTTTCGTTTACCAGAAACGGAGAGACAAAAACTGCAGCTATAAAAGTTGTTTTAAAATAATAATTTACAAATGAAAGGGCATTGACTTATGAAAAAAATTATAGCATTATTTCTTACAACATTCATGATATTATCTTTCTCTGCATTTGCTGCAAGTGCAGCTGGGACAGACGGGAAAGTTGAAATTTCATTTAAGGTAGGAGACAGCACACTTCTGATAAACTCTCAGAGCGTAACGGTAGAAACACCATATATTGCCGGAGAAGGCTCAACATTGGTGCCGCTTCGTGTTATAACGGAGGCATTTGGTGCTGAAGTTTTGTGGGAAGGAACGGAAAAGAAAATTTTTCTTTCGTATCCAGATGTTGATATCACTTTGCAGATTGATAATATAATTGCAACAGTAAATACACATACAGAGACTCTTCCTGTTGCTCCTGTTCTTTCTCCAAATGGAGTGACAATGGTGCCGCTTCGCTTTATATCCGAAACCTTCGGTGCTGATGTCGCATATGATGATGCAACGAAAGCTATAACTGTAACAAAAGAGGCTGCGGGGAAAGAGGGAGTTTCTTTAAACGGCATAACTGATTTGGCAAGAGTAGGAGACAGCTATTACGGTTGGTCAATGGATACTCCTAAAGAAATGTTTATGGAAGACAGAAGTTTTGACGGCACATCAACTGATTATGTAAGCAATCAGAATGAAAATAATTACCTCGGTGTATATATTTACTATATGCAAGAAGACCTTACATTTGAAAAGGACTTTTCGGGAATCAAAGACTCTTTTAAGGGATATACACTTTTAAAGGCTGATAAGCTTACAGATGAGAATAACAATCAATATATGCATTTTCGCGTAAAGGATGAAACAAGCTATTTTGATTATAAATATTACTATGTGGGAGATTACAGATTCGAAGTTGTTTTAAATGCTGATGTGGATTCAGATGAAATATCATATTTGCAGGCAATCTCAGACAGCTTCAAAACAAATTTTACAGACGCTTCAACGACTTATGATTTGTCAAATGTAGAAGAAGACGGGTACAGAACTTATACAAATGAGAAATATAAGCTTTCCTACAAGGTGCCGAAAACATTTGTTGAAAGTTATTCAAGCACAGAAAACGAGATGCGTTTTTATTCCATTATAAACGATAATGTTTCAGAACTTAATTTCTGCATATATTCAAAAAGTGCAGATATGACAGCTGAGAAGCTTGCAAAGACAGATAACGAGAGTAATGCAGGATATAAAAATGAAAAATATGTGACACTTTCAACTATTGACTCAAATTATCAGATAACTGATACACTTTCGGGTTATCAGTATACAATGACAGTTGAAGGTACAGAAAAGAAAGATTTTATCATGTATGATATTTTCTTTGAAGTAGGAGAATATGTTTATAATGTATCCTTGAAAACTTCAGAGCTTGAAAAAGGAATAAAGACCATAATTATTCCGAGTATAAAAGCAGATGAGCTTAATTTTGATGATATTGGAATTCTTCTCAGAAACGATTTTGAAAAGGAAGGTTCTTATGTTTCAAAAGGAACGAATTATGAAATTACTCTTCCTATGACATGGGATGAAGTTACAACACCGGCAGAAACGGGAGTTTATTTACACAAAGAAAGCGGAGCTTTGCTTTCTGTTGTGGTAACTCAAAGTGGAGAAGTAAATTCAACAAACATGGGGGAGATTGTTAAAGAATGGATTGAAACTCAGCGAAAAGCGGGCGCTAAGGTTGTACAGGGAATGAAAAGAGATGGTATGAACAATAAAAACTATTATACCTACATTCTTTGTGTTGAGAAAGACGGAGAAGTAGCTTATTCTATTAATTATGCACTTTGTCACAGTAATAAGTTGGTTTTAGTTACATTTGCATGCGATCAGCTTGTATACTGTGATCAGCTTGTAGCAGACGCAAGAGAAATCGTAAAATCTTTAACATTGAAATAAACCAAAAAAATGCAGATGTCGTATGGCATCTGCATTTTTTTTATGAATTACATGTCTCTTACTTTCATTATACATACTTCGCAATCATGTGGCTTTACAACTGTTGTAAGACTGTCTGAGCTTGTGATTATTTTTTCATCAGAAAAAACACTTGTGAATTCAAAAACTTTATCAGAATAAACAGGGAAACCGAGATCACTAAGAAGAATTGTACTGCTGATGGGGTAACCGAGCGGAATTAAATCTTTTGCGCTTTTAAATTCGTTTTCATCATCGCTCATATTGAATATTCCGACAGCATACTCGTTATTGGAAAGAAACTTAAGCATAATGTAAACATTGTTTTTACTCACGATATACGGAGGTCTTCCTGCAGGGTCGCTGTTTATTTTTATGAGTTTCTCGTTTTTGAGAAGCTTTTGACAATAGTCGTTTAATTTCCTTATATCGCAGCCTATCATAAGGGGTGACGAAAGCATACACCAAAGTGCAAAATGAGTTTTGTATTCTTCATCTGTACAGGTGTGTTCAAAGCCTACATTGCCTTTCCCGTACATTCCCACAGTAAGCATATCAAGGTCGTTGTAGCAGCCTGTGGATGAGGAATTGATATTTTTAAGCTGGCTTAACGCAATGTTTCTGAATGATACAAAATTATCAAAAATATCGCCTGTTGAGCGGTACATATGAGCACCCACAGACCGCATCCAGTCCCATGATTCTTCATATCCCCAGTTGCACGCTGAAAAAAGTATATCTCTTCCGCAGGTGTTAAGTGCGTTTGACATGGTGAGATATGCTGTCTTGCAGTCGGCGTTATCGGGAAAATAGCAGAAATCGTATTTCAGAAAATCAACCTCCCATTCTGCGAAGGTTGCTGCGTCGACAAATTCGTGCTGATAGCTTCCGGGATATCCTGCACAAGTTCTAACTCCTGCACAGGTGTACATACCGAATTTTAGTCCTTTTTTATGAATGTAGTCAGCAACATATTTCATTCCGTGCGGGAATTTTTTTCTGTCAGGAACAAGACGCTTATTTTCGTCTCTTTCTCTTTCGCTCCAGCAGTCATCTATAACAAGATATTCATATCCTGCATCTTTGTATCCATCTTCCACAAGCTTGTCCGCAAGCTCGAATATAAGCTGTTCGTTAATATCTGCACCGAATGTATTCCATGTATTGCAGCCCATAGGCGGTTTTGCTATATACATATATTTTTCTCCTTTTTTTGTTTGTCATTATTATAATTATAACATTTGACATATCATTTTGTCTTTATAATATATTCAGAATTTTTTGGACAATGTTTAAAAAAGAGGTTTTTGTGCAAAAAAACAAAAACCGGGTGACGATAAAAAATGATCGCCACCCCGAAAAAAATTATCTGTTTAAAATAAGCTTTGTAAGCTCAACAGGCTCAACAATTTTGCCGTCTTTATATACACGCATATTGCCTGAGGCAATTTCGTCGATAAGGATAACTTCGTCATTGTTGTAACCAAATTCAAATTTGATATCCCACAGATCAAGGCCGATGGACTTCAGGTCGTCAGCAACGATTTTTGTGATCTTCAGGGTC
>CAZHZL010000130.1:0-4812 GCA_964537245.1 uncultured Oscillospiraceae bacterium
AATTGATATAAAAAATGCAAAGCTTGATTATTCCAAAATCAGACTTTGCATTTTATGTTTTTTATTTTAAATTATAGAGTTCTGCATATATTCCGCCTTTTTCGATTAACTCATCGTGCGTTCCCTGCTCCTCAATTCCATTTTCGGTAAGGACAAGAATTGTCTTTGCATTTTTTATTGTAGAAAGTCTGTGTGCAATAGTAAGAACTGTTCTTCCCTTTGCAAGCTCCTCTAAAGATTTCTGGACAATTCTTTCGCTTTCGTTGTCTAAAGATGAGGTTGCTTCATCTAAGATAAGTATAGGCGGATTTTTCAAAAACACTCTTGCGATAGAAACTCTTTGCTTCTGTCCGCCGGAAAGCTTAACGCCTCGCTCTCCCACATAAGTGTGGTAGCCGTTCGGAAGCTTTCTGATAAATTCATCTGCGCCTGCAAGCTTTGCCGCCTTTTCTATTTCTTCCATAGATGCGCCGGGTTTTCCATAGGATATATTTTCAGCCACAGTTCCCGAAAAGAGATAAACATCCTGCTGAACAATACCAATTTTTTCTCTTAAGCTCTTTAATGTAAGGGTACGGATATCAATTCCGTCGATTAAAATTTTTCCGTTTGTAACCTCGTAAAACCTCGGTATAAGATTGCAAAGTGTAGTTTTTCCGCCACCCGATGAGCCTACAATAGCTATGTTGTCACCTTTTTCGATATGGATATTTATTTTTGTAAGAACATTTTCGTTTCCGTCATCATAACAAAAATCAACATCCTCAAATCTTATATCGCCTTCAACATCTTTAAGCTCCACCGCATCAGGTGCATCTGTAATTGTAACGGGAGTATCCATAATTTCCACAAATCGTTCTATTCCTGTCATACCTCTCTGGAACTGCTCTGTAAATTCAACGATTTTTCTTATAGATGCAATAAGGGTAGAAATATAAAGAAGGTACGCAGTAAAATCACCGGGAGTAATTTTTTCATACATAAGGAAAATTGCGCCGACAATTATGCCCGTTATGTACATAAGTCCGTCAAAAAATCTTGTAACACACTGAAAAGCGCCCATATACTTATAGGACAGCTTTTTCAGTCTTAAAAATTCCTGGTTGCCTTCCTCGAATTTTTCAAGCTCAACATCTTCATTCGTAAAAGATTTCACAACTCTTATTCCAAGCAAGCTGTCCTCAACATTTGCGTTTATAACGCCTGTCTGTTCACGGTTTTTCTTGAAAGTCATTCTCATCTTTTTTCTTAAGCTTCTGCAACAAACAAGCATCAGCGGTAAAATAAGAAATATAATAAGTGTCAGCTGAACATTAAAGCTGCAAAGAACTGTAAATGAAACTATTATTTTAATAGCTGCAATAAAAAGCTCTTCGGGAAAATGGTGGGCAAATTCCGTTATATCAAAAAGGTCGGTAGTTATCCTCGACATAAGCTGTCCTATTTTATTATTGGAAAAAAACGAAAAGGTCTGCTTCTGAAGGTGCGAAAATAAATCTCTTCGCATTTCCGTTTCCATCTTCGTACCCATAATATGCCCCTGGTTTGCCATATAAAAAAACGCACCAACATCAAGAAGTCTCAAAAGTATGTAAAAGCCGCCTATTTTCAATATCATAAGCGGAGTAAGAAGAGAAACATCACTTACTGCCGCATTTGTAATAAACCTTACAAGAAGCGGAAATATAACCTCGCACACAGCCGTAGTACAAGCACACAAAAGGTCGATAACCACTGTCCGCCAATATTTCCTGTAATACGGCAGAAATTTTTTCATAAGATAACTTGATTTCATAATTGTTTCCCCTTTCTTTACAATATATTAAGCGGAAAATTCTTTCTGTACGCCAATGGCGTGTAGCCAACATGACTCTTGAATGTTCTGATAAAATAATTGTAATTATAAAAACCGGTTTTAGTACTTATTTCTGTAACTGAAAGCTGCGTTGTGGCAAGATAATGCTTCGCAGCTTCTATTCGTTTCAAAATAATATAATTTTTGATAGATGTATTAAAAAATTTATGAGAAATTTTATATAATGTATTGACTGAAATCTTAAAATGTTCGCACAAATGCTGCAGCGTAAGCGGTTTTTCAATATTGCTCATTATATATTTTTCAATCTCAACCGAAAGCTCATTTTTTGATTTTTCAATGGCTCGGCTCGTGTAAAAATACGGTACGCACATTTCAAAAAGTGTAGCAATTGCACTTATCTGATGATGATTGAGAATCGGAAGCTCATTATAACATTTTTCAACAACATCTTCATCCACCCCATACTTTTTGCATACTTTTTTCACAGTGTTGAGATTTGAGAGTTTTCCTTCCACATCACGCATCTGACCAAACATAATATATGCTATAATCTCATCATCATAATATATGGGTATTGCCACATCAATAAGCCCTATATGACATGAAGCAACCTGGATACTTCCCAAATCAGTAGCCTTTTTACACAAGGATATATCAAAATCGAGACACCTGCTTTTCCCTTGCTGAGAGGACTTTATTTTCTCGCATATCAAAGCCATAGGCTTAGGATAGAAAGCAAGTTGATTAAAATCCGAATCCCAGATGCTCATTGTGATTTTCGATATACTGTAAAAATTTTCAAGGACCTCTTTAAGCTTGTCAATATTAAATTTATATTCCATAAACTCACCTACTTTGTATGATTATAGCACAAATTTCACAACAAATCAAGAAAAATAACAAAAATTAATAAGATTGTGCTTATTTTCAGCAAAAAAACTACTATAACAGCTACTTTCTTTATTATATAATTTCTGTATATCAAAGAATAAAAGGAGAGCTACTATGAAAAAAAGAGATATCACTTTCGCATTATTTTTCGGGAACAGAGGATTCTTTCCGGGGGAGTTAATTGCTGATGCAAGAAAAGACTTGGAAAAAGTTGTAAAAGATGCGGGATACAATTTTATTTGTATGGATGAGGAAAAAACAAGATACGGAGCAGTTGAAACAATAGAAGAAGGCAAGCTTTACAATGAATTTTTAAAAGAGCATGCAGGGGAATTTGATGGAGTTATATTATCACTTCCGAATTTTGGTGATGAAAACGGTGCTGTTGTTGCGCTAAAGGACGCAAATGTACCAATTCTTGTTCAGGCTTATCCCGATGAAGAGGGTAAAATGGACTTTGCACACAGAAGAGATGCACTTTGCGGAAAAATTGCAATGTGCAATGTGCTTCGCCAGTGCGGAATAAAGTATACATTAACCAAAAATGCCACAGTGGCACCGGACAGTAAGGAATTTTTAGCAGACCTCGAAAATTTTGCTGCAGTATGCAGAGTTACCCGTAAACTCAAAAACTTTAATATTGGTGCTATTGGTGCAAGAACAACTGCATTTAAAACTGTAAGAATTGATGAAATTGCTATGCAAAGAAAAGGTGTTAATGTTGAAACAATTGACTTATCATTGGTTTTTGATTTAATGGATAATGCTGATGAAAAATTACTTAAAGAAAAAATCAGACACTACGAATCAATAACCGATTTCGGTACATATCCACCCAAAAAGCTTGAAAACATTGCACGCTTTGGTGTTGCAATGGACAAAATTATTGCAGATTATAATCTTCATGCAGTAGGTATAAGATGCTGGAACGAATTTCAAACAAAATACGGCATAGCTGTTTGTCTTGTACTTGCCGATTTGAATGAAAGAGGAATCCCTGCAGCTTGCGAGCTTGATGTTAACAATGCCATCATGATGTACGCACTTCAGGAAGCGTCACAACAGCCTGTTATGCTTCTTGATGTTAATAACAATTACAATGAGGATTTAACAAAAACCATTCTTTTCCATTGTGCCGCAATTCCGAAGTCATTCTATTCATCAAAAACAAATATAAGCGAGCATCTTATGTTTAAAAAGTCATTCGGAGAAGGCAGCGGAGTTGGTATTGTAAACGGAGATATCTGCACAGGTAAGGTTACTTTCGGAAGCTTTAAAACTGAAGATGGAGAGCTTCACGCATTTGCTACTGAGGCAGAACTTACAAATGATAAAATCGAAAAAGAATTTTTTGGTTGTGGAACAGTGGCTAAATCAGACAATATGCCTGCAGTTTTAA
Source organism: uncultured Oscillospiraceae bacterium (assembly GCA_964537245.1). Lineage (GTDB taxonomy): Bacteria > Bacillota > Clostridia > UMGS1840 > UMGS1840 > UMGS1840. The sequence continues at coordinate 4,110 of CAZHZL010000130.1, forward strand.
AGCATATGCTTGAGAATGGTTATCGTCATCATGTTGCTATTGCAAAAGGTGAATGGGCTTGGGCAGTTAATGAAGCTATGGAGAAATATCTTGGTTATAAGTCGGTAATAATTTAATATTGATATAAAAAAGGAGAATTTAAAAATGAACAAACTTGGAATTTTTATGAATTTTTGGGAAAAAAACTGGGATGCAGACCACGCTAAGTATATCAAAAAGGCAAAAGAAATCGGATTTGATGTTTTAGAGTTTCAGGCACAACCGCTTCTTGAAATGAGCGATGATAAAATTCGTTCTTTGAAAGCTTTGGCTGACGAAGTAGGTATTGAATTAACCTACAGCCTTGGTCTTGACAGAAACTACGATGTATCTTCCCTCGATGAAAATGTGAGAAAAGGTGGAGTTGAATATCTTCAGAATATTATAAGAAAAATGCATGTTGGCGGTGGTACACTTTTATCAGGTGTAAGCTATGCTGGTTGGGGAACTCCTGATAATTTTGTAGGTGATAAAAAACCTTATTGGGAGCAGAGTATCAAAAGTATGAAAGAAATCATAAAAGTAGCTGAGGAATGTGGCGTAACATATTGTGTTGAAGCGGTAAACCGCTTTGAAACCTGTCTTATCAATACTGCTGAAGAAGCGCTTAAATATGTTTCTGAAATAGATAGTCCGAATATCGGTGTTCTTCTTGATACATATC
>CAZHZL010000131.1:0-4798 GCA_964537245.1 uncultured Oscillospiraceae bacterium
GTGTAAAAGTTCTTGAATTTACAAGATTTGAAAAGGGCGAAGGCTTGGAAAAGAAGGAAGACAACTTTGCTGAAGAAGTTGCAAGCATGGCAAAATAGGATTTTGTAAAACAATAGTACACTGATTTTTTTGATTGGTGTACTATTTTTTCAAATAAAATCAAGAAATTTGTAGAAAAAGGAGCAAATTGTTATGATTCCAAAATATAAAAGAGTTTTGCTGAAATTAAGCGGAGAAGCGTTGGCAGGAGACAACGGCTCAGGACTTAATTTTGAGGTAATGTCTGAAATTTGTAAGCAGATTAAAATCTGCGTAAGTATGGGAGTTCAGGTTGCTATCGTTGTTGGAGGCGGTAATTTCTGGAGAGGAAGAGAAGGCGATAAGATGGATCGTACAAGAGCTGACCATATGGGAATGCTTGCAACAGCTATCAATGCGCTTGCAGTTGCTTCATCATTGGAAGCGCAGGGGCTTCAGGCAAGAGTTCAGACAGGTATAGACATGAGCCAGATTGCAGAGCCTTACATAAGAGGGAAGGCAATAAGACACTTGGAAAAAGGTAGGGTTGTTATATTTGGTTGCGGAACAGGTAACCCTTATTTTTCAACAGATACCGCTGCTGCGCTAAGAGCTGCTGAAATCGATGCAGAGGTTATACTTCTTGCCAAAAAAGTTGATGCGGTTTATGACAGCGATCCTAATGTAAACCCGAATGCTGTTAAGTTTGATTCTATATCTTATATAGATGTTCTTAACAGAGGGCTTGGTGTGATGGATTCAACAGCTACCTCTCTTTGTATGGATAACGATATACCGATTCATGTATTCGGACTTAATGAGCCTGAAAATATAGTGAAAGCAGTTCGTGGTGAAAATATCGGAACATTTGTAGGCAAATAATTTTTTTTTAAAAAGTTAAAAAATACTTCGAAACATAAGTTTTTTGTTGGTATTCTATTGACTTTTTAATCAATATGTGGTAAAATAAATTAAATCTTTAATAAGCGGTACAGAGATGCCGACAAGATGTTTATTTTAATCAGTTTTTGTGATGTATGTGTGTGATTTTGCGCATATGTTATACTTATATGCTTTAAAACTCTTGTCGCTTCGGATAAGAGTTTTATTTTTTGTGTAAAATGATAAAAAAGACGAAAGAGGTATCAGATGAGACTTGTTTTAAAAAACGGACTTTGTTACGATAACGGCGGTTTTATAAAAAAGGATTTGTTTATTTGTGACGGAAAGTTCACAGATACAGCGCCTTTGGATGCGGAAATTGTTGATATTTCCGGAAAGTATGTTTTTCCGGGCTTCTGCGATGTTCATGTTCATTTTCGCGAGCCGGGATTTTCTTATAAGGAAACAATCAAAACAGGCTCTTTGGCTGCAGCTAAAGGCGGATATACTTCGGTATGCACAATGCCCAATCTTAAGCCTGTTCCCGATAATTTTGAAAATTTAAAAAAACAGCTTGATATAATAGAGAAGGACGCTTGCATAAATGTCATTCCTTACGGAAGTATAACGGTTAATCAGGAGGGAGAATTGCTTTCTGATATGGAAGGTATGGCGGATTATGTATGTGCCTTTACTGACGACGGAAAGGGAATACAGACGCGGGAGCTTATGAAGGAAGCGATGCTTGTTTCAAAAAAGCTTAATAAAATGATTGTTGCTCATTGTGAGGATAACTCGCTTTTGTTTGGAGGTTATATCCACGACGGTGAGTACGCAAAAGAGCATAATCATAAGGGAATATGTTCAGAAAGTGAATATGGTCCGATTATAAGAGATATAGAGCTTTGTGAAGAAACAGGCTGCAGTTATCATGTGTGCCACATTTCCGCAAAGGAAAGTGTAGAAGCTATAAGAGAAGCTAAAAAAAGAGGCGTTGACATAACCTGTGAAACTGCACCGCACTATCTTGTTTTAGATGACAGTGACCTTATGGAAGAAGGTAGATTTAAGATGAATCCGCCTTTAAGAAGTAAAGATGACAGGCTTTCATTAGTGGAAGGAATTATGGACGGAACGGTTGATATGATTGCAACCGACCATGCACCTCATTCGGAAGAAGAAAAATCGAAAGGACTTGCAAACAGCGCTTTTGGTATAACAGGAATTGAAATAGCATTTCCCGTTCTTTATACAAAGCTTGTGAAAACAGGGATAGTACCCTTGGAAAAGATTGTTGAGCTTCTGGGAGTAAATCCTTACAAGCGTTTTGGAATTGAAAAGGGCTGTGATTTCTCGGTATGGGACTTGGATGAGGAATTTACGGTTAATCCCGATGAGTTTATATCGAAAGGTCATGCAACACCTTTTTCGAGCATGAAGCTTTTTGGTAAATGTATAAGAACAGTATATAAAGGTAAAACAGTTTACGAGACAGAAAGGAAAGGTTAAAAAATGGCAAAGAGAACAGATATTAAAAAGATTTTGATTATCGGCTCAGGTCCGATTGTTATAGGACAGGCAGCTGAATTTGACTACGCAGGTACACAGGCGTGCTTAGCTCTTAAGGAGGAAGGGTACGAGGTTGTTCTTTGTAACTCCAATCCTGCTACCATTATGACGGATACGACTATTGCGGATAAGGTTTATATGGAACCGCTCACATTGGAGTATATTGCTAAAATTTTAAGGCACGAAAGACCGGACGCTATTGTGCCCGGTATCGGAGGACAGACAGGGCTTAACCTTGCGATGCAGCTGGAGAAGAAAGGTATCCTGAAGGAATGTGGAGTTGAACTTTTGGGTACAAGCAGCGAAAGTATCGAAAGAGCAGAGGACAGAGAGCTTTTCAAGGAGCTTTGCCAGTCGATAGGAGAGCCTACAATTCCGTCTCAGATAACATATTCTTTAGAGGAAGCCAAAAAAGCCGCAAAAGAAATAGGTTATCCTGTTGTTTTACGCCCTGCTTTTACACTCGGCGGTACAGGTGGTGGCTTTGCTTATGATGAAGAAGAGCTTGTTGAAGTAGGTCTTAATGCATTCAAGCTTTCTCCTGTTAATCAGGTTTTGATTGAAAAAAGCGTAAAAGGCTATAAAGAAATTGAATTTGAGGTTATGCGCGACTCAAACGACCATGCAATAACAATCTGCGGTATGGAAAACATTGACCCTGTCGGTGTTCATACAGGTGACTCAATCGTTGTTGCGCCGATTATGACGCTTAATGACCACGCCCTCAAAATGCTTAATGACAGCGCTATAAAAATTATCCGTGAACTTAAAATAGAGGGTGGCTGTAATGTTCAGTTTGCACTTAATCCTCATTCAAGTGAATATTTCCTTATCGAAGTAAATCCGAGAGTTTCGCGTTCTTCTGCACTTGCTTCAAAAGCGAGTGGCTATCCTATTGCAAGAGTTACTGCAAAAATTGCTGTGGGTATGGCGCTTGAGGATATTGAAATAGCAAATACAAACGCAGCATTTGAGCCGAGCCTCGATTATGTTGTGGCAAAATTACCGAGATTTCCTTTTGATAAATTTGCTTCTGCACCAAACACTCTCGGAACACAGATGAAAGCAACCGGTGAGGTTATGGGTATCGGCTCAAATCTTGAGGAATGTTTGCTTAAATCTGTTCGTTCTCTTGAAATCGGTGCTTGTCATTTCCATCTTCCGAAATTTGACGGAAAAACAGCAGATGAGCTTCTTTCGTATATAAGTGAATTTAAAGATGACAATATTTTTGCTATTGCAGAGCTTATGAGACTTGGCGTTGGCATAGATACTCTTTATGATATAACAAAAATAACTCCGTATTTCTTGGAGTCTGTTAAAAAGATTGTTGAGATGGAAAAAGAAATTGCAGAAAACAAAAACAGTCTTGATGTTCTTTTATCTGCAAAGAAAATGGGCTTCAGCGATAAATTTATTGCTAAGCTTTGGAATGTAAACGAGCTTGATGTTTACAATATGAGAAAAGAAAACAAAATGTTCCCTGTTTATAAAATGGTTGACACATGTCACACAGGAGCGTATATTCCTTATTTCTATTCATCATATTCAGACGAAAATGCGTCAAAGCTTACAGATAAAAAGAAAATCGTTGTTCTTGGTGCAGGTCCTATCCGTATAGGTCAGGGCGTTGAGTTTGACTATTCAACCGTTCATGCAGTTACGACAATCAAAAATTCAGGATATGAAGCTATTATTATAAATAACAACCCTGAAACTGTTTCAACAGACTATACTACTGCTGATAAGCTTTATTTTGAGCCGCTTACAGCAGAAGATGTTATGAATATAATCGAGTTTGAAAAGCCGGAGGGTGTTATCGCTTCTTTAGGCGGTCAGACAGCTATCAACTTAGCTGAGCCTCTTATGAAAAGGGGAGTTAAAATCATCGGTACAGACTGCGAAGCGATTGAGCGTGCAGAAAACCGCGACAGCTTTGAAAAAATACTTGAAAGCCTTGATATTCCTCAGCCAAAGGGTAAGGCTGTGACAAAAATTGAGGACGGAATCAAAGCGGCAGAAGAAATCGGATATCCTGTTCTTGTAAGACCAAGCTTTGTTTTGGGCGGAAGAGCGATGCAGATTGTTGCAAATGAGGAACAGTTAAGAACTTACCTCAAAACTGCCGTTGAAATTGATGAGGACAAGCCTGTATTGGTTGATAAATATATTCAGGGTAAAGAGGTTGAGGTTGACGCTATTTGTGACGGAAGAAATGTATTTGTTCCCGGTATTATGGAGCTGGTTGAAAGAACGGGTATCCACAGCGGTGACTCAATAAGCGTTTATCCCACCTTTAGCATTTCTGACAAGGTAAAGGGTATAATTC
>CAZHZL010000132.1:0-4708 GCA_964537245.1 uncultured Oscillospiraceae bacterium
GTTGAGCTTCCTATCAAATCAAACTTCCGTGAAGGTCTTAATGTACTTGAATACTTTATTTCTTCTCACGGTGCGCGTAAAGGTCTTGCTGATACAGCGCTCAGAACTGCTGACTCAGGTTACCTTACAAGAAGACTTGTTGATGTATCACAGGATGTTATCATCAAAGAAATGGATGAAAACTCACATCATAAACACGAAACAGACAACGATACAATTGACCTTAACGATTGCGGTACAAAGGACGGTCTCAGAGTTGAAGGCATCGAAGGTATCGAGCCGCTTTCAGAGAGACTTATCGGTCGTTATCCACTTGATCCGATTGTTCACCCTGAAACAGGGGAAGTTCTTTGCGATACTGATACAATTATTGATATCAAGCTTGCTAAGAAAATTGAAGACAGCGGTATAAAATCAGTTGTTATCCGTTCAGTTCTCGGCTGTGATGCTAAGGTAGGCGTTTGTGCTAAGTGTTACGGTGCCGACCTTGCAAGCGGAGACTACAAACATCCGATTGCTCCGGGTGTATCTGTTGGTATCATTGCTGCTCAGTCAATCGGTGAGCCGGGTACACAGCTTACAATGAGAACTTTCCATACAGGTGGTGTTGCCGGCGGCGATATTACACAGGGTCTCCCAAGAGTTGAAGAACTCTTTGAAGCGAGAAAACCGAAGGGATGTGCTGAAGTATCGGAAATAAGCGGTACTGTTACAATCAACACAGATCAGAGCAACCGTGAAGTTACAGTTACTTCTGACGACGGTGAGGTTAAAATTTACAAGCCGTCTTATGCGTCAAAGATTATTGTTGGAGACAGAGTTGAAGCAGGTGATCCTATTACCGAAGGTCCTCTTAACCCACACGATATTCTGAGACTTAAAGGTAAATTCAAGGTATGGGAATATATGATTTCAGAAGTACAGAAGGTTTACAGACTTCAGGGTGTTGAAATCAATGATAAGCATATTGAAGTTATCGTTCGTCAGATGATGAGAAAATTCAAAATTGATGACAGCGGTGATACAAAGCTTCTTACAGATTCATTTGCAGATATGGTTGAATTAAGAAGCGAAAATCAGAAAATTGAAGATTACAACAAGAAGCTCAAAGAAGAATATAATGTTACAGATTCTGAAATGTTCTCAAAAGAGTGGATTGTTGATACAGTTGCAAATTGGGAAATGATTGATGGCGGAGTTGACGCTGAAGAAAAAGGTCTGGTAACAAACATCAAGTCAATAGGTGATAAAGCTTGGAGTGCTGATGTTGTAGATGATGAAACAGGCGAAGTAAACGCTGTTTCGTTCTCGCTTGACGAAGAAGGCAAGCTGAAATCGTTCGTTTGCGATTGTGCAGAAGAGGGCGATAAAGAGCCATGCACACATTTAAGTGCGCTTTTTGAAGCACTTCGTCATAAGAAAACTGCTGAAGGGTCAACAACACTTCTCGGTATCACAAAGGCTGCTTTGGCAACAGATTCATTCCTGTCAGCCGCTTCCTTCCAGGAAACAACAAAAGTTCTTACAGACGCGGCTATAAAAGGAAAAGTAGATCCGCTTAACGGTCTTAAAGAGAATGTTATTATCGGTAAGCTTATTCCTGCCGGAACAGGTATGGAGCTTTATCAGAGAACACATGTTGAAGAGGCAAAAGACAACATTGTATCATCTGATGAAAATGCAGCTAATGAATAAAAAAATACAATTCTTTGAAATTAAAAACAAAAAAACTATTGACAAAACTTCAAAATAGTGTTATTATTAGTGGTAGACTTGGGTGATATTGTTTTGCCCGAGTCCGCCATTGTAATATAATTGGAGTGAATTGAGCTTATGAGTTCCCAAATGCCTGAGCAAAAGCTTTATGTCGGAATAAAGCAGGCAACAAAAGCTGTAAAAAGCGGAAAAACTGTCAAGGCATATGTTGCAAATGATATTGATAACCATATGCGTAATTCTTTTGTAAAGCTGTGTAAGCAAAGCGGAGTTACAATCGAAGTAGTGCGAAGTGCCGGTGAGCTTGGGGTTATGTGTGGTATCGAGATAGGAGCTTCGGTTGCTGTGGTGACAGAAGGGGAATGAGCTATATTAAAAATTTTATAAAGGTTATTTCAGCAAACATTAATAAAGCTAATTTGGTATGAGATTGCTTTGTGTTTGTTTTTGTGTGTGTTTTTGATGAAAAGTTTTTCATTGAAAACAGATGCAAAAGCGTCTGTAATAACTTAAGAAAGGAGAAAATCATGCCTACATTTTCACAGTTAGTAAGAAAAGGAAGAAGCGTTTCTGTTTCTAAATCTACAGCACCTGCTTTGCAGAAGGGTCTTAATACTCTTAAAAAACAGGCTACAGATATCAGCGCTCCTCAGAAAAGAGGCGTATGTACAGTTGTTAAAACAATGACACCTAAAAAGCCTAACTCAGCTCTCAGAAAAATGGCCAGAGTAAGACTTACAAACGGTATCGAAGTTTCAGCTTACATTCCGGGAATAGGACACAATCTTCAGGAACACAGTGTTGTTATGATAAGAGGCGGAAGAGTTAAGGACCTCCCTGGTGTAAGATATCACATCATCAGAGGTACACTTGATGCTCAGGGTGTTGCTAACCGTAATCAGTCAAGATCTAAATACGGTGCAAAGAGACCTAAGAAAGCTGCTGCTAAGTAATAACATTTATGCAGAAAAAAGTCTGCAAAAAAATTATGAAATTTCCATTCGTACTTTGTACGAAAATTGCGTATAACGCGAAAATTTAATAGTGCAGGTACGGATTTATATATAAATATTCGTTTCAGCACTAACAATGAAACAAAGGGTTTCGTTGAGTACCCGATAAAAATTGTTTATCCTTAGAAAGGGGGAAGTACAGTGCCAAGAAGAGGTAATGTAATTAAAAGAGACGTTTTGCCGGATCCGCTTTATAATGATAAGATTGTAACAAGACTTATCAACAATATAATGCTTGACGGTAAAAAAGGCGTAGCTCAGAAAATCGTTTATGAAGCATTTGAAATAGTTGGAGAAAAGACAGGTAAAAATCCGTTGGATGTATTTATCGAAGCAATGGAAAATGTTATGCCTGTTTTGGAAGTTAAAGCTCGCAGAGTTGGTGGTGCAACATATCAGGTTCCGATCGATGTAAGACCTGAAAGAAGACAGACATTAGGTTTGCGTTGGATCACATTATATGCAAGACAGAGAAGCGAGAGAACTATGAAAGAAAGACTTGCAAATGAAATCTTAGACGCTCTTAACAGCACAGGCGGCTCAGTTAAGAGAAGAGACGAAATGCATAAAATGGCTGAAGCTAACAAGGCATTTTCTCACTACAGATTCTAATCTGTCTTTATGCGAATTGGTCGCATAATCTGTTAACATTATAGAAAGGAGTGTTATTACAGTGGCAAGAGAATATAGTTTGGAAAAAACAAGAAATATCGGTATCATGGCTCACATCGATGCCGGTAAAACAACTACAAGTGAAAGAATTTTGTTCTATACAGGTGTAAACCATAAGCTTGGTGAAACACATGAAGGCGGCGCTACAATGGACTGGATGGTTCAGGAAAAAGAAAGAGGTATAACAATTACTTCTGCTGCTACAACTTGTTTTTGGAACGGTAACAGAATAAACCTTATCGATACACCGGGACACGTTGACTTTACAGTTGAAGTTCAGCGTTCACTCCGTGTACTTGACGGTTCTGTTACAGTATTTTGTGCAAAAGGCGGTGTTGAACCTCAGAGTGAAACTGTTTGGAGACAGGCAGATGACTATAAGGTTCCGAGAATGGCTTTTGTAAACAAAATGGATATTATGGGTGCAGACTTCTACAATGTTGTGGATATGATGAAGGACAGACTCGGTTGTAACGCTGTTCCGATTCAGCTTCCTATTGGTGCAGAAGATACTTTCAAAGGTATTATTGACCTTGTTGAAATGAATGCACATATTTATTACGATGATTTGGGAAAAGACCTCAGAATCGAGGAAATTCCTGCAGATATGATGGATAAAGCTGAAGAATACAGAGAAAATCTTTTAGAAGCTGTTTCTGAGCTTGACGACGAGCTTATGGAAAAATATCTCGGCGGAGAAGATATCACTTCTGCTGAAATCAAAAGAGCAATCAGAAAAGGTACAATCGATAATGATATCGTTCCTGTACTTTGCGGTACAGCATACAGGAATAAAGGTGTTCAGCTTCTTTTGGATGCTATCATCGACTTTATGCCTGCACCGACAGATGTTGCTAACATCAAAGGTATAGATGTAAATACAGAAGAAGAAGTTGAAGTTATGTCAACTGATGACGGTCCATTTGCTGCTTTGGCATTCAAAATTGCAACTGACCCGTTTGTTGGTAAATTATGCTTCTTCAGAGTTTACCGTGGTACTTTGGACGCCGGTTCAGGTGTTCTTAATGCTTGCAAAGGCAATAAAGAAAGAATCGGCCGTATCCTTCAGATGCACGCTAACTCAAGAACAGATATAGACAAAGTTTATGCAGGTGATATCGCTGCTGCTGTTGGTCTTAAGAACACAACAACAGGTGATACACTTTGTGATGAAGCACATCCTGTAATCTTAGAGTCTATGGAATTCCCTGAGCCTGTTATCAGAGTTGCTATTGAGCCAAAAACAAAAGCAGGTCAGGAAAAAATGGGTATCGCTCTTGCAAAACTTGCAGAAGAAGATCCCACAT
>CAZHZL010000133.1:0-4582 GCA_964537245.1 uncultured Oscillospiraceae bacterium
CACCAATCATTCCTATGCTGTCTGAAAAGCTTTTACTTTCTTCTGATTCGTCCATAGTATAAATGCCTTTTAATTTTCTTGTCATACGAACCTGCGGAATAGTAGGAATAGTTACAGGGTTATAATCACCGTCTTTTTCTTTTTCGGATATTACTTTATCTAAAATAAATTTATGAGATAACTGCATCATTTCAGAAAGCTCATCTGCTTCATAAGCACCGAACTCTTTTTTTGTAAGCTTTTCTTCACTTTCGCTATCCGATGCACCCATAGTTTTAAGCGAGCCTTTTCCGTTCTGCACTGCATAATGCCAAGCGGCAAGTATATTTTTTTCGTAGGTTTCATAAGGCACGCCCGCCATAATTCCCAAGTCCAGATCACCCGTTGCATCAACAAAGCTTTTTGCAGTTATACCGCTTCTGCCAGATTTGTTTTCAATTATAACATTTTTTATTTTATCATCTTCTACATCAGCGGCACATACCATTGAGCCATACATAATTTCAACACCTTCAGAAAGTAGGAGCTGTTCCATCTGAATTGCAAAAACAGACGGATTGTATCTTACATAAAATCTCTGACCGTTTTTCTTTTCTTCGTATGTACCATTTTCAAACCAGTTTTTTGCATATTCGGATTCTGCACCGTATTTAACACTCAATCTTATCAGTTCTTCACAAATTCCGTATGACATCTGATTACCAAGTCCGTCACAAATCGGAAGAAAAATTATAACAAGCCCGGCGGTACCAAGACCGCCGAGCATATATGTTTTTTCGCAAAGTATTACCTTTTTTCCCATTCTTGCAGCGGCGAGTGCCGAAGAAACTCCGGCAAACCCACCTCCTGCAACAAATACATCACATTCTTTTTTTACAGGTGTTTTTATAATTTCGTTTATGTAATTCATATTTTAAAGCTCCTATTCTTCAACTGCCATAACACTCATCGACTGGAATGAACCGTCATGCATTCCGAAATACATATTATCGGTTATTGCAAGATCTGTTGTATCTACATGGTCAAATACAGTTCTTCCGTTTACCTCCATTACAAAGCGAGTTCCGTTGTGAACCTCCATAAAGCCCATTTTTATATCCATTTCTTCGCCTGCAGTTGTGTAATAATTCGGATAGTTCGCAATGATTCCACCGGTTAGTTTTCCGGTTTCATCGTAATTATATCTTTGAATTTCATAACCACCATCTCTTACGATTGTAACATAGGAAATATCCGAGCTGAATCTGTTGGTTGAGCTTGTCTGGAAGCCAAACATCTGCCAGTTTGTATAGTTAAAAATACCTTTAAAATGAAGCATATCCCCGCTTTTAAATTTATGACCTTTATATATCGCAAATCTTGTGGGGGCATTAACAGGGAATGTAACCTGCTTTCCGTCAAGAATTGTGCCTTCGGGGGCAAGCCAGTTATCTGTATCGGCAACGAAATCATTGATTTTAATTTCATTTGTCGAAACAGAGCTATATAACTCTGATAAAGCTTTTTTCAGTTTTTCAGTAGCCAACAAAACATTAACCTGTTTTGCAGTAGCGCTGTTATTTACATCAGTTGCGTAATTATAAGCAACCTTCATATTTTCAACAGCCTCTGTGCTGTACCCTTCAAACTCTGCATAATCTTTGCCTATTTGTTTAAGTAAGCTTCTTAATTCTGCTTTATCAAGTTCCTGTTCATCAAGAGTTCTGAATGTGAAAACTTCGCTTTCTTTTTCTGTTATTATATCACTTTTACTTTCTTTTACAGGAATAACCTTCCAATAATATGTACGGTTTCCGTATTTTAAAGTAGTTGGTGCATAGGTATTTCCTACAACTATTTCATCTAAAACCTTTGCATCAAAATTAGCATCCCTTGCTACAATAAGTCTGTATTTATTGTGATAATTTCCCTTCCACTTTAAAACTGAATTTGAAATATCCACATTTTCTTCACCATTATATGGTGCAACAAGTGTTGGTGCCTCAACTTCTATATTTTCTTTTAATCCCATACTGTTGAAATCTATTACTTTAAAATCAGGGATTTCCTCAAACACTTTTGAATTTTCGGTGAATGATAAATCATAGTTATCTATATCTTTAAAGTCAACCCAACTCATATCTGTATATCTTGTATTATTTTCAATCACCTCTCCAAACTCCGAAACATGACCGTATATCAATGGATTACTTCCGCAAAGCATAGAAATGTTGTTGCGAAGCGTATTATATTTAGGAAGTGCATAAACTTCTTTTCCTTTTCCTTTATCCTGAATTAATTTACCAAGTTCAGGGAAAATTGCAAGATATTCCTTTGACGGACCGTAAAAATATTCTAATATACTGTCAGTACTTGAAGAATCAAAGCCTGCCGTCAGATTAGACGAATAAAATATTGGAGTGCCTGCACTTATTACAATATTATTTTCAAGCACATTACAATCACCGCCATTAAAATGAAATCCATAAGAAGATATATTCTGGACTATATTGTTTCTTACCTTTAATCCGGTACCGTCCGCATCAAGATAAATACCGGAAACCGGAGACTGCTGTTTTGTGTATCTTATAATATCATGAACATAGTTATTTGAAATCGAAGTTCCCCAGTTGGCCATTGTCGGACAATAAATTGCAGATGCATCAAGCCCCCGACGGGTTGTGTCATAAGCTTCGTTATTCTCAATAACTGTTCCAATATTTCCATTTGTTTCCAGGTTGATACCAATAAAAGTACAATTGTGTACTCTGTTGTTTATGATTTTTGCATTTATAGTATCCTTTAATTCAATAGCTCCTGTAGTCATATGTACCTTTGCAGTATCAAAAACATCGTTACATTCAATCATAATTCCGCTACTTTTATATCCAACTCTGTTTCCGTTATTTTCAAGTCTGATTCCGCTTTCAAATATATCAGAAATTTTACAGTTTTTAACCGTTATATTGGTGCTTTTCATTATCTCGATACCATCTGCTCCAAGCCCTGTAACCTCACAACCGTCAAGTACGATATTGGTACTGTTAGTAATGCTTACGCCATTGTTTCTTGCGTAGCCGAATGTTATTCCTTTGAATGTGATATTACTTGCACCGTCAATATTTAAAACCGGTTTATTAAGCATTGCAAGCTCAATATCCCCTAAGGTTTCGGAGGGCGCATAGAAATAAAGCTTTCTATTTGTATAATCTATTGCCCACTCACCCGCAACATCAATTTCTTCAATTAAATTTACAATTTTATATCTTGCCATCTTATTGGGCATATAACGCTGTGCACCTTTTGGTATCTTATCATATGGAAGATAATACTTTACAGCTGTTGCATCCACTTTTCCGTTGTCAAAAGGTACAATAAAATATTCATAACCTTGTTTTGTGTAATAATGAAAGGTTGCATCTGATAAATTCTTCCAGTTACTCATATGTGCTTTATCTCTTGCATCAGCAGTAACAACACAAAAATCACCTTCAACATTTGCTGCTTCTTCAACATAAAGCTCTCCTGAATTTGGATACTCGGAATTTGTCATAGATATTCCGTTATAAAAAAGCATTACTGTGTTTGTGTTAGTTCCAATAGATACATTTTGATCCGTAGCATTACCACCAATCGGAACATAGTAATTCTTCCCCAAATCGTTTATTCCGCAATCTTTTAAATCATATTCATAAACTTTGTTTTTTGCATTTTTGTTAAGTCGGTCTTTTATTGCAGAATCAGTTACCAATTTCCCTTTTGATTTTGAAATTGTCTTTGTTCCTTTAAATACAACCTTTTCACCGTTATATGCACTGTAAACTATCGGAGCTTCTGCACTTATACCGGAATTACCGCTTGTAAATTCCAAGGACGATGTGAGCGTATATTCTCCTTCTCTTAACATAACAGTTACACCCTGTTGTTTTTCTTCGTTTGATAACTTATTAACAGCAGACTGTGCCTGCGTAATCGAGGAATAAGGTGCCTCAAAGCTTCCGTCTCCTCCTTTAAAATCTGATTTTACCCAGATAATTTTCCCGTTTGGAAGTTCAGGCTTATTTTCAATTTCCTGAGTTGTATTTTCAAGCTTTTCAGTTGTTTCTGCCACATCTTCATTATTTACTTCTTCACAAAAACACGAATAAGAACACAAAATAACAAATGCAGTAATCAAACTTATAATTCTTTTCATTTTGATTCTCCTTTCAGATAAATTAGTTTCTTCTGATGATTACAATACCATTAACAAACTGAGTAATCTGATGCCAGTATATATAATCACCAACTCTGGCATTTATAAGATTAGTTTGTATTAAAGACTTTTCATTCATATCATACATAAACAAATGATTTCCGCCTTTAGCTGCAGAAGCAGTTATTTTTCTGTAAATAACCGTACCATCCGCCTTTCTTAACCCTGTATCAACATAAGCTCCATCTCCATAGATATACTTAATTTCGCCGCCGTAAAAATTTTCACCTGCACCAATTCTGTTGGTTGTTGCGTTGTAATCCGTTGTATCATATACTTTTGGTAAGCCACTGAACTGATATTCACCATAAGGAATATTTGCGGGATCATCAACATCCACAGCAACAT
>CAZHZL010000134.1:0-4579 GCA_964537245.1 uncultured Oscillospiraceae bacterium
AAAGACTTTTTTGAAAAAAATAACCGCTGACTTTAACTTTGTCAGCGGTCTGAAATCAGCAGTTTTAACTGCTGATTTTTTAATTATTTAACAATAAGAAAATACGCTATAACCACAAGTCCGAGAATAATTCTGTAAATTCCGAACGGTTTGAAATCATGCTTTTTAACAAAGCTTACCAGAAACTTAACCGCAAACATTGAAACAAGATATGATACAACCATTCCGATAATAAGAACTGCAATATCTCCTGCCACCATTGTGCTTCCGTACTTTAAAATTTTCAGAAAGCTGACACCAAACATAACGGGTATTGCAAGAAAAAATGAAAATTCAGCCGCAATTTCTCTTGAACAGCCGAATATAACCGCACCTAATATTGTCGCACCTGAGCGTGAAGTTCCCGGAATAATCGAAAGCACCTGAAAAAGCCCGATAAGAAGCGCAGTTTTATAAGACATTTCGTTCATTGAATTAACATTTGTTTTTCTCTTCATATTCTCAATTATGATAAATGCAATACCGTAAACAATAAGCATTACAGAAACAACTGCCCAATTTTCGATTGCTTCCATATAGCTGTCAAACATAAGACCTATAACTGCCGCAGGAACACAGGCAATAAGCACTTTAAACCACATTGTCCATGTGTCTTTTTTCTCTTGATGTGATTTTTTCGGAGAAAATGGATTCAGCTTATGAAAATATAGCGTTACAATCGCAAGAATTGCTCCAAGCTGTATTACATAAAGGTATAAATCCGATGATGTAAAGCCTTCGCTTCCCAAAAATTCATTTACTAAAATCAGATGACCGGTACTGCTTATCGGAAGCCATTCGGTTATCCCTTCAACAATACCTAAAAAAATTGATTTTAACATTTCAATGATATTCATATTTTAATTTTTCCTTTCTGTCATTTCGGCAATAAATATATTATAACATATTCAATGAAATATTGCAATATGATTAGTTTATTTTCCCAAAAATTATTTTTAAAAAAAGGACATAATTGATAAAAAACTGTTGTTTTTTGACCATTTAAAAAATGTATATAAAAAAATCAGGTATTTTAAAAAAATTACTTGAAAAATTTTTTATTATGTGCTATAATACAATGTGGAATGTAAGATAATTACTTTTCATAACTATTACATTGATTGGAGAAGCCCGAAAAAATGAAAGCCAAAATTCATTCCTTTGAATCCTTCGGAACTGTTGACGGTCCGGGAATAAGATTTGTTGTATTTTTTCAGGGGTGCCCGTTGAGATGTAAATACTGTCACAATCCTGATACCTGGAAATATGACGGTGGAAAAGAATATGACAGCGACGAGATAGTTTCGAGAGTTATAAAATACAAAAACTATTTCGGAGAAAAAGGCGGAGTTACCGTTTCAGGCGGTGAGCCACTTTATCAGATTGATTTTATTATCGAGCTTTTCAAAAAGCTAAAAGAAAAGGGAATCAACACCGCTGTCGACACATCGGGATATATGTTTGACAAAAATGACAACGAAATGTTAAAAAAGCATGATGAGCTTATAAAATACACCGATTTGTTTCTGCTCGACATAAAGCATATATCAGACAGTGAGCATACAGAGCTTACAGGTGTTTCAAACAAAAATACGCTGTCGTTTGCAGAATATCTTGATAAAAACAACAAGAAAATGTGGATAAGATATGTTCTTATTCCGGGTATTACTGATATTGACGAGTATATAGACGAGCTTAAAGCATTTATAGATAAGCTTAAAAATGTTGAGCATATTGAAGTTCTTCCCTATCATACAATGGGAAAAGCCAAATATGAAAAGCTCGGCATAAAATACAGACTCGAAGGAGTCGAGCCACCAAAAAAAGAACGGGTGGAGAACGCAAAAAAAATACTTCGCAAAAACATAGAGGACTGATAAAAATGATTAACAAAGATAACTACAAAGACGAGCTTAAAGGAATGTGTGCAATTGAAATCAGCGGAGAATCATGTGCAAACTGTCTGACGCTTATGCCTGTTTTAAACAGCATAGTAAGTAAGAGAGACGACTGCAGAATGGTTCATATAGAAGCAGATGAAACAACAACAGAGCTTATGAATATTTTTGATGTAGACAGAGTTCCGACAATCCTTCTTTGTGACGACGGAGAGGTATTTGCAAGAGCAACAGGCTTCCAACCGGAAGAAATCTTAGAAATCTGGATTGACGCAAAAATTTCTGAGCATACAAAAAAATAACAACAGGTTATAATTTCAAAAAATATATAACAAAAATTAAATGGTAAAAAATCAGCGTTGTTCTTTTAAAGCAATGCAATAACTATAAAAGGAGACTATTAATATGTTTGAACAATGGAATGGCTTTGTACCGGGAAAATGGAGTGATAACGAAGTTGATGTCAGAGACTTCATACAGAGAAATTATACTCCTTACGAAGGCGACAGCAGCTTTTTGGCACCGGCAACAGAAGCAACAAAAAAATTATGGGATATAGTTTGCGACTTATCCAAAAAAGAAAGAGAAAACGGCGGCGTACTTGATGCTGATACAAAAATCGTTTCAACATTAACAAGTCACGGTCCGGGATACCTTGATAAAGATTTAGAAAAAATCGTAGGCGTACAGACTGATGTACCTTTCAAGCGTTCATTACAGCCTTTCGGCGGAAGAAAAATGGCTGAACAGGCATTGGAATCATACGGTTATACAATCGACCCTGAAGTAAATGAAATTTTCACAAAATATCGTAAAACACATAACGACGGTGTTTTTGACGCATATACTCCTGAAATGAGACTTGCAAGAACTGCTCATATTCTCACAGGACTTCCGGATACATACGGAAGAGGTCGTATCGTTGGTGACTACCGTAGAATTGCTCTTTATGGTATTGATTATCTTGTTGAACATAAAGAAGCAGATAAATTAAATATGAAAGGTGATATGACACCTGATAAAATCCGTGACCGTGAAGAAGTTTCGGAGCAGATTAAAGCTCTTAAAGCTTTAAAACAGATGGCAGCTTCATACGGCTATGATATTTCAAAGCCTGCTAAAAATGCAAAAGAAGCTATCCAGTTCTTATATTTCGGTTACCTCGGCGCTGTTAAAGATCAGAATGGTGCTGCTATGTCAATCGGTCGTACTTCAACCTTCCTTGACATATACATTGAAAGAGACCTTGCAAACGGCGTAATCACAGAAGAAGAAGCTCAGGAATTTATCGACCATTTCATCATGAAATTAAGAATTGTTAAATTCATGAGAATTCCTTCATACAACGAGCTTTTCTCAGGAGATCCTACATGGGTTACAGAAGCTATCGGTGGTATGGGCGTTGACGGAAGAACTCTCGTTACAAAGAACTCCTTCCGTGTACTCCACACACTCGTTAACTTGGGACCTGCTCCTGAACCAAACCTCACAGTTTTATGGTCAAAGAACTTGCCTAAAAACTTCAAAAACTTCTGTGCTGAAATGTCAATCAAAACATCAGCTATCCAGTATGAAAGCGATGACCTTATGCGTCCGCAGATGGGCGATGACTACTGTATCGCTTGCTGTGTAAGCTGTATGAAGGTTGGTAAGGATATGCAGTTCTTCGGTGCTCGTGCAAACCTTGCAAAATGCTTGTTATATGCAATAAACGGCGGTAAAGACGAAATGACTGTTGACAAAAAAACAGGCAAACCGCTTCAGGTTTCACCAAAATATGAAGCTATCACTTCAGACGGTAAGCTTGATTTTGATGATGTTATGGAAAAATACGACACTATGATGGATTGGCTTGCAGACCTTTATGTAAATACACTTAACCTTATCCATTATATGCATGATAAGTATTGCTACGAAGCTATCGAAATGGCGCTTCACGATACAAAGGTACGCAGATTCTTCGCTACAGGTATTGCTGGTCTTTCTTGCGTAGCAGATTCACTTTCAGCTATCAAATATGCTGATGTTTATCCTATAAGAGATGAAAACGGACTTGTTGTTGATTACAGAATTGAAGGAGATTATCCGAAATATGGTAATAACGATGACCGTGCAGACGCTTTGGCAGTTCAGATTGTTAAATCGTTTATGAACAAAGTTAAATCACACTACACATACAGAGAAAGTGTTCCGACAATGTCAATTCTTACTATTACATCAAATGTTGTTTACGGTAAGAAAACAGGTAACACTCCTGACGGTCGTAAAGCAGGTATTCCGCTTGCTCCGGGTGCAAACCCAATGCACGGAAGAGATACAAACGGTGCTTTAGCATCTTTGGAATCTGTTGCAAAATTGCCTTATGAATATTGCAGAGACGGTATTTCAAATACATTCTCTATCACACCTGATTCATTAGGTAAAGACGACTAATTTTCAGACAAAAAAACAAAAATATAAAATTTTAATTGAAAGGAGACACTTATTATGTCACAGAAAGTAGATAATTTGGTTAGTATGTTGGACGCATATGTTGCTGACGGAGGTCACCACCTTAATGTCAACGTTTTCAACCGTGAAACATTACTTGACGCTCAGGCTCACCCTGAAAAATACCCACAGCTCACAATCCGTGTTTCCGG
>CAZHZL010000135.1:0-4529 GCA_964537245.1 uncultured Oscillospiraceae bacterium
GCTATATGTACGCTCACACGATGATTAAATCACATATAAATTATAGCATATTTTTGCAGAAATTTCAAGAAATTTAATTCAAAAAATTCAGATTTTTTGGACATAAAACAAGGTTAGCATCATATATTATCTCGCATATACAATTTCAGCGTAAACTATCTCTTCCGCTTGTGCTTTTGAAACTTAAACTTTTAGATAATATAAATAATACAGAAAAAATGCAGACAGTCAAAAATAACTGTCTGCAAAATAAATCAATGTAGATTAATTTTATATCATTCCCACTCAATTGTAGCAGGAGCCTTTGGTGAAAGGTCATAAAGCACGCGGCATACACCCGGAACTTCTGCTAAAATTCTGTCTGTTATTTTTTTAAGAACAGACCATTCAATTTCGGGAACTGTTGCGCTCATAGCGTCAACTGTATTCACTGCGCGGATAATTACAGGCCAGTCAAATACTCTTTTTCCTTCTCTTACGCCTGTTGAACGGAAGTCAGGTACAACTGTGAAGAACTGCCAGATTTTTGGAGTTAAGCCTGCGTTTTCAAATTCTTCACGCAAAATTGCGTCTGATTCACGAAGTGCATGGAGTCTGTCTCTTGTGATTGCGCCTAAGCAGCGAACGCCTAAGCCAGGACCCGGGAACGGCTGACGGTCAACCATAGAGGAGGGGAGACCGAGAGCTTTTCCTACTACTCTTACTTCGTCTTTATATAAAAGCTTAACAGGTTCTACAAGTTCAAATTGCATATCTTCAGGAAGTCCGCCGACATTATGGTGAGCTTTAACTCCGTCACTTTCCAGTATATCAGGATAGATTGTTCCCTGTGCAAGAAAAGAAATACCTTCAAGCTTACTTGCTTCTTCATCAAATACCTTGATAAATTCGCCGCCGATAATCTTTCTTTTTGTTTGAGGCTCTTCAACATCTTTAAGAAGGTCTAAGAAACGGTCAGTTGCGTCTATATAAATAAGATTTGCGTCAAGCTGATTTCTGAATACTTCTACAACTTCTTCACTTTCGCCTTTTCTCATAAGTCCATGATTAACATGTACGCAAACTAACTGTTTGCCGATTGCTTTTATAAGAAGTGCGGCAACAACTGAAGAGTCAACTCCGCCTGATAATGCGAGTAACACCTTTTTGTCTCCAACCTGATTTCTTACAAGCTCAACCTGTTCTTGAATAAATTCGTCTGCTTGCTGTTTTGTCTGAATACGAGCCATCGTATCCGGTCTTACATTTGGGTTCATTTTGTAACATCCTTTCTGTAGCAATTTTAACTTAAGATTTTTTATAATATGTTATTTTAACACATTTATTGAGATTTTTCAAGTATTTATTACAAATTTTTTTATTTTATTAAGCTTTCGCCTGTCATTTCTTCCGGCTGTTCTAAATTCATAAGCTTAAGCATTGTCGGTGTAAGGTCGCAAAGCTTTCCTTCCTTAAGCTCAATATCTCCTGCACCCATAACGATAAGCGGAACAGGATTTGTTGTATGCGCTGTAAATACATCGGCTGTATCAGGGTCAACCATCATATCAGCGTTACCGTGGTCAGCTGTTATAAGGATTTTTGCATTGTGAGCTTTAAGCGCGTCAACAACCTTGCCTAAAGCTGTATCAACGGCTTCAACAGCTTTAACAGCCGCGTCAAACACACCTGTATGACCAACCATATCGCAGTTTGCGAAATTTAAAATAATGCAGTCATATTTGTCTTCGTTTATAAGCTCAACGCAAGCGTCGCTTACCTCATATGCGCTCATTTCAGGCTTCATATCATAGGTTGCAACCTTCGGAGACGGTATAAGCTTTCTGTCTTCACCTTCATATACATTTTCAACACCGCCGTTGAAGAAGAAGGTAACATGAGCATATTTTTCGGTTTCAGCAATTCTGAGCTGTTTAAGACCTTTTTTAGAAATATATTCTCCGAATGTGTTTGTAAGCACCTGTGGCTTGAATGCAACATTTACATTTGGCATTGAAGCGTCATACTGAGTCATACAAACATAGTAAAGAGGGAAGAACTCCCTTGAAAAGCCTGAGAACTCAGGGTCAACAAATG
Organism: uncultured Oscillospiraceae bacterium; assembly: GCA_964537245.1. Classification (GTDB taxonomy): domain Bacteria; phylum Bacillota; class Clostridia; order UMGS1840; family UMGS1840; genus UMGS1840. The sequence goes on from CAZHZL010000135.1 coordinate 2,077, forward strand.
TTCTTGTGATTTCTCTTGCTCTGTCAGGACGGAAGTTGAAAAGGATAACAGAATCGTTTGCACTTATTTTTCCGACAGGCTGACCGTCTTTTACTGCAACCATAGGACGAATAAATTCATCTGTGAGAAGAGCACCGTTTTCATCTTTTGTTTCATATGATTTTTTTATTGCAGAAACTATGTCTGAAACTTTTTCACCTTCTGCTTTTACCATAGCATTATATGCTTTTTCAACTCTGTTCCAGTTGTTGTCTCTGTCCATTGCGTAATATCTTCCGCATACAGTTGCGATTTTTCCTGTTCCTATTTCATCAAGCTTGTCCTGAAGCTCTTTTATAAATTCAACGCCTGAAGTCGGAGAAACATCACGACCGTCCATAATAGCGTGGATATATACTTTATCTAAATTGTTTTTCTTTGCAAGCTTAACAAGACCGAATAAATGCTCAATGTGAGAATGAACGCCACCGTTTGATAAAAGACCTGCAAAATGGAGTGCAGAATTGTTCTTTTTGCAGTTTTCGATAGCATTAAGAAGAACTTCGTTTTCAAAGAAATCTCCTTCGTTTATTGATTTTGTTATTCTTGTAAGCTCCTGATATACAACTCTTCCTGCACCGATATTTGTGTGACCGACTTCAGAATTTCCCATCTGTCCGTCAGGAAGACCTACCGCCATACCGCTTGCGTGAAGAATTGTGTTCGGATATGATGCAAAATAGCTGTCGATGTTAGGTGTTTTAGCAGCTTTTATTGCATTTCCTTCTGTTATATTATTTATGCCGAAACCATCTAAAATGATTAAAGCAACAGGATTTTTTGCCATTGTTATTTCATTCCTTTTTAATTATTTCTTTTTTAATATTAGTGCCTGCGGATATTTTTTTAAAATCCGCAAGCACTCATTTTATTATACAGTTATTATTTCGCAGCGTCTGTGATTACAGCAAAGTCAGCAGCAACAAGTGAAGCACCGCCGATAAGTCCGCCGTCGATATTTTCTTTTGCCAAAAGCTCAGCAGCATTTTTAGCATTCATACTTCCGCCGTACTGAATTGTAAATTCAGGTGCGCATTTTTCGCAGTAAAGCTCAGCGATAAGCTTTCTGATACCGCCGCAAACCTCTTCAGCCTGGTCAGCAGTAGCTGTTTTACCTGTACCTATTGCCCAGATTGGCTCGTATGCGATAACAACCTTTTTAGCGTCAGCAGCTTCAATTCCTGCAAATGCTTTTTTAATCTGAATAGCAATAAGGTCCATTGTGATTCCTGCTTCTCTCTGCTCTAAGCTTTCGCCAACGCAAAGAATAGGAATTAAGCCTTTTTCCAAAGCTTTTTTAACCTTTTTGTTAACTGTTTCATCTGTTTCAGCGAAATATTCTCTTCTTTCTGAGTGACCGATGATTACATATTCAACGCCGAGGTCTTTAAGCATATCTGCGCTAATTTCGCCTGTGTATGCGCCCTTATCTTCAAAATGAAGATTTTCAGCACCGATTTTAACATGTGAACCCTTTGCAGCTCTGATAGCTTCTGAAAGGTTTACATAAGGTGTACAGCAAACAACCTCACATGTTGAATTTTTTGTTGCTTCGATTACTTCTTTAACATAGTCATATGTTTCTGAAGGTAACTTGTTCATTTTCCAGTTACCTGCTATAATATATTTTCCCATTTTTTTATCTCCTGTTTTCCTTTATTTTATACTGTTATTATTTATCGTTAAGTGCTGCAATACCCGGAAGCTCTTTTCCTTCCAAAAATTCGAGTGATGCACCGCCGCCTGTTGAAATGTGACTCATTTTTTCGCCTAAGCCTGCCTGATTAACAGCAGCAACACTGTCACCGCCTCCGATGATTGTTGTAGCGTCTATTTCAGCGAGAACTTCAGCGATAGCGTTTGTGCCTTTTGCAAATGTAGGCATTTCAAATACACCCATAGGTCCGTTCCAAACAACTGTTTTAGCTTCTTTGATTGCGTCTGAATAAAGCTTGATTGTAGCTTCGCCGATATCAAGTCCCTGCCAGCCTGCTTCAATCTGTCCTCTTGCAACTGTTTTATGTTCTGCATCGTTAGCAAAATCTGTTGCAACAACTGTATCAACAGGGAGGAGCAATTTAACGCCTTTAGCTTCTGCTTTTGCAACCATTTCGTTTGCATAGTCAAGATAATCTGCTTCAAGTAATGAATCGCCGACTTCTTCGCCCTGAGCTTTCATAAATGTGTAAGCCATACCGCCGCCGATGATGAGTGTATCAACCTTTTCAAGAAGATTATTGATAACAGAAATTTTACTTGAAACCTTTGAACCTCCGAGAATAGCAACGCAAGGTCTTACAGGATTGTCAACAGCATTTCCCAAAAATTCGATTTCTTTTTCGATAAGGAAACCGCAAACAGCTTCTCCGTCGATAAATTCAGTTACACCAACAGTTGAGCAATGCGCTCTGTGT
>CAZHZL010000136.1:0-4310 GCA_964537245.1 uncultured Oscillospiraceae bacterium
CTTTCGTATTAAACCTAAAGTATTATATCACAAGAATTTATAAAATGCAAGCAAAATCTTAAAATTTTTCAAAACTTATATAAATTTGGATATTTCTGCTATACATTGGTCTAATTTTTGACAAGATTTTGAATAAGAATCCTCACAAACGCCAAGATAAAACTTGATTTTTGGTTCCGTACCCGAAGGACGCACAGCAAACCATGCTCCATTTTCAAGATCGTAGCGGAAAACATCGGATGAGGGAAGATTCAATTTTTCTTCCGTTCCTGTTTCAAAATCCTTAATAATTCCTGATTTGACATCCCACATTCTGCAAACTTTCATACCTGCAAATTCTGATGGTGGAGTCTGGCGGAAAGAATTCATAATCGCCTTAATTTTATCTGTGCCATCCATACCGGAGAATGTAACAGATTCTGTCTTTTCAAGGTAATATCCGTATCTTTCATAAAGTTTTATAAGACCATCGTAAAGAGTCATGCCCTTTGCCTTGTAGTCAGCTGTCATTTCGGTAATAAGCATTGATGCAACAACTGCATCCTTGTCACGGGCATAGGTGCCGGCAAGATAACCGTAGCTTTCCTCAAAACCAAGAAGAAATTCATTATAGTAATTATTTTCTTCAAAATCTTTTATAAGCTCTGCAATATATTTGAAGCCGGTAAGTACATCATGAGTGTGAACACCGTAGTCTCTGGCAATAGGATAAAGCATGGATGTGGTAACTATTGTTTTGATGATGGCACCTTTTTCATTAAGAGTACCGTCGAGTTTTTTATTTCTCAAAATAAACTCCGCCAGAAGCACGCCAACCTGATTACCTGTAAGGGTAATAAATTCACCGTTTGAATCGGTAACGATTACACCGATTCTGTCAGCATCGGGATCTGTTGCAAATATAAGGTCTGCTCTTTCCTTCTTTGCCATATCTATAGCATAGCTGAATCCGGCTTTTTCTTCGGGATTTGGTGATTTAACGGTGCTGAAATCAGGATCGGGAAGTTCCTGCTCTTTTACTATACGAAGATTTGTAACACCAATTTTTGCAAGAATACGTCTTACAAGCTTATTTCCTGTACCATGGAAAGGTGAGTAGATAACAGAAAATTCACTACCAAGTTCTTCAATTGCCTTCGTTGTCACCGACTGCTTGTAGACATTTTCAAGATAAACATTGTCGATTTCTTCACCGATAATTTCTATAAGACCTTTTGCCTTGGCTTCTGATTCATCCATAACCTTTACATCATCGAAAATATCGGTTTTAGCAATTATAGATATCACGTAATCGGATGATTTTGGCGGAAGCTGTCCCCCATCTTCACCATACGCTTTATATCCGTTATATTCCTTTGGATTATGACTTGCGGTAATAACAATACCTCTTGCACAGTTTAAATGTCTCACTGCAAAAGAAAGCTCCGGAGTTGGTCTGAGTTCATCAAACACATAAGCTTTAATACCATTAGCTGCAAGTACCTTGGCACTTTCCATTGCAAAATCGTAAGATTTGTGACGTGAGTCATATGCAATAACCACGCCGCGTTTAACCATTTCTTCACCGCAATTTTTAATATCTTCTGCAAGCCCCTGTGTAGCAAGGCGGACAGTATAGATGTTCATACGGTTAGTACCTGCTCCTATTATCCCCCTAAGACCTGCTGTTCCGAATTCAAGCTGCTTATAAAAACGTTCTTTAATTTCATTATCATTATCTTTTACAGAAAGTAATTCTTTTTTTGTATCCCGGTCTACAATATCGCTTTCAAGCCATCTTTTATACAGTTCAATATAATCCATAAAAAACAAGTCCTTTCTTTATGTCATTTATAATATTATACAATACTATTTATATAAAATCAATAAGCTTTTTTGCAGATAAATGTCGATACATAATTAGTGAACTCTATTTACAAATCTGATATAAGTGATACAAATCCGAAACGGACAGTTTATATATATTTTTTCCATTGTTTATTTCTTCAATACTTTCTACATTTTCAGACAAAGTTATTTTGTAGCTCTTATCGGAACACGTAACATTAGATATTATCAAACCCGGATTAATTCTTTTTAAATCAAAATATATCTGCTGTTTTTTTTCGCTTAGTAATTCTGCTTTTAAACCTTCTGTCTTATTGATATTTACACGTAAATCCATAATGGATGAATCATGACCGTAAGGTATCATTTGTTTAACAGCAACATTTATAAGTCCCCCGGAGATTTTCAAATAAACATTATTTAGAAACCCGTCGGTATGAAATGATGTTTCTGCAGAATATACGGCGTTATTATACAAAACCATATCAACAACTATGCGGTTGTCTTCTATGTCCTGAATATATTTATTTACTTTAGAAATCAATCCGGCAAACAATTTCATTTCAGATGCGGAAGATGCTTTTTCTGTGTGAGACAAAACTTTTTTTATATATTCCGCGGATATATTAAGCCTTATCAATCTACCATCTTTCAATCCGTTTTCAGTATACAGAGGAAAAGTACCCAAATCGCATATATCAATATTATTTATGAGTTCACGATAATCAGTTTTTACATTCTTGAAATTAAGTGCAAACAATATTTTTAAAACATTATCCGAGCGAATAAATTTGTTTATTTCCTTATAGCTTAAATCATCTGGAACAAATGACGGAACATCAAAAAACACGGAATATACGCTATCATTCCATGTTGATTTAAAGTCAAGCGATTTCGCCGTGTAGGATAGCTCGGGATTATCGTTGATTCTGAATCCTATAAATGAATTGTCTGCCCATGCACAAATATTCATAGGTAAACTTTCGCCAAACTTCAGATTGTTTGCATAGAAAGTGATTTTATCATCTTTGTTATCATTTATCAAACAAAAACCGGTCTTATTTTCGGAACGTACATTAAGTTCAAATGACGAAAAAACATTTTGAGAAGGAAAAACAGATTTTTTTATATTATTCAAAGTTATGTGTGATGTATTTTCAAGTGCCTCAACAACAAGATGTGCCAATTTAACATGATTATTTACGGTATTTGCAAAATAAGAAAACACTACAACAAAAAAAATCAGAAATAAACAAATTATTTTTTTATATTTTACGCCAGAAAACAAAAATATCACCAAGTTTATTATCTGTAAACATTTTAAAAGATAGTCTGTAATATTTTGCTTTTTGACTTGACAAAAAATTAATTGTAGATATAATTTTAATAGTACGATGAAAAAACGAGGTATACAAATGAAAAATTTTTTAAATAAAATAATTATTCTGATTGTGTTAATATGTTCAATATCCACCAATGTCCGCGCACATTTAAGACCTGATGATGTATCTTTTACAGACTACTGTGGTATGATATCGGACGGAATAAAAGATTACGTGAAATCAAAAAATGATATACTTTTTGAACAAACCGAAGCAAAGATTATTTTTGTAACAACCAACTCCACGGATGGTCTTTCAGTAAATGAATATGCCAAAAATCTTTATTCTTCATGGAATGTAGGAAACATCGGCAGAGGCAACAGTGTATTTATAGTAATAGCATCGGATAGCAACGATTACGGTGTGGTGCAGGGCAAAAATATCAAGAGAATTTTAAATGACAGTATTTTATATGAAATCATTGCTGAAACCTTCGAACCTGAATTTGCAAAAGGAAACTATGATAAAGCAGTGTTTAATCTGTACAACAGTCTTGGAAAATGGTATGAAGAACATTACAGTAACCTTGATCTGAAACTCAGTAAAAATATTTCCGGATATATCTCATCACAAAAGACAAAAGATATCGACAAAGAACCACCGAATATACTGATGTGGATTGGTATCGGTGTTGTTTTGGTAATGATAATTATATTCTTTAACATAAAAAGAAATGTTGATTTCAAAACAAGGCAAAGTGAAAGAAGAATAAAACGCAAAAGAAACAAAGCAGATATTGACAAAATCGTAAATTCGTGATAGAATATTGAATGGTTTTGAAAAACGGGATGTAGCGCAGTTTGGTAGCGCGCTTCGTTCGGGACGAAGAGGCCGCAGGTTCAAATCCTGTCATCCCGACCATATCGAGTGTTCATAACGTGTATGAAGTTATGAACACTCGATTTTTTTGTTTTTACGCCGTTTTAGTTGTTCTTAAGTATTCAACCTCAACACCTTTTCTTGTGTTGACTTTTATCTTGTCAAAGTTCTCCGGCATATCAAGCTCACCGATGAACTTGTAATGTATTATTACCGATTGAGTACGGTTTAATCCCGTACCCTCTACTGCGTGCACCTCAATTCTGTCAATCAGTTCTTGAA
>CAZHZL010000137.1:0-1825 GCA_964537245.1 uncultured Oscillospiraceae bacterium
GAATTTAAGTTTGAAACTATTAAATAACTGGTATCTAAATTGTTCAGTCTTTATACAATTGACACATACAAATAAAAATAAGGAATTGTGATATTATATGAAAACGATAAAAAGAGTTTTGGTGATAGCTGTTGTTTTTGTTCTGGCAGTTGTCGGGCTTTATATCAAAGACGGATATGACAAATATCTTGAGATTATAGCGGAAAAACCGCTTGAAGCGGTTGTTTCTGAGGTTAAGGCTAAAGAAAACTATACAACGGTTGAAAATATACGGCAGATATATATTGACGCGGTTGTGGCCGCGGAGGATAAGAGGTTTTATTCGCACAACGGCTTTGATTTTATGGGGACTGCAAGGGCGATGTGGAAAAATATAAAGGCAGGGAAGCTGGAGCAGGGCGGAAGCACAATAACTCAACAGCTTGCAAAAAATCTGTACTTTCCGCTTATGGACAAAACCTTTGAAAGAAAAATAGTTGAGGTTTTTATATCAAGAGATATAGAAGAAGCTTATAAAAAAGAAGAAATTTTAGAGCTTTATATGAATGTGATATATTACGGAAGCGGATACTATTCAATATACGACGCGTCAATGGGATATTTTGATAAAACACCAAACGAGCTTTCGGATTACGAATGTACGCTCCTTGCAGGAATCCCGAATGCACCGTCGGTTTATTCTCTTGATGTAAATCCCGATTTAGCTTATGAAAGACAAAGAACAGTCATTGAATGTATGGTTGAATGTGGTTATCTTGAAAGTGACAATCATATTTTAGATGATAAAAATGCGGAGGAATAAGTGTGAATCACGAAGAATATATCAGAATATCAGAAAATAAAAATACTGTGGTTGTGATGATTCACGGAATACTTGGCACACCCCGTTATTTTGATGAAATGATACCGTGTGTTCCGAAAGCTTATTCAATATATAATATACTTCTTGAAGGTCACGGCGGCAGCTTTTCAGATTTTACGCATACCTCAAAGGAAAAATGGAAAAAACAGGTTGAAAATCTTGTTTTAAGCTTGGAGAAGGAATACGAAAATATTATTCTCATCGGTCATTCAATGGGAACGCTTTTAGCGGTTGATGTGTATAAAAAGCATCCCGAAAAGATAAAAAAGCTTATTTTGTTTGCCTGTCCGCTGAAAATCTTTTTAAAGCCTGCTTCAGCACTTAATTCATTCAAAGCTATTTTTGAAAAAAAGGAAAAAGATAATCCTGTGTTGTCTGTTTCGGATAAAACACACGGAGTTCCTTATGAAAAAAATCTTTTTAAATATCTTACATGGCTTCCGAGATATCGCGACCTTTTTTCGATGTCAAGAGAAACACGCGGAAGAATTTTGGATATAAAAACAGAGTGTCACGCGTTTTTTTCAAAAAAAGACGAAATGGTTTCGTTAAATTCGATGAAGTATTTTAACAATAATCCGTTTGTAAAGAAATATATTTTAAAAAATTCGTGGCATTATTACTATCCGAAAGAGGACTTTTTTGTAATTTCCGAAAAGCTCAAAGAAATTTTGTAACATCAAAAACAAAAAAACTATTGACATATTAAAATTTTGGTGTTATAATAAGATATACTTATTAAACCGTTGAGGCAGAAAAAAATCAGATAAAGAGCCTTTTTGAGCGAGCGGATTACGGTGTGAGTTCCGTAGGTTCTCCTGAATAATATGGACTGCTGAGGGCGGCGTTAAATGCGCTGACGTGTGACTTACGTAAAAAGTCGGAGATATGTCGGTATCTTCAGAGTGTGTAAGCAAAGCTTACAAAGCAAGGTGGCAACGCGGAAGAAATTTCGTCCTTGAC
>CAZHZL010000137.1:1835-4294 GCA_964537245.1 uncultured Oscillospiraceae bacterium
ACGAGTGATTTTCGTTAAAAATCGGGGATATGTTGGTATCCTTCTGAGTGTGCGGATTTTTTAGAAAAAAGAAATCTGTGAATCAAGGTGGCATCGCGGATAAATTATAGTTACTATTCGTCCTTGAAAGAAGTTTTTATAAAAATTTCTTTCAGGGATTTTTTATTAATTTCCTTGAAACCAACATCATTTTGATAAGAAACGAGAGGAAGATGAAAAATGACAAACAAAAAAGGAAGATTTGGAATTCATGGCGGTCAGTATGTTCCTGAAACCTTGATGAATGCCATTAATGAGCTTGAAAAGGCTTATGAATTTTACAAAAATGACGAAGAATTTAACAGAGAGCTTGACGAGCTTCTGAAAGAGTATGCCGCAAGACCGTCGGGACTTTACTATGCGAAGAAAATGACCGAGGATTTGGGCGGTGCAAAGATTTACTTAAAAAGAGAGGACCTCAATCATACAGGCTCACATAAGATAAACAATGTTCTCGGTCAGGCGCTTTTAGCAAAAAAAATGGGCAAAACCCGTCTTATTGCTGAGACAGGCGCAGGTCAGCACGGCGTTGCGACTGCGACTGCGGCGGCGCTTCTTGATATGGAGTGTGTTGTATTTATGGGAAAAGAAGACACAGAAAGACAGGCGCTTAATGTTTACAGAATGAGATTGCTGGGCGCAGAGGTTATCCCTGTAACATCAGGCACAGCAACACTTAAGGACGCTGTTTCGGAAGCTATGCGTGAATGGGCAAAAAGACTTTCAGATACACACTATTGCTTAGGCTCGGTTATGGGACCGCATCCGTTCCCGACTATTGTAAGAGATTTTCAGGCTGTAATTTCAAAAGAAATAAAGCAGCAGATTTTACAAAAAGAGGGCAGACTTCCCGACGCTGTTTTAGCTTGCGTTGGCGGCGGCTCAAATGCTATCGGAAGCTTCTACAATTTTATTGAGGACAAAGAGGTTGCGCTTATAGGCTGTGAGGCTGCGGGCAGAGGTATTGATACCTTTGAAACTGCGGCAACGGTAAATACAGGAAGCTTAGGTATTTTCCACGGTATGAAATCTTATTTCTGTCAGGATAAATACGGTCAGATTGCGCCTGTATATTCGATATCGGCAGGGCTTGATTATCCGGGCGTAGGTCCTGAGCATGCAAATCTCCATGATATGAAAAGAGCGCAGTATGTTCCTGTAACAGATGAAGAAGCCGTTTGTGCTTTTGAATATCTTTCAAAAACCGAAGGCATTATTCCGGCAATTGAATCAGCTCACGCTATTGCGTATGCAATAAAGCTTGCGCCGACAATGCCGAAGGATAAAATTATAGTTGTAACAGTGTCCGGTCGCGGTGATAAGGACTGTGCACAGATTGCAAGATACAGAGGGGAGAATCTTTATGAGTAAGATAATGGACGCATTTAAAAACGGAAAGCTTTTTATTCCTTTTATAACCTGCGGTGACCCTGATATAGAAACAACCGAAAAAATAATATATGCGGCAGTGGAAAACGGCGCTAAGCTTATCGAGCTTGGTATTCCGTTTTCAGACCCGACAGCAGAAGGCCCAGTTATTCAGAACGCAAATGTAAGAGCGCTTTCAAACGGTGCAACAACAGACAAAATATTTGAAATGGTTGAAAGAGTACGCAAAAATGTTGATATTGCGCTTGTGTTTATGACATATGCAAATGTAATTTTTTCATATGGCGCTGACCGTTTCTTACATAACTGCCGTAAAGCAGGTATTGACGGCGTTGAAATTCCCGATTTACCTTTTGAAGAAAAAGAAGAATTTTTAAATGAATTTAAAAAATACGGAATTGAGCTTATTTCAATCGTTTCCCCAAATTCAGAGAAAAGAGCCGCTATGATTGCAAAAGAGGCTGAAGGCTTCATCTATATAGCAGGCGCAACCGTTGAAATGGGCGATATGCTTGCGCTTCTTTCCGAAATAAAAAGCTACACAGATATTCCTTGCGTTGTTGATTTTGATATAATGGTGCATACGAAAAAAGATAAAATACCGGCAGAGTTTGACGGTATAATTGTAAGCACACCGATAATTGAGCTTATCGAAAAATACGGCAAGGATTCTCCTGAATATATTGGAGAATATATCCGTAAATAAGAGAAAATGAAAAAAGTCCGACAGTGCAAAAAGTCACTGTCGGATTTTTTCGTTAGCTGATTTCCACATCGTCAACCGAGCTTTCAAGAATTATATTTATAAGCTCATTTCTTGAGCGGTTGCTTTCCTGTGACAAATCATCAATTTTCTTCAGAACATTTTCTTTTATTCTGACAGATATTACTTTATATCCGTCATCGCCCTTTTTGTTTATTTTTATAACGCTTTTTCCCATTTTTTATCACCTCTTAATGTAATTATATTACAAAATGATATTAAAATATATATTATATTTATATTATAAATATATTCAAAATATATTGAC
>CAZHZL010000138.1:0-4201 GCA_964537245.1 uncultured Oscillospiraceae bacterium
GCAAAATATGGACCTTCTAAATGTAATCCTAGAAATTTTGCACCACCTGTATTGTTTTTTACTTTTTCATAAATTTCAATGGCTTTTTTCATATTTTCTTTTGTGCTTGAAGTAAGGGTGGGGACGATTGAAGTTGCACCATGTTTGGCTACCTCTTTTGCTATTTCTTTGTATGCTTCTTCGGTGCAGTCTAAAAAGTCATAATTTTTAGCACCGTGAATATGTATGTCAATAAACCCCGGTGCAACATATTTTCCTTGTGCGTCAATTTCAACATCAAAGGGAAGTGCTGCATTTGTTAAAGCTAAAATTTTTGTATCTTTAATATATACATTGGTTTTAACTTCTTTACCGTCGGTAATCACAGTACCACTGCTTATTTTTGTAATCATAATCTTCACCTTAAAAAAATTTATCAATTATTTTCATGCAACATTCGACATCTTCATCTTTTGCGGTAAACCCCCATAAAATAAATGCGTGTGTTGCACCTTCAACCGTAATCATTTTGCTTTTAAAGCCTTTTTCTTTCAACTTTTTATCAAATAAAATCGTATCTTCTATAGGCACAACAGTATCTCTATTGCCGTGCATACAAAGAATTTCAGATTTTTTTGAATTAGAATTATCAAACTCATCAATCATAAAAAGAGGTGAAATTTTTCTTCTGTCATCCTTTGTTTTTCCCGTGTCCTTCCATTTTTCGTTAACCAAGTCGGTAACGGGATTACAAGCAGCAATTTTTTCTGGTCTTAAATTCTCATCTGTCAAAAAACCGAGACATAAAGCAAGATGTCCACCTGCTGAATCGCCGATTGCATATATATTTTTGTCTGGAAAAAGCTCTTTTATAAACACCATTGCATCACGGCAGTCTTCAATCTGGTCTTTTGTTACGGTATCTTCTGTAAAATCCAAATCCCGATATGAAATTGAAATTCCAATTTTGCCTTTTTTTGAATAATATTCTGCATGCTTAGACATCCAGCTTCCATCCCATGGGGAATTATCTTTTATTGATCCTCTCCAACCACCACCATGAATACATAAAACTACTGTACCAGATTCATTTTCTGGCATATAAATTCTCATCGGAAGCCCTACGCCGTTTATAGTTTTATAAATATATTCTTTAAACATTATTTAACCCTCAAAGAAGTGAGCTGCTGTCTTTATCGCAGTATAAAATTGAATTTTCTTTTGTTCGGAGAATTGTTGCAGGACATTCTTCTGAAATCTCACCTTCCACAGTTCTCTTTACTGCATTTGCCTTTGTTGGAGCAGGAACAACGCAAAAATGATAATCAGCCGCTATAAGTGTTGGAATAGTAAGTGTTAAGGCGTATTTTGGTACATCTGAAAGCTTTTCAAAGCAACCGTCATTTACCTGTTGGTTACGGCAAACCTCGTCAAGCTCAACTGCTTTAATAATCTTTTCGTCATTGAAAAATGCAACATGTGGGTCATTAAATGCAATGTGACCGTTTTCACCGATACCCATAACAACTATATCCGCAGGATTTTCTGTAAGTAATTTACCGTATCTTTCACATTCCTCATCTGCCGTTGAAGCGGGATTTATCAAATTTACACTCTTAAACGGCAACTTATCAAAAATAGCATTTTTTAAAAAGTTGCTGAAGCATTGAGGAGCAGAAGCGTCAAGACCAATATATTCGTCCATGTGATAAGCATTTATTTTGCTCCAGTCAATTTCCTTATCCTCACATAAATAGTGAAGAACCTCATTTTGTGAAGGTGCCGCTGCAAAAATAATATTGATTTCATCTTTTTTTAAGAGTAGGGAAGTGATACAGTTTTTTATATCTTTAGCTGCATTAAGACCCATTTCATCTCTTGTTTCAAATGTTTTAATTTCCAATTTGTCTTTTTTAAAGTTCATTTCTTGTTCCTCATATTTTGAATTTCTTTTATTTCTATTTCTTTTAAGACAGATTTTATGTATTATTCCAACAAAATGTTGTTTATTCCAACCATAATATCAGCTCTAATAACCTTTTGACACAAACTGCTAGCTGATTTCTGTTTAAATCTTTGAGCATTGTATAATCTCCCGGTTCGGGATTGCATTCAATTGGCATACGCATATCATTTCCTGCGATTATTTCTTTTGTTTTTATCGCTTTGTTCCACCAATCTGTTGTAACTAAACCTTGATAATGCCATTCATTTCTTAAAATACCTGTGATAAGTTCTGCGTTTTCAGATGCATAAACACCGTTTATAACATTATAAGATGTCATGACAAGTTTAGGTTCAGATTCTTTAACAGCAATTTCGAAGCCTTTTAAATAAATCTCTCTCAATGCTCTTTCTGATAAAATTGAGTCTGCTATTGTACGGTTGGTTTCTCTGTTGTTGCATGCAAAATGTTTTAAAGTTGCGACTATACCGACTGATTGTATTCCTCTTACTTTTGCGGCAGCCATTTTACCTGATATAAAAGGATCTTCTGAAAAATATTCAAAATTTCTTCCGCAAAGAGGGCTTCTGTGAATATTCATAGCAGGGGTAAGCCACATTGACAAGTTATTTTCCTTTACTTCCAATGCACCTGCTTTTCCCATTTCTTCCATAAGGTCTAAATTCCATGTGCATGCAATCATTGTTGCAACAGGGAATGCTGTTGTGTTTATTCCTATTTTTGGATTTAATCGTAAACCTGCAGGTCCGTCGGCAGTCATCGGGCAGGGGATTCCGTATTTTTTCAGTCCGCCCATTCCGCCTGTGTCTGCAACTCCTGTGTCAGCTTTACCGCCGAGAAGATCAAAAAGTTCTTCATCCGTAAGCTGTGATATAAAATCATCCAAAGAAATTTCTTTGTTATAAACATCAATAAGCATCTTTCTGTTTTCTTCATTTTCGGGAAATTTTCTTTCACATACATACTCAACAGGAAATGTTTTCTGAGTTGCTTCTCTGTCTGAAACATTTATGTATTCACCACTTGCAATCATACGCTTTCCTAAATTTTTAGGCACACAGTATTCTGTAAGCTGTTCGACAATTATATTTTCCGAAAGTGTATATTTATATTTAAGTTCAGTAATATTCCGTACAGAATTACCGATATAGATTTTATATTCGCCTTTTTCAAGAATATATGCAGATTTTTGAATATCTCCAATATCGTCATAGGATGCCATGGCAGAAACATCAAAAGTCATAACAATCGTTTCTGTTTCATTCGGCTTTAAAAGCTTTGTTTTCTTAAATGCACAAAGATTAACAGAAGGCTTGGTTATTTTTCCTTTTGGTGCGGAATAGTAAACTTGAACAACTTCTTTTCCATCGCATTTGCCACTGTTTTTAACATCAACGCATACAATAATCTTTTCGCTAATCTGTGTTGCTGATATATTAGAAAATTCAAATTTTGTATAGGACAGACCGTATCCAAATGGATAAACCACGCAAGCTTTTTTATTTGGAATTGTTTCAAAATAACGGTAACCTACAAAAATATCTTCCGTATATTTAGTGTAGAGGTCTGATTCGTGAAAGCCTTCGGATGAAGGGTAGTCCTCAAAATTTTTAGCACAGGTATCAACAAGTTTCCCCGATGGGTTAACATCGCCTACAAGCACATCGGCGGCAGCCAAACCGCCTTCCATCCCGCCTTGCCATATCATGAGTGCTGACGAAATTTTATCGTTATTTGCAAACCATGATGTATCAATCATTGAACCTGTATTCAAAAGTACAATAACATTTTTGAAATTGCTGCATACAGCTTCAACCATATTTTTTTCTTCTTCGCTTAGTAAAAAGTATGTGTCTGTGCCGTCATTTTTTCTGTCTTCTGCTTCTTTGGAATATCGGTTTATTGTAATTATGGCAGTTTCGGTAAACGCCTTTGCTTCATTAAGTAAATCAGCGGGAATTTTTGCTTCCGTAAGCCTTCCGTTTGTTTCACCGTTTTTATAGCATTTCTCTACATAATCCATATAATATAATGACAGACTATGAAAAATTTCAACTTTACCATTTTTTTGTTTTAATCCTTCATAAATATTACGAACATACTCACATACAGTATCTCCGCTTCCACCGCCACCTTTTACATAATCAATTTGTGCTTTTCCAAATATTGCTATTTTCGTTCCTTTTTTTAATGGAAGGACATTATTATTGTTTTTTACAAGTATTTAAGACTTTAAAGCAGAGATTTTCTGACCTT
>CAZHZL010000139.1:0-4166 GCA_964537245.1 uncultured Oscillospiraceae bacterium
TTATTTCTTTTGAAAGCTCTTTTTATTGTTGACCACAACATTTATTATAGAGCCTAAAAAGTGTATTCTCAATTTCTGCGACAAAATTTTTCATCAATCTACGAGTATGATGAAACGAGAAAAACACTTTTTTTCTGAATTTATAATTCAATCCCAAAAAGCTTGGCAGCATTTTCGGAGAATATTTTTTTATTTGCTTTTTCGCCTAAATCAAGTGATAAAAATCTTTCTACTTCTACTTCAGGAGTCCACATCGGGTAGTCTGTTCCAAATAAGATTTTATCTTCGCCATACATATTTATAAGCTTCAATATTTCTTCATTTCCAAGCTCATACGAGGTAGAAGATGAGTCAACATACAGATTTTTATATTTATGAAGCTCTTTTGCCGCGTCCTCCCATACAGACCAGCCGCCGTAGTGTGCGCCTATAACGGTAAGATTATTGTATATATCAAGTATAGGCTTGAGGCGGTTTGGGTTGGAATAATCGTATCTGCTGTCTCCTGTGTGCATAAGTATCGGAAGCTTTCCCTCACACTCTTCATATATCTTTAAGCACCTGTAATCATCAATTTTAAATTTTTGTATATCGGGATGAAGCTTAACGCCCTTTAAGCCGAGTGCGATTATTTCGTCAACATCTCTTTTTATATCGTCACTGTCAGGGTGAAGCGTTCCAAGTCCTGTCATAAGTCCTTTGTTTTCTTCCACAGTGCTTGCGATAAAACGGTTTATAGAAGAAACCTGGGAAGGTGCGGTTGCAACCGACTGGACAATAAAATGACATATACCTGCTTTTTTTCCTACATCTTTTAACATAGAAACCGTTCCGTCAAGCTTCGTTTCCGTAAGCTGATAGAAATTTTCAGTTGCTTTTGTAGCTTTAAGCGCAATTTTGTCAGGATAAATATGACAGTGAGCGTCAATAATTTTATACATTTTTTAAACCTCTTTTTTTGAGGTTACCAAAAAAATTTCGGTAACCTCATTTATGTATCTTATTTACTGCTATCGTTTTCTCTTATTGCGGCGCGTCTTATTTTTCCGTTAAAGGTTTTCGGAAGTGCTTCAACAAATTCAACGATACGCGGATATTTATACGGTGCAGTATTTGTTTTTACATACTGCTGAAGCTCTTTAACAAGTGCGTCTGAGCCTTCATAACCTTTTGCAAGAACGATTGTTGCTTTTACGATAAAGCCTCTTACAGCGTCAGGAACACCTGTTACTGCAACCTCGTTTACTGCGGGATGTTCCATAAGAACGCTTTCGATTTCAAAAGGTCCTATACGGTAACCTGATGATTTTATAACATCATCGTTTCTTCCTACATAGCGGAACATACCCATTTCGTCTCTGTATGCAACATCGCCTGTATGATAGAAGCCTTCGCGTACAGCGGGCTCTTTTGTATCATTTGCCACATAGGTTTTTAAAAGTCCGCAAGGCTTACGCTCTTTGCTGAGAACTCTTATACAGATTTCTCCGTTTGTACCTCTCTGACAGTTTTCGTTGTTTTCGTTTATTATATGCACATCATATCCCGGAACAGAAAATCCGAGTGCACCAGGTACAGGCTTTGTCCATGGATAAATTGTTGCTATACAAACTGTTGTTTCAGTCTGACCGAAGCCTTCGTATATTTCAAGACCTGTTGCTTCTTTCCAACGGTTAAATATTTCAGGATTTAAAGCTTCTCCCGCAGTACAGCAATGTACAAGAGAAGAAAGGTCGTATTTTTTCACATCGTTCTGAAGCATAAGGCGGTACATTGTAGGCGGTACGCAGAAGGTTGTTACCTTATATTTTTCAAGCTTTGAAAGAATATCTGCGCCGTCAAATTTTTCAAAATCATACACGAGAACAGCACTTTCGCCAAGCCACTGACCGTATAATTTACCCCAAAGGCTCTTAAGCCAGCCTGTGTCGGAAATTGTGAAATGAAGTCCGCCGTCAACAACTCTGTGCCAGAAAACGCCTGTCATAATATGACCGAGAGGGTACTTGAAATCATGCATAATCATTTTCGGGTAACCGCTTGTTCCTGAAGTGAAGGAAAGCATCATTATGTCGTTTGCTTTTGTTCCCTTATCGCCTGTCGGGCGTACCCAATCTGTATCTGCCGCTTCAAAGCCTTCCTCAAAGTCAATCCAGCCATCAATCTTTTTATGCTTTGTAACAAGCTTTTTCTTGATTGTTTTATATTCATCACATCTTTCGTCAAAGCAATCTGTTGCGTCACCGTCAGCTGTGATGATTGCATATTTTATATCTGCGGCGTTACATCTGTAAACATAATCCTTTGGTTTTAACATATTTGTTGCCTGTATAACAACAGCACCAATTTTGTGGAGACCAAGAATACAGAACCAGAATAGGTAGCTTCTTTTTAAAACTAAAAGCACCTTATCTCCCTTTTTTACACCAAGATATTTAAAATAGTTTGCTGCTCTGTTTGATTCGAGCATCATATCGCGGAATGTAAAACGCTTTTCTTCTCCGCTTTCGGAAACCCATATCATTGCAAGCTTATCCGGCTTTTCTTTTCCGAGTACATCTATAACATCATAAGCGAAGTTAAAGTCATCATTCCATGTAAGTTTATAATTCTGCTGTGCGTCCTTGAGAGATGTAAAATCATCTCTTGAGGCACCCACAAATTTTTCATATATAGCCATTTTTTTAGATTCCTTTCCGTAATCACGGGTTATGGGTTATTTGATAACCACCGCGATAAATTCAACAGGCTTATCGCCCTTTGCAACTTCAGCGTGCGGAACGCTTGAGTCGAAATAAATACTGTCTCCTTTTGATAATTCGTAAGAAATGTCACCAATATATAGAATCATCTTTCCGGAAAGAACATAGTTGAATTCCTGTCCTTCGTGACCGTGCATTACCGGTGGCTTATCATCAGGTGTGATAGTAACAAGATAAGGCTCTGAATTTCTGTTTCTGAAAGTATACGCAAGGTGTTTATAGTCATATTCGTGTGCTCTTTTTACGCTGTATCCTTTACCTTTTTCAACCATACAACACATTGAAAGCGTTGGAGAATCTCCGCTTATAAGATTAAGAACATCAATTCCGAGAGCTTCAGCCGCATTGTATATAAAGCTGAACTGAAAATCTTTTTCGCCTTCTTCAAACTTAATATATTCGCTTTCTTCCATATTAAGCTTCTGCGCCATTTCTTTTGTTGTAATATCGTTATCTTCGCGCATAAATCTAAGACGCATACCGATATCTTTTATCTGGTTGTTCATAACTTAGTCCTCCTTATAGTTATATCCAAGCTCAACAGCCTTCATATTTACTTCAAGCATATTCTGCTTTCTTGCAGGAATAACCTTTTTCATAGCGGCTTCAACATTTTCAAAAGACATTATACCTGTTTTTGAAATCATATAGCCAATCATAATCATATTTGCAAGACCTGTTAAGTTTTCATCTGAAGCAAGCTTGGTTGCAGGAATGTAATAAGCTTCAGCGTCGTTTCTGTCAACCTTTTTGTCAATAAGTGAGCTGTCAATAAATATTTTACTGCCTGATTTAGCCGCATTTTCGTATTTTTCGAGTGACGGCTTGTTCATTGCGATTAAAATATCAGGCTCTGATACGATAGGGGAGCCTATTTTATCGTCTGATATGATGATACTGCAATTTGCAGTACCACCACGCATTTCAGGTCCGTAGGAAGGAAGCCAGCTGACCTGTTTTTCATTTAAGAGACCGTCGTACGCAAGAAATTTTCCTGAAAACAAAATTCCCTGACCGCCGAAGCCTGCTATTAATATTTCATTTGTCATTATTCTTCGCCCTCCTGAGTTTTGTCTTTATAAACTCCCAACGGGTAGTAAGGTATCATTTTTTCTTCTGCCCATTTCAACGCTTCTTCCGGAGATACACCCCAGTTTGTAGGACAGGTTGAAATAACCTCGATAAGTGAGAAGCCTTTTTTGTTAATCTGATTTTCAAAAGCTTTTTTGATAGCTTTCTTTGCATTTCTTATATTTTTAACATTGTTTACTGCAACTCTTTCAAGATACGCTGCACCGTCAACATTTGAAAGCATTTCGCATACCTTTACCGGAAGTCCCACAGTCTCAACATCTCTTCCGTAAGGTGAAGTCTGTGTTACCTGTCCCGGAAGGGTAGTAGGCG
>CAZHZL010000140.1:0-4102 GCA_964537245.1 uncultured Oscillospiraceae bacterium
AGATAACACCGGCGGCGGTGACCTCGTTGTGAAGCCGTTTGCGCTGGAGCCATGCTGCTGCTTCGGTGCAAGGGATCTGGAAGATAGGAAGCAGCACTCCGGTAAGGATCGCAGAGGAACTGTCCAAACCAAAGTTTTCAGAAACAAAGGTAGGCATCCAGTTCGTGACACCATCTCGCAAAGATCCCTGCAGAATAATGGATGCCATGATCAGTGCCATAAGTACAAAAGCATGACGGTTAAAGGGCTCAGCAGCTTCGGTAACTTCTTTGTCTCCTGTTTGGATGGCGTGGGTGGTATCTTTTCCAAACCAACGCTCAAAGAAAACTTTCCAAATGAGCGCCATTACAAGGGCAGCAATACCACTGAAACCGAAAACAGTACGGAATCCACCCAGCCGGATGAGCAGGGGAGAACAAGCGTAGACAAAGATCGTACCAAAGGCACTGCCCTGGCTGACCCACACACAAGCGCGGCTGTACTGCTCCTGGGGCAGCTGTGCGGTCAAAATGGAAAGCAGCGGCGGCCACATACATGCCTGGGCAAAACCGTTCACAGCCCACAGAACAGGCAACAGCGAGGGCGTGTGTAGAAATGTGACACTCAGATTCATGGATGCGGTTAGTACGAATCCAAGCAGAATAATGTTTTGCGGCTTAAAGCGGTCACCCATCCAACCACTGAGGACTTGTCCAACGCCATATGTAACGGAACAGAGCGTCAGAGCCAGAGCAGCTACCTGCTTTTCAGTAAAGCCGGATTGGATTAGTTCCACCATTACTGCTGCAAGATTGATGCGGGATATATAACTGGTAAAATATACCGCTGTACAAAGAACGGTAAGTTTGGCATATTTTTGCTTGGGGGACATGAGAAACACTTCCTTATAGTAATGTGTCAGCGGGCGTGAGACAGAATAAACTCTGTCAGAATATGATAAGTTTCTGTACTGTCAAATCCATGCACACCGCCGGGAATAGCATAAAACTGCACATCAACACCGGCTGCTTTCAGTGCATCATAGAAGCGCTGACTTTGGGCAATTGGAATGGTAGGATCATTTGTACCATGGAGAATTAGAAAAGGTGGCTCGGAACCTGTTATTAACTGCATGGGAGAAGCATCGTGTCGCATTTGCTGTTCCTCTCCCAATAAAGCATCCATGACAGGTGCAAAATCCGGCATTTCACTATTTACAAGATTGACTGGACCGTATTCATCTACAACCGCCTGAACTTTGGAGCTGTATTCTAAATACATACCTACATCGTATCTGGGATCGTTGTTTGTAACACCCAGTAGCGCTGCAAGATGTCCACCGGCGCTACCACCGCCGACGATGATCGTATCGGCGTTATATCCGTATATTTCAGCATGTGCCCGTGCCCATCGGACCGCAGCTTTGCAGTCAATCAGCTGGGCAGGGAAGGGGGCTTCCTGGATGAATCGGTAGTCGATAGACAGAACGGCAAATCCCCGGCGGGCAAAACGCTCAAAATCGTTAAAAATCCGTTTATCACCACCACGCCAAGCGCCGCCATGAATCCAAATCAGCAACGGTATGTTTTTAGGGTCGCCGTCAGGTACGATCAAATCGTAAGCTTTGGTGATTGCTTCCGATAGCATGATGGGGATGTCTAAATGAAATTTCATTGTAGCCTCCGATGAGAAAGTTAAATGGAATCAGCTTTTGAATCATTGGGAATATACTGGGCAAAAACACCTTGTAGGAAAGTCATATTTGCATAGGCAATCACGGAACCACCAAGGCACACCCAGATGGGAACAAAGCGGATAAACAGTTCCTGGAAAAACAGAAACATAACCACCGGAATAAGGTTGATCACCAGCACGATGATTGAAACCAAAAAATGGATCATGGACATGATCCAGGCATTCTTTAATGTATTTGTCACACTGTTATCAAACTGTGCTTGCAGAGGAAACACGTAACCTAATGCAGGAATTACCAACAGAAATGGCAACAGCATAAGAATTTTTAGAAAGATGCTTGTGTTAGGGATAAAGGACACAATAACGAGGATATCTACAACCGTTAATGCGATAACTACTGCAACTACGAAGAACAGGATAGTGGCCTGTTTGAAATTACTTCGGAAGAAGTTCCAAAATTCCGACCAGGGTCGCCCGTCTTCTCCCTTTCGCATTTTAATAATGGACTGATAAAGGGCTGTGGTGGATGCGCCGATGGTAATGATCGGCAGACAACCCAAAAGCCACAGTAGATTCAGTATCATCAGATCTGTAAACTGCCGCAGCAGCTTCATAACTGGAGAATCCAGTGAGAATAGAGTTTTCATAATTCCTCCTTATTGTTCCGCTTTCGTATCAACCGGAGCAATACCATAAAATCGCTTGTATGCACGATAAAAGGCTACATAGTCGGTATAACCGCTTTTTTTGCAGGCTTCTGTTGCGGACATACCAGACCGGAGCAAACGATGAGCATATACCATGCGCTTACGCAGAATGTATTTTCGCACAGAAATGTTCAATTCCTCTTTGAAGCGGTGAGAAAGGGTTGAACGGGAAACAGATAAGGCATCGGCAATATTGTCTATGTCAATATAACTACGGTAATTTTGGTTAATATAGGCCAATGCCTTATAGATTAAGGAATCCCGATCACGGCTTTTCAGAATAATAGAGTGTTTTAGATTTCTCTTGATTTCCAGTAACATTTGAGCAAACAAAGAGGTCACATAAATATTCTTCTCAGCTTTGGAAAAAGAATCGTCTAATGCCGTTGGGATCTGTTCCATCAATTTGGAAATTTCCGCAGTATTGATAATACGGATGTCCTCTGTGCAGGCATCCATCAATTCGCTTAGACCTTCAGTACTGGTAAAATGAAAACAACTACGCCAATATGTTTCCGGGTTTCGGAGAATAAACTGATGAAAAGTCTCTTTCGGGATAATCACTAAATCTCCCGGTTTAATATCCACATCGTCCTTTTCTGTAATCAGTGTGGCATCAATGTCATACATATAGAGAATTTCGTGAAAGGTATGAAACTCCTTTTCAGCGAAAATATCGCCGGTACCCTTTGCATAGAAAAAGGAAACGGTACTGTTTTCTACTGCATAATTCCAGTTCGCTTGTCTGTTCATAAACATCACCTGTTTGCATTATAACGCAATTTGCAGAAAATGCAATACAATTTGCGTTTAAGACAATAGAAATTGCATTTTATTCTGATATAATAGAAAATACAAAGGAAGAGATTTGACATGAATTGTATAAATTCAACAAAAGAAAGACAATCCGAAAGTCAGAATCAAAGGAGGAGCCGCATGATGGATACTAATGTCCTGGATATTGGCAGTAAGCGCGAAGTGTTTTGGGATAGTTATCTGGTAGATACGGATCGTACAACTGCATTCATTCGGCAGCTTCAGCCGGAGTGGAAAGGTTCCTGCTTCCTGTTTGACCAGGGAGATGAACTCAGCGGTTTCAGCTATCCCTGCATTGTGAAAGACCCCAAGGGCTATAAGATGTATTATCTTCCTTGGCATACTGTTACCGGTCCAAACGGCTATTGGAGAAGTGTGTGCTATCTTTGTGTTTTAGAAAGTGACGATGGCATTCACTGGATACGGCCACAGCTGAATATTTATGACCGTCCGGATCTGAAGGATAATAATGTTGTGATCGATGAGCTGGATGATGGTGCATTCGTTTTTTACGATTCCAATCCCAACTGTGATCGTAACGAGCGCTATAAGGCCCTAACGCCCAGAGAAACAAAGGGCGATCAGTTGGGTGGCCTTTGGTGTTATACTTCCCCGGATGGCTACCACTTCAAACTTTCCCACCGGCTTACTTCTATAGGTGCCTTCGACAGCCTGAACACAGCCCATTGGGATGGTGAGAAGTATTGCTGCTATCTGCGGGACTACCATGATATGGCCGGTGATTCCTGGAAGGATGGTATTCTGGACTTCAATACCCGCCGGGAAGTGACCACTTGGGCAAACATCAACGCTGGCAAACGGGATGTACGGGTTATGTACTCCGATGATTTCAGAACTTGGACAGTTCCTAAGCTGATCAAATTTAAGGATGGTATGGACTATCC
>CAZHZL010000141.1:0-4078 GCA_964537245.1 uncultured Oscillospiraceae bacterium
CGTGAAGTGATTGGCAAAAACTATACGCTGGAAACCTTTAGAGGAAAGTGGCATAATTTTTTAACAAATACAGAAAGGAAATAACTGTCATGAATTTTACAGGTAAGACTTTACTTATTACAGGCGGCACCGGCTCCTTCGGTAACGCGGTCTTGAACCGTTTTCTGTGTACCGATATTGGTGAGATACGTATCTTCTCTCGCGATGAGAAAAAGCAGGACGACATGCGCCATGAATTTCAGACGAAAATGCCGGAAGTATCGGAAAAAATCAAATTTTATATTGGAGATGTCAGAGATATTCAGTCTGTTCGCAATGCTATGTACGGCGTTGACTACATTTTCCATGCCGCCGCTCTGAAGCAGGTTCCTTCCTGTGAGTTTTTCCCCATGGAAGCTGTGCGTACCAATGTTATCGGTACCGACAATGTACTGACTGCCGCCATCGAAGCCGGTGTTGAGTGTGTTATCTGTCTCTCAACAGACAAGGCTGCATATCCTGTCAATGCCATGGGTATTAGCAAGGCTTTAGAAGAACGTGTGGCTGTTGCAAAATCCCGTACAACAACAAAAACGAAGATATGTTGTACGCGTTACGGCAATGTTATGTGCAGCCGCGGTAGCGTTATCCCGCTGTGGATTGATCAGATCAAAGCCGGCAATCCTATCACGATTACAGAAGGTAGCATGACACGTTTCATTATGTCTCTTGATGAAGCGGTAGACCTTGTTCTCTTCGCCTTTGAACACGGTACCTCTGGTGATATTCTGGTTCAAAAGGCTCCCGCTTGCACCATCCAGACACAAGCTGAGGCTGTATGCGAATTGTTCGGTGGCGATAAGAATGCCATTAAGGTGATTGGCATCCGTCATGGCGAGAAGATGTATGAAACATTGCTTACGAATGAAGAATGTGCTCACGCCATCGACATGGGCAATTTCTACCGTGTTCCTTGTGACAAGCGTGGATTGAACTATGATAAGTATTTCAAGGATGGCGATGTTGAACGTAATCCCCTGACAGAATTTGATTCAAGCAATACCGAACTACTGAATGTTGAAGAGGTTAAACAGAAACTTCTGGCACTCCAGTACATCCGCGATGAGCTGGATGCAATGGGCATTAAGGATTGATATAATAAAGTAGCAAAACAAGGATATTTATAATGTGAAAGAATAGAGTTAAGCATATGACTAAAGATATCCACCATTATTAAGCAAAATGGTGGTGGGTTGTTCTCTATAGAGAGAGGGTAGTGTAGATTACCACAACAGGACAGGAACGAAACGATGAAACTTATAATCTTAGGTGCAGGAGGCTACGGCAGAACTGTGGCAGATATAGCCAGACAGAGTGGACGATACACAGAAGTATATTTTTTGGATGATAACTCAACAGATGAACTTGTCATCGGCAAATGCTCCGACTATATCAGCCACATTTCTCCTGACACAGAGTTGTATCCGGCATTCGGTAACAATGAAGGTAGACTTCAGTGGATAGATCTGCTTGAAGCTGCCGGTGCTATCATTCCAACCCTTATCCACAATACTGCCTATGTCAGTCAGGAAGCTACTGTTGGAGTCGGTACTGTGGTATTGCCGAAAGCCATCATCAATACAGGTGTGGTTGTCAACCGTGGTTGTATCATCAACTGTGGTGCTATCATTGACCACGGTTGCGTGATTGAGGATGGTGTCCATATCTGTATCGGTGCCATCGTCAAGGCTGAAAACCGGATACCAAGATGTATGAAGGTAGAAGCTGGTGTGGTAATTGAGAACAGGACGTATTCGGTGTGATAAGTGCTGATAATGCTTCAGCTATGTACTGTGACAATCGGTCTTGATCAGATAGCCACACCTCATATAAAACAGAGTCGGAATAAATATGGGAGAGAACAACAAAATGGAACATAACTTTACATGGAAAAACGACGGCAGGACGAAGATCTGCATTGGTTTGGGTACTCGCCCGGAGATTATTCGCTTGGCTGCAGTCATCAGACGTTGCCGCGAATACTTTGATACCTGCATCATCTACTATAACCAGAACTGGGACAAGAACCTGTCCACGGTGTTCTGGGAGGATTTTGAACTGAAAAACAATGCAGGTGAATTCGGACCGGATATTCTCGTACCCGTTGTTGGCGAGAATCTGGGTGTGACTTGCGGCAATATCCTCGGCAGAAGTTATGAGCTTCTTTCTGAGCTTCAGCCGGACGCTTATCTGGTACTGGGCGATACCAACAGCTGTCTGTCTGCTATTTCCACCAAGCGTCTCCACATTCCGCTGTTCCACATGGAAGCCGGTAACCGCTGTAAGGATGAGTGCCTGCCGGAAGAAACCAATCGCCGTATTGTCGATATTATATCCGATGTGAACCTGTGCTACAGCGAACCTGCGAGAAAGTATCTTCATGAGTGCGGTATGCCCAAGGAGCGCACTTATATGACCGGTTCTCCTATGGCAGAGGTTCTGCGTGGCAATCTCGACAAGATCAAGGCATCCAACATACTGGAAAGACTCGGACTGGAGAAGGATAAGTATATCCTTCTGTCAGCACACCGCGAGGAGAACATCGACACGGAGAAGAACTTCCTGTCTCTGTTTACTGCCATCAATGCACTTGCTGAAAAGTACGATATGCCCATTCTGTACTCCTGCCATCCGAGAAGCAAGAACAGACTGGAGAAATCCAGATTCCAGCTGGATCCTCGCGTTAGAGTCAACGAGCCTTTGGGCTTCAACGATTACAACTGCCTGCAGATGAATGCCCTGGCGATTGTATCTGATTCTGGTACACTACCCGAGGAAAGCTCCTTCTATCTGTCTATCGGTCACCCAATCGCCGCTGTGTGCATCCGTACCAGCACCGAACGTCCCGAAGCACTGGAGGCCGGTGACTTCATCCTTGCAGGTATTACCACCAAGGAATTGCTGAATGCTACCGACATGGCGATCAAGATGAAGAACGAAGGCGTTCTCGGCAAGCCCTGCCCGGACTACACGGACGAAACCGTATCTATGAAGGTTGTCCGCATCATCCAGGGATATGTGAACGTCATCAATAAGTTCGTTTGGCGGAAGTATTGATCAAAATCATACTACTAATCAACATTTAGCTACTAATCCACATCTACAGTTATTCTGATGGTAAGACATCCCTTGACTCTCATACGGAGCATAGAGGTGGATAGTAGTGTGGATGACAACGGATGAAGTAGTATAGTAGAACATGATGAATAAACAGAGGTAATAAGTATAATGAATATCCTCGTGACTGGTGCAAAGGGCATGGTGGGAACAGCCCTTGTGCATAATCTGAAAAACATACGGGACGGCAAGAACCGCACCCGTCCTAATATCAAGATTGAAAATATCTATGAATACGATATCGAAAACACTGCAGAACAGCTGGATGCTTACTGCGCCGACTGTGATTTCGTGTTCAATTTGGCTGGTGTGAACCGTCCGACTGATCCTGTTGATTTCCAGAAGGGCAACTTCGGCTTTGCATCGCAGCTTCTCGATAATCTCAAGAAGCATAAAAATAAGGCTCTCGTGATGATCTCTTCGTCTATTCAGGCAACCTGTATCGGTCGTTATGACAGCGACTATGGAAGAAGCAAGAAGGACGGGGAAGAACTGGTATTCCAGTATGGCGAGGAAACAGGTGCGAAAGTTGCAGTCTATCGCTTCCCGAATCTGATGGGACACAGTAAACCTAAGTACAACTCTGCCGTGTCCACATTCTGCTGGGCGGTTGCAAATGATGAAGAGTTCACCGTCAATGATCGTAATGCCATGGTTGAACTGCTCTACATCGACGATCTGGTGGAGGGTATGTACGACTTGCTGGAAGGGAAGGAACTGCACTGTGAGTATGACGGTCTTGATCCTGTGATTAAGGAGGACGGTCGCTACTGTATCGTGCCTGTTACCCATAAGGTTACTCTTGGAGAAATCGTTGATCTGCTGCATGAGTTCAAGGCTCAACCTGTAAATCTCCTCATGCCGAAGATGCCGGAAGGTTCATTTGCTACCGATGTCCATGATGGAACGGTAAGGATCCGAG
>CAZHZL010000142.1:0-3985 GCA_964537245.1 uncultured Oscillospiraceae bacterium
GAGGTTGATGCACTTCTTAATATGGATAAAAAAGACCATGAGGGTGCAGCACTTGGAGAGCCTGATGAAACAGAGGTTCCACAGAAAAAAGTTGTGGGATTGGAGAGGTAAATATTTTTTGTGAAAAAATCTTGCATAAAAAATATTTTTGTGTTATATTAATATAAAGAAAATATATATGGGGTTGATATAATGTTTACAGAAATAAGGATAAGAAATTGTTTTTCCTTTGAAGAAAGTGTATCTTTTTCTATGGAAGCTGATATGCGTAATAAAAAATTCGCATTCAATGTTTCCAATGATGGTATGTTCAACACACTTAAGTCAGCTGGAATATATGGTCCAAATAACTCAGGTAAAACATGCTTAATCAAGTGTATTAAAGCAATAAAATCAATATTACTTCATGAATCATTTAATTTGAAGCCAAATATGTTCTCGGGTAGCTCTATTTGTGAACTTGGTGTTACATTTATATCAGCGGATAGAAAATTTAACTATGATGTAAAATATGACACACTTTTAAATGAATATGTTTATGAAAGATTTACTGAATCTATAAAGGATGTTCATGGTAATGAGCACGAAAATATATGGCTGTTAAAGGATTATTTGCAAAATAAATTTGAGTTTGCGCAAGATAATCTAACCCAAATGATTGATTTAGTATCTAAAAATAATTTGTTAATTTATCAGTTGGATGTGAATAAGTTTTCAGTATTAAATGAAATAAAGGAAATAGCTACATCATTCGCATCAAAGATTGACGTTATTGATATGAACACCATAACGCTTGATAACACGATTGAAATACTGAAAAAGAATGATGCTCATAAATCTAAGGTTGTTGAATTTATAAAACAAGCAGATTTATATTTGGATGATTTGCTCTATCTTGACAAAGGGGCTGTGAATTTTAATGAATTTGTAAAGGCTTTGGAAGATAAAAATGTACCAGAAGTGTATAAGGATAAGTTTGTTGAAGAATTGAAATTGTTTTCTGTATATCGTGGTAAACCCGTAGCCAGTGTTTTGTTTGACTCTATGGGAACCAAAAAAATCACTGCTATAGCAAGTTATGTTATAAGTGCTTTACAAAATGGAAGGATTTTGGTTGTAGATGAGCTTGACAGTAGTATTCATTTCAAATTGACAAGAGCAATTGTAAGTATGTTTAATAATGAACTTAATAAAAGTGCTCAGTTAATATTTACTGTACATGATATTAACCTTATGGACTGCAAACGATTATTCAGAAAAGAACAGATTTGGTTTGTACACAAGGATACCGATAGAGTATATTTGTATTCACTTTCTGATTTCACAGCTCAGCAAGGTGTGAGAGACACAACTGATATTATCGAAAAGTATAAAAAGGGAGCACTGGGCGCACTTCCTGAACCTGACCTAATCAATTCGCTTATCACTATAAATGGAAACGGAGATAATGCCAATGATGAAAAATAGTATTCCATTTATAATTGATTCAAAAAAGGTTTGTATTATCTGCGAAGGTAATGAAGAATATGGATATTTTAATAAACTAAAAGAATTGGGTGTGTGGAATAATCAGTATTCCTTTGACTTAGTAAATGCCGGCGGAAATGGTAATGTGCCTGCAAGATATCAGGATAAGTATCAAAATGGTTCATACGATGTTGTGTTGGTTTTCTGTGATACCGATAGGAAGCCTTATGAACAATATGAGGATATAAAATCGAAAATTGATAATATTCATGGTATTTCGGGCGTATCAAGTGAAGTTGTCATCTTTGGAAATCCATGCACAATGCAAATTATCATAGAGCATTGGGAAGATATAAAACTGACGACTCAAAGCAAAAAGAAAAATGCTCCTTTGATAGAAAAGCATACCGGAATTAAAAATTATGATGCTCATAAAGACCAAATCGATGCACTTGTTTCTTTTATAAATGCTCAAAATTATGATTTAATGTGTAAGAGAATCAGCGGTCTATCTGTAAATGATAAAGATGTTGGTAGCACCAATATTTTAAGATTCTTAAATAATTTTTCATCTGAATCGAGTTTGTGGATAGATGAGATTAACAGCAAACTGGATATCGAGTGTTAATAGTATTCTAATCTATAATTACATTAAGGTGAGTTGATTTTATATGTTTGTATCAAATGAGAAAATATTTTGATTTAGAATAAAGTCAGTTATGAAAGAAGATGTCGCGATGAGTAAAGCAGGTGCAAACTTTGATGATGTTAAAGCTATGTTAATGAAAGATGAAGAATTTAAGGATGAGTATGAAAAACTAAAACCAAGATATGAAATTATTTCTCAGATTATTGAGGAACGCTCCAAGCAGTCTATTACTCAGGAAGAACTTGCTCTTCGTGTTGGAACTCAAAAGTCAAATATATCAAGATTAGAAAGTGGAACTTATAATCCATCTCTCGATTTTTTGATAAAGATAGCGCATTCATTAGGTAAGGAAGTAAAAATTGTATTAAGCTAAACGACATTCTGAAAATCGGTTATATGTTTAATTAGAATTGGAATCAAGATTGTTTTATCTTGGTTCCTTTTTTATTGGAATTTTTAAAGAAAAAGAATGAAATGGAGGAATGGGGTTGACGAGCAAAGAAGAACTTGGAAAATTGCTTTATGAAAAAGCATTACACGAGCAGGAAGCATTTATAGAAAACTATAAGAAAATGTCGCATAAAAATGTTGTACTTGATGCTTATGAGCTTGTTATAAGACAAGATATTTTACATAGTCTTGAAGACACAAGTAATTTAAGCGAAAAGCAAATTAAAGCTCTTTTAAAATCAGGGCTTGTAATTGATAACTGCTATCATGAATGGATTAAAAATGACTATTCACAAATGGATGTCATCAGAGATACCGTATCAGATTTTGCAAATAAATATGCAAAATCACTTGAAAAAAATAAGGATAATAAAGAAAGGTAGGATGAGATTGAGTAGAGAAAGCATAAATGATTTATTGTATAGTAAATCAAACGAGGAAATAAAGGAATATATAGATCAACTAAGGAAAAGCACAGCTGGTGATATTATTGATGCAGTTTATTTGTCGGAGTGGGATAACGGTTTTTTGCTTGAACAACAGTGTAAGGTCAGTCTTAAGACTTTGCAGATATTTGACATTGAGTACGATATGGAAACATTGAACACATTGGAGAATCTGCAGGGTGAATGTATCGTTATTGATGGAACCAAAATTCCATTAGTTCCAAAAGATGAATATGAAAGTGGAAATAAGGTTGCGTTTTGGTATGGAGAGGATGATTGTTTAGAAGAAGTTGAAAAAGAAGATGAACACGATAATAAAACAAATAAAAAATATGAACCGGAAAGGTAGGATGAAAATGAAAATTGTAAAACCAATCATTTGTAACCCCGGACAGACAATTAAATTTTGCAGAAAGACTGCAGGACTTACGCAAAAGGAATTGGGATTGCTTCTTGGCTTCCCTGAAAGTAATGCTGAAATACGGGTTGCACAGTATGAAGCAAATGCAAGATTTCCAAGAGATGAAATGACAGAGAGGATTGCAAAGATTTTAAATATAAGTAAATATGCAATCTCAAAACCGTCTTTGGAAAATGAACTTGCAGCAATTCACACACTAATGAAAATAGATTTAATGTACGGACTAAATCTGTCAAAGCTTGGTGATGGTATATGTTTTTCTTTCTCAGAATTCAGTACAGAGCTGAGAGCATACAGTGAACTTTGGTATTCTCTTCAACAGCTTTTACTTGGTGGAGTAATTGATTATGATGAATACAGATTCATGCAATATGGTCTTGGAGCACTTTAAAATCGGATATAAAATTTAATTCACATCTCTTATGAGATGTTTTTTTGTACCTGTTTTTAACAGGGGGTGAATACAATTTTGAAGTAATAGCAAGCACGAATATTTGCTATCAAATATTCCACTTGTTAGGGGCTTGCCGCCCCTAATACCCTGATGCTTGC
>CAZHZL010000143.1:0-3917 GCA_964537245.1 uncultured Oscillospiraceae bacterium
ATGGACGAATCAGAAGAAAGTAAAAGCTTTTCAGACAGCATAGGAATGATTGGTGATTGGAGAAAGAATGGACCTAAATTTGAAATACCGTTCAGAACTCTTTATTCAGATAAAATAAAAAATCTTATCACAGCAGGAAGAAGTATTTCTGTAACTGATTCGATGTGGGAAAATACCAGAGTTATAGGACCTTGTTGCGTAACAGGAGAAGCGGCAGGGATTGCGGCTTCATTAACAGATGATTTCTCTGCTCTTGATGTTAAAAAATTACAAAATGAAATCAGAAAAAAAGGCGGAAGATGTAATTTTTCAGAAATTGAAACACTAACCCTTTAATTTAAGGAGCAAATAAAATGAAAATAACAGAAAAATGCGGAATAATACTTCCGAAAAATTCAACACCGAGAGAAATATTTGCAAAGGATGAGCTTATTTCATATATAAAAAAAATAAGCGGAATAACTTTAGAAGTAACAGAAAAATACGAAAATAAAATAATAATCGGTGAGCCTTATAAAAACGAATATGCAAAAAAAATAATGTCACAGGAAGAGTTTGAAAGTAAAGTTCCTGGTCCCGAAGGCTTTATTATATATTCCGATGAACATACATTATGGCTTTCGGGAAGCAGTAAAAACGAGCTTGAAATGGAGAGGGGAACAGTTTATGCTGTCTATGAGTTTTTAGAGCGTTTTTGTGGTTGCGGTTTATCTGCATATTGTAAAGAGGGAATTGACGCAGGTGAATATGTTCCGCAGATTTCAGATATAGAAATTCCGAATACAACTTATATAAAAAAATGTGCAGATGTTCCTTACAGAACTGCAATAGTTCAGTATAATGTGTGGGTTGGAAATCCAAATCATCCTTTAAATGAAAAATTTATAAGCTGGCTTTCCAAAAACCGCTATAACAAGATTTTAACATGGGCAAGCATATATGAGGGCTACAAAGAAAACGGAATGCTTGAAGAAGCTCAAAAAAGAGGAATTCTATTTTCAGTCGGACATCACGAGTCGATAAAACTGTTTTTACCGCCCGAAGGAAACAAATATTTTCCTGAAAAGTATTACAAAACACATCCTGAATTTTATAAATTAAAGGAAGATGGAACAAGACATTTTATGTCTGCCGATGATTATGACGGTCAACTTATATTATGTGTGAGAAACGAAGAAATGCTTGATACACTATCTTCTAATATAATAAAATGGATAGATGAAAATCCTCAGGTTGACACAATATGCTTATGGCCTAATGACGGCGTAAATGAAGCATGCTTATGTGAAGAATGCAAAAAATATACAAAAATGCAGAATTATACACATCTTATTGACCAGGTAGCAAGGCGGGTAAGTAAAGAAAGACCTTATGTGAAAATAGACCAGCTTGCATATTTTGATTTGAATAAACCTGAAAACAACGATATTTCTTCATCTGTTGTAATTGACTTATCAACCTGGTTTTCCGGAAAAGGAGGACTCAGAGGCGTTGGAAAAAAAGACGGAAGCTGTATAATCGGTACAAGATATGAGGCTGTGGCTGAAAGCTGGAAAAAATCAGGAGCAAAAGTATGTTTTTATGATTATTTTATGGGTGTCTACGGTTCAAAACAAAAGTGGATGCCTATGGCAGACGAAATGCAGGAAATATGTAAATTTTTTAAAGAAAAAGGAATACTTGGTTTAGGAACACAAATGGAAACCTTTAATATGTGGAATAATATTTTTAATTTCTATACTTATGGAAGAACTGCTTATGACTGTGAACTTACATTAGAAGATAACTTGAATAGCTTTTGTAAAATTTTCGGAAATGCTTCAAATATTATAAAAGAAATTATTTTATATGGAGAAAGTATAATTGACGGTCAAGGCGAATTAAGCTTTGCCGGTGAATACTTAATGAAAAATATTGATAGAGAAAAAGTTTATTCTATGTATGAAGAAGCTTTAAAAACTGCTGAAACATCATTTTTCAGAAATAATGTAAGAATGATGAGAATGGTATTCCGTTATTCTGATTTGGAAGCAAACAATCCGAGACTCGATGTGAAAGCTCATGTTGAAACAAATGCTTCAGATGAAAACGGAGAATTATGGTATATGGCAAATAATTTTGACAGCTTTATAAGCGGAAAAGAAGGCTATGGAATTGCTACACCTGCATTTAAAAGAAATGAAATAAAATTTAGTCCTGATTACTGGTATAAATTGGAGGAATAAAAAATGGCATATTACATCTCACCGAAATGTGATTTTTGCACAGCGGGAATATATGAATTTGAAAAGAGTGTTATTTTTAACAGAGAGACAATGACAGATATAAATATTTTTGCAGTTTCAAAATATATTTTATATATAAACGATGAATATATCTGCGAAGGACCGTGCCGTAGCGGTGAAGATGTACGCTATTATGACACTGAAAATGTTAAATTCCGTGCAGGAGAAAACAAAATTAAAGTTAAGATAATGCATCTTACAAATAAAAGGTATTTTGCAACCGTGTTTAAAGAATTAAGACCTGTTTTGCTTTTTGAAGGAGAAAATATTGTTTCTGATGAAAGCTGGAAAATATCTTTTATAAAAAATCATAAATTGTTTCATCCGGAAGGTTACCTTCCTTTTCTTCCTGTTTGCGAAGAAGTATGGGCAAATGAAGAAAAAGAAGCTTTTGAAACGGAAATAATCGGTGAATTTAACTTTAAAAAGGGCTTTTATGCGGATTTTGGTGTAATTGATAACTATAATCTTCAAAAAAGACCTATTCCGATGATTTATCCCACAGATGAAATAACCTTTAAAACCGTAAAGCAGGGTGATAATTTTATCGAGCTTGATGCAGGTGAATATACAACGGCAAAAGTAAAAGTAAAAACCGATAAAAACAGTAATGTTAAAATAATTTATTCGGAATGTTATACATTCGGAGAAAGAATAAAGAAAAAAAGAGATGATACTTCGGGCGAGCTTTGGGGAATGGCAGATATTCTCCATTCAGGGGACAATGAACTTCAGTTTGAAACCTATCATTTCAAAGCATTTCGTTTTATAAGAATTGAATTTGATAAACCAATAAAAAGTATAACAGCAAAAAAATTTCATTATCCGCTTAATATTGTATCATCTTTTGAATGTTCAGATAAAAACTTCAATAAAATGCAGCACATAAGCATAAATACTATGCTCTCATGTATGAGTGATATTATAGTTGACTGTCCGCATTATGAACAACAGCAATATGTAATGGATTTTTCCATTGAAGCAAATGTTGCAATGCGTATGTCAAATGATTTAAGGCTTATAAAAAAATGTATTTTTGATTTTGCACAATCTCAGAAATCAAATGGACTTATCTGGGCAAACTATCCTGCTGATTACACACAGATTATACCGGGATTTTCTCTTTTCTGGATATTCTTATTGAAGGATTATCTTGATTATACAAAGGATATAGATTTTGTAAGCTCCTATGCAGGAACGATAGACAAGCTGTTAGCTTATTACGATAATGAGATAAAAAAATATGGTTTTATATCAAAATCATGTTATTGGGATTTCGTTGAATGGTCAACTGTATGGAAAGAGGGCGAGCCTGAAATTTCGGAAAATGAACCTATGACAATATATAATTTGTATTATTTATATGCGTTAAAATGTGCTTCATATATAGCTGAATTATCGGGAAGAAAATATCTTTCCAAGGACTATATAAAAAGATACAGAGCATTAAAGGATACAATAAACGAGCTATGTTATGATAAAAAAAGAGGCATCTACAGAGATAGTTCAAATAATAAAGGCACTTACAGTATGCACACTATTATATGGGCTGTTTTATCGGAAATTGTATCGGGAAAAAGAGCGAAAGAAATGATAAATCATTTAGATGATGAAGATTTGGTTAAAACCTCA
>CAZHZL010000144.1:0-3838 GCA_964537245.1 uncultured Oscillospiraceae bacterium
TTGATGAAGAGATATTTCTTGAGTGGTGTACAAGGACATTTTTAATAAATCCAATTTTTGAATATCTTTTAAATCAACATAATATTGAAAATGAATGGAGATTTGGAACGACATTTTCATATGAAATACTTTCAAATAGAGAATATGAGTTAGAAAATTTTCTTGAATTTATTGCAATTTTAAAAGGTGAAAAAGTGGGAATCCGTTATACCAGAATGTCTTATTCTGCATCGGAAGGAAGAAATATAGATATTGACTATAAACGTTTGATTGGGGAAGAAAGAATACAAGGATTTAATAAACTTAATACGATTGATAGGGTATATATATTAAATTGCTCAGGAATTACAGATGAAGAATTAGCTTGTATTCATCCTACAATATCAGGAATGAAAAGTATGTCAGAGGAATTCACTGTTAAAGAATTTTTTAATAGATTCTTTTCAATAAAAGAGTATGATATATTTGAAAGTGTAACAAAAATAGCGATTAAGCAAGCAAAAGAAATAATAGGTTTATCGGCTGTTCCACAGTTGCTTCCCAATAATATGTTGAATTTTAAGGAAACGGTGTTGGATGATTTTTCTGTTTGCAAAACAGAATCTTATCAATATAAATTTAAAGAAGATGCAAAACTAGAAAAAATTGATGAGAGAGATTTACAGATAATAAAGGATAGGTTTTATGGACTGGGATATTGTAATTCAATTATAGGAAATGAAAATTTTGCAAAAAGTTTTGTGACTTCCGAGTATTTATATAGAACTATAAAAGATGGATTAAGCATTGATTATACAGCAGTTGTTGCTGGATATATTAAGTCTGTTGAACAGGCATTGTATCTTTTATATAAAAGTGCGTTTAAAGGGAAAAAGAAACTGATTTATTGGGATACACATAAGTATAGTAAAAAGAAAAATAACAATTTTGACGAGTCATTACCAGAATATAGATATAACCCATATGATGTTCCGGAAAGTGAGAAAAAGCAAGAAGCTTATAGTCATAATATGAAAGAAAGAGATTTCGGTGAACTGATTCGATTTTTAAGATATTATGAAAAAATGTGGTGCATTTCAGAAAAGGGAAAAGAGTATGTGTATGCATGTCTTGATGATTTTAGAGCATATTGTAGAAATTCGCATTTCCATAAGCATAACATTGATGCGTCTCAGTATAATCTTGTGAAAACAATTCGAAACAATACGCAGGTGTGCTTATTTTATTTGCTTGGGGGATTTTCATTATTGGATTCTTCAGCTAATGATAGAAATCAATTAGGAATTATTGATTATAGTTTTGAAACTTTATATAAAAAAATACGACAAAGAAGACTATATACATTTGTTATTAAAGATGAAAATGATTTAGAGACAGTTCTTTATTATTTAAACAATGATGAAGATATTACGTATGATGAATTAGGAACTATGCAAAATGCAAAATTACATTTTTTGAAAACAAGTATAGATAAAAATGATGTATATATTTCTGATTTAAAAGAACTCTTGCTAAATGAAAAATATGTAAAAGAAAATACTGTGTGTATTACTCGAAATAATATGCCAAAAGAAATAGGAGCAATAATTCCAAAAAAGAAGAAATAATGAGTTTGAGATGAATTCATAGGGGCAGGTTGCGACCATCGGGAGCAATCTGCCTTTGCAAATTACATCCCTAGATAACAGAAATTCGGTGAACACGATAAATGTAAGGACGAGTGAGCGAGTCCTTATGTTTATCGTGTTCACCGCCACTGCCTTCATTTAGAAAAAGGCAATTCTGCGAAGCAGATTTGCCAGGGCGGCCCGTAGGGTGTGTTATGGGAGTGGAATTGTGACAAAATCATCTGCTGTAGCGTAGCGGAGTGCAGTTGATTTTGTCACAATGGAGTGAGCATGACACAAGCCCCTGCACAGCCTACCGGTTCCAATAACCTATGGAGCGAGCATGACACAAGCCCCTGCACAGCCTACCGGTTCCAATAACCTATATTCGAAAGAAAGTCTATATCGCACACCTTTTTATCTTAGATATCTATAATCGAACATCTCCGGACATTTCCCTTAGTAGAAGAGCAGCAAATTTAGAAAAAACTATCCATTTTTCTAAAAAAGTGTTTTTAAAATTTAGAAAAATTCAGTTTCAAAGAATGTAAAGCCCTATACTTCAAATTTTAATCACTGGAAACAAAAAATAAAAAGATGTAACCCATTAACAAACATTCGTCTTTTGACACCTTTTCTCAAAAAGCTGATTTTTGAGAAAGTCTCTGAACAAGGAAAATTTAATATACCACAAAAGTTTTGAATGATTGTATTTGAAGATATCGTTTTACAGCGATTAGCTGTCTTAAAAAGCAAAATGTTGGAGGTAAAAAATGGACAACTACTTATCATTAAGCAAGGACAACGTAAGAGAAAAAGCATATTCACAGAAAGAATTAAACAAACAGATGATAGCACATTGTGATTTGCTCGGAGCTGTACCATACTTAGAACCAGATAAGAACAGACTTATGCAGATTTACAAGGTACAATTATTCTTTTTGGTTGAGACTGCAAAACATTTTACGAAGAAACCGGATTATTTAAAGTCTGCTTTGAATTGTACTGCTTACATTTTTGGAGAGCCATACATTAAAGAATGTATCCGTCACGAAGTAGAATCCTCTGAGGTTGTGATAATACATGAACGAAAATACTCATCCGGTATAAAAGTCTTAAAAATCTGAAAAAATATATTTGCCGTCTCTAGATCACATCGCGAAAAATTATCAATACAGATACACATTTTTTTATTATGTAAAATTGTTCGAATATAGTCTGTTACTATTTCAATAGAGCTTTTATTTTCGCCATCAGCGGTTATAACTGTATAGCTTAAATCAAGTAAAACTGAAACGATACTACTAATTTTTGGAAAAAGTATATCGGATATATCTTTTGTGTTCTTATATATGTCATTATAAAACTTTTTATAACGACTTTTTAATTGTGAAAGAAAATCTATACCACAATTATTTTGTAATTGGATTATAAACTCAGAGATAATGTCAACAGAACTCGCATCTGTCTTTATATTCACATAACATAAAGAATATGAATTCCAATTTTCATACATATAATTGAAGAACGTAGTTTTTCCAAGACCACTATCGCCTTTAATCCACAAGGTCTTATCGGATTTGTTAAGAAAGAAATTATTTAAAATCTGTCGTTCATATTCTCTGTCAACAAAGCGAAATTTGAATAATTCGGTCGTATTCATGTCTAGTATCAACTCCTTACATTAGTAAATCTCATGAATTTAACGGATAATTCCTTATTATCCTTGGAGGATTACATGAAAGTACAAAATATAATAGAGTTTATTGGGAACACATCGTTATTGAAAATAAACGATAAAATAGAATACTATGCAAAAATAAAAGGCAGTAATTTATTCGGCAGTGTTAAAGACAGAGCTGCAAGGTTTTTTATTAGAAAATGCACATAAAGATAAGATAATAAAAAAGATACCGTTATTATAGAGTCATCATTTAGAAATTTTGGAATAGCTTTAGCCGGAATGTGCAGAATAAAAGTAAATCCTTTCATATGTGTGGTAAATCCGAACATAATGGAAGCAAACAGAAAAATTATTGAGTTATTAGGTGCAGAAATTGTCATTGCAAGTAAAGCTGACAAAAAAGGAAATTATGTGCAAGACAGAATACATATTATGAAAGAGTATATAAAAATCATATAAATGCATATTGGATCAATCAATACGAAAATAACTCAGCTTTGAAAGGTAAAAATAATTCGCACTAAAGAGTAAAGAATTTATGCATAAT
>CAZHZL010000145.1:0-3753 GCA_964537245.1 uncultured Oscillospiraceae bacterium
ATGGCGACCCGGATGGGGTTCGAACCCACGACCTCTAGCGTGACAGGCTAGCGTTCTAACCAGCTGAACTACCGGGCCATATTTACTTCCCTCTTTTTTAGAGAACAGGAGTATTATAACACATAAAAATGCTTTTGTCAATACTTTTTTATAAAAAATTTATTTTTTATTTCAGCATTTATATATTTCATCCCTTCCCGAAATATTTCCGGAAAGGGATATCCGATTTTACGCTTTTCTTTCTATATATGGCTCTTTTCCGTTTACAATACAATCCTTTGTAATAACAACCTTTTTTATAGACGGATCTGAAGGCGCCTCAAACATAATGTTTGTCATAACATTTTCGACTATTGACCTTAGACCTCTTGCACCGGTTTTCTGTTCGATTGCTTTTTTAACTATCGCCTTAAGTGCACCGTCCTCAAATTCAAGCTCTACATTATCATAACTCATAAGCTTGCGATACTGCTTGATTACTGAGTTTTTCGGTTCTGTAAGAACACTTAGAAGCGCTGCTTCATCAAGTTCAGAAAGTGCAACAACATTGGGCAATCTTCCTGCAAATTCAGGGATAAGACCGAATTTTATCAAATCCTGAGGAATAACCTTTGACAAAAGAACTGACTTCGTATTTTCTTTTTTCGATGCTATACTCGAATTAAAACCAAGCGATGAGCTTTGAGTTCTTTTTTCAATAATTTTTTCTATTCCGTCAAAAGCACCGCCGCATATAAAGAGTATGTTTGTTGTATCAACCTTAATAAATTCCTGCTGCGGATGCTTTCTTCCACCCTGAGGAGGAACATTCGCAACAGTTCCCTCAATGATTTTGAGAAGTGCCTGCTGCACACCTTCACCGCTTACATCTCTTGTAATAGATGGATTTTCACTTTTCCTTGCAATTTTATCTATTTCATCTATATATATA
This sequence comes from uncultured Oscillospiraceae bacterium, assembly GCA_964537245.1. Classification (GTDB taxonomy): domain Bacteria; phylum Bacillota; class Clostridia; order UMGS1840; family UMGS1840; genus UMGS1840. The sequence goes on from CAZHZL010000145.1 coordinate 932, forward strand.
ATACCCTTTTGTGCACGCTCGATATCGTTATCAGCCGCCTGAACAAGTCTTAAAAGAATATTTTCAACATCTTCTCCGACATAGCCTGCTTCAGTAAGTGTTGTTGCATCTGTTACAGCAAAAGGAACATCGAGAATTCTGGCAAGAGTTTGCGCAAGAAGTGTTTTTCCGCTTCCTGTCGGTCCTAAAAGAAGAACATTACTCTTCTTGATTTCCGTATCGTCCTTAGGATCATTTTTAGCAACTCTTTTATAATGGTTGTATACTGCAACTGAAAGCGCTATCTTCGCTTTATCCTGACCTATAACATACTCGTCAAGTTTTTCTTTTATTTCTTTTGGCTTCAGACTTTTCAGATTCTGAGAAGATTTTTTCTTTTTTGCTCTCTCACGAGGCATAAGTGCTTCGCTGTTAGGCATAATAAGCTCGAAGCAATTAAGCACACACTCATCACAAATATTAGCGGCACCGCCTGTTATAAGCTGGTCAACCTCACCCTGATATCTGCCGCAGAAATAGCAGAAGTTATTATCATTATTTCTGTTTGCCATTAAATTTCATTTACCTTTCAATTAGGATATCTTAATTTTAACAATGACGGTGTGATGATGACACAAATCAACACCACACCGTATCAATGTTTTATTTATCTTTTTTCGATAACCTTGTCAATAAGACCATATTCCAACGCCTGCTGCGCTGTCATAAAGTTATCTCTCTCGGTATCTCTTTCGATAACATCGATAGGCTGACCTGTTTTTTCGCTCATAATACTATTAAGCTTTTCACGCATTTTTATAATTCTTTCTGCGTGAATTTTTATATCAGTAGCCTGCCCCTTGGTACCGCCCAAAGGCTGATGAATCATAATTTCGCTGTTTGGAAGCGCAATACGCTTACCTTTAGCGCCTGCTGTAAGCAAAAATGCGCCCATGCTCGCAGCCATACCCACACAAATTGTTGATACATCGCATTTTATATACTGCATTGTATCGTAGATTGCCATGCCCGCAGTAATAGAACCGCCGGGACTGTTGATGTATAAATTAATATCTTTGTCAGGGTCTTCAGCTTCTAAAAACAAAAGCTGTGCAACAACCAAGCTTGCCGTCTGGTCGTTAACCTCATCGGACAAAAATATTATTCTGTCTTTAAGTAAACGCGAGAATATATCATAGCTTCTTTCGCCATGACCTGTCTGCTCAACTACATAAGGAACAAAGCTCATTGGATAACCACCTTTACATTACTTTTCTTCTTCAGTTTTTTTCTTTCTTGTTGTTGTTTTTTCAGCAGGTTTATCTTCTTTTGTGTCTTCTTTATCTGCTGCTTTTTTTGTTGTTGTCTTTTTGGTTGCTGTTTTTTTAGCAGGTTTTTCTTCTTTAGCTTCTTCTTTGTCTGCAGCTTTCTTTGTTGTTTTTCTTGTTGTTGTCTTTTTAGCAGGCTTTTCTTCCTTCTTAGCTGCGTTTTCAGCTTCTTTTTCCTTTAAATATTCCTCTTCGGAAATTTCCTGACATACAGCATTGTCTTTTACGAAATCAACAGCTTTTTTAACGATAATGTCTTTTTCGAGTTCTTCTCTTGGAATCATAGTAAGAACCTTATCTTTTTCAACGCCGTACTGCTCTGAAATTTTTTCAACCTCAGCGTTTACTTCATCGTCTGTAGCTGCAATTTTTTCAGCTTTTGCAACAGCGTTAAGAACGAGAAGTGACTTAACCTGCGCTTCAGCCATAGGTCTGAACTGATTTAAGTATGAAGATTCGTCCATACCTGTGAATTTAAGATACATTTCTCTTGAAATGCCCTGCTGCATCATTGAAGTTTCCTGTTCGCGTGCGATATAGTTGATTCTGTCTTCAATCATCGGAGCCGGAATATCAACTTCAACTGTTTTTGAAATTTCAGCTATAACGCTGTTCTCAAATTCAGCGTCTGCTCTTTCGTCCATCTGCTTCTGCATTTTAGCTTTGATATCAGCTTTGTATTCGTCAAGTGTGTCAAATTCTGAAACATCCTTAGCAAAATCATCATCAAGCTCAGGAAGCTCTTTTTTTGCAACCTTAAGAACTTTAACATCAAACTGAGCGTCTTTCCCCTGTAATTCTTCTGAATGATAATCTTCAGGGAATTTAACATCAACCTTAACATCATCGTTTGCGCCTTTTCCGATAAGCTGTTCTTCAAAGCCCGGAATAAACTGACCTGAACCGATAGTAAGCTCGAAGTTTTCTCCGCTTCCGCCTGCAAATTCTTTACCATCTATAAAACCTTTGAAGTTAATTGTAGCAATATCGCCGTTTTCGATACCGCGGTCTTCAACAGTAACCATTCTTGAATTTCTTTCACGAAGTGATTCAAGCTGTGACTCAATCTGTTCATCTTTTACAGTATAGACAACTTTTTTAGCTGTTATACCTTTGTAATCTTTAACTTCAACAACAGGACGAACATATACTTTTGCTGTAAATGTAAAGCCTTTTTCCTTAGAAACATCATCAATAGAAATATCAGGCTGAGAAACAACATCAAGTTTTGTTTCTTCCAATGCTTTTTCATAAGCTTCCGGCAACAAATCATTAATAGCGTCTTCAAAGAACACGCCTTCACCGTACATTCTTTCGATCATGAAACGCGGTGCTTTACCTTTTCTGAATCCCGGAATCATAATTTTTTTCACATTTTTGATGTAAGCCTTCTGAGTAGCTTCTGCAAATTTTTCAGCATCAATACTAACGGAAAACTCTACCTGATTTTTTCCTAAATCTTTTACTTTGATACTCATTATAAAATTCCTCCATTTTACATTTATAACATCAATT
>CAZHZL010000146.1:0-3753 GCA_964537245.1 uncultured Oscillospiraceae bacterium
TGCCAGCATAAATTCCGCAGAAACTGATCAGGACATCTCGCCTGAACAAGCATGGCATTTAAGAGAAAAATATCTTAGAATGGATAGGAGTGAAAATGTATGATAGATTTTACTAATCTTCCAAAAAGAAATAAAACATATACCGGTGCAAACGGTAGTAAAATTTCTGTTTTATATAACAACGAGCAATATATGTTGAAATTTCCGGCAATCCCAAATAAAAACAAAGAAATGAGTTATACAAATGGTTGTGTATCGGAATATATTGGTTGCCATATTTTTGAGAGTGTTGGTATTCCTGTTCAAGAAACCTTGCTTGGAATCTACAGTGTAAAAGGCAAAGAAAAGGTCGTTGTGGCTTGTAAGGACTTTACATCTTCCGGTGTGGTGCTTTAGGATTTTGCATCACTTAAGAATACGATCATTGATTCTACTCATAATGGGTACGGAACAGAACTTGATGATATTATGCATGCCATTGATGAGCAGTAAGCAGTTCCGCCGGAAGAATTAAGAATGTGGTTCTGGGATGTATTTATAGTCGATGCTCTTATAGGTAATTGGGACAGACACAACGGTAACTGGGGATTTCTGTATAATGTTGATACAGATGAGATGAAGCTGGTTCCTATATACGATTGTGGCAGTTGCTTGTATCCGCAGGCAGACGAAGAAATTATGGAAGCAACTTTAAATGATAAAAAGCAACGAGATATGCGAGTATTTTCTATTCCACTATCCGGAATTAAAATAAATGGTCAGAAAATCAATTATTTTGATTTCATCTCATCCTTGGAAAATGAAGATTGCAACGATGCATTAAAAAGAATTGTACCTAAACTTGATATGAATGAAATTGATAAAATTATAGATGAAACTCCATATACAACTGAATTACAAAAAAGATTTTACAAAACGATGCTTGCGGAGCGAAAATCTCTAATTCTTGATTTTTCTTTTAAAAAACTTTTAGAAAAATAAAAATCTCTTTATATTATAAAATTTTATATGATTAAAGTATTATAAATGAGTGTTTGCTAAATTGTAAAATTTTAGTACCATAATTAAAACAAAAGTATGCAAGTGATTCTTTGTTATCGTTGTGGTCTGTTGCAGAATCATTAGTTGAGTTTGATACAGAAGATGGGGACGAAAGTTCCAATAGTGAGAAGAATAACAAAAAATACGGAAGAAGCAAAGTACAGAATGTTATTAAAGTTATAGTTCCTTTTATTAAGAGCACATACATACAAAAATTAGTAAAAACATGTATGTCGGATATTCTTAGATGGGATAAAGATTTCTTTAAAAATAATATAAGGACTATTAAATTTGGAGAGAATGATATTGAAAAAATGTTCGCTTTTCTCGCATTTGAGACTACTGATAATAACAGAAAAGAATTATATAATAAAACGAATGAATATCCGTTGTTAAGATATCGGGTTTCTATTTTAAACGAACAACTTCATGATATTAAAGCTATAATAAAAGAACACGAAAAACGCGTAACATGGCATATGTATAGAATATATAGAGTAAGAAATTATATTATTCATGATGCAAATAGTGATAAAATAATGAATAATGAGTTGGCAATAAATCTTCATACATACCTTGATGAAGTGATTTCAAAAGCAGTAGAGTTAATAAATAATTCTAATTTTAATGATTCAATCAGAACCGTAATAAAAATACATCAGTTTGGAGTTTCGATTATGGATGAAAAAATTACGGGTAAAGAAAATGAAAAGATCAACGAAGAGAATGGTATGAGATATTTATATTATGATTTTGAAAAATGATAACAAGGCTAGTGATAAATGCAGAACAAACAGATTTTTAATATCGATAAAAGGATTTAAATCTAAATCTTATATCTCGTATACAATATAATTATTTGAATTTGAAAAGTATACAGAACGTATAATAAAAAACGGGTGAATTAAAAATGAAATAACCTGAATTTGACTTTGTGTGTTCAAATATCAGGTTATTTTTTATCATAAAAAAAGAAAAATATTTTTCTTAAACACTTGACAATATTTCGGTAAAGCGATATAATAATATCAGGTGATGTTATGAATATTAACGAAATTTTAATAAAAAAGGGAATAACTAAGTATAGGCTTGCGAAGTTAAGCGGTGTTCCGAATGCAACATTAAGCGAACTTTGCAGTGGTAAAACAAATATAGAAAAGTGTTCAGCTGAAACTTTGTATAAGATTTCAAAGATTCTTGATGTTTCAATGGAAAGTTTGGTAGAAAATTCAATTAAAGAAAAGGAATTGAAATCAACAATTGAAAAATCTTATGAATACGGTTTGCCGTCTTATCTCCAAAATGACCTTGATGTATATAAAAATGCATTGAAGAATAAATCATCTTTACTTGATTGTTATTGGGGAGAGCTATACGGAAGTATAAATATGGCGGAAATAAGCGATGGAGCAATTACACCTGAACACGCAGACTATTTAAGAAAAAAATATCTTTGGAGTTGAGATTATGTTAAATAAAATAGATTTTACCTATTGCGAAAAGGTTTTTGGTAAAGCTTATAACGGAGCAAATGGAAAGAAAATAGCAGTCAGCTATAACGGAAACACCTATATGCTGAAATTTCCACCGTCAGCTGATAAAAAACCAACAGAGTTATCGTATACAAACAGCTCTGTCAGTGAATATATTGCAAGTAATATTTTTAATATGCTTGGTATAAAGGCACAGGAAACCCTACTTGGTACATTTCAGGTCAACGGAAAAACAAAAATTGTTTGTGCGTGCAAAGATTTTACTGATAAAAACAAAACTTTGCTTGACTTTTGTTCGATAAAAAATACAGTTATAGATTCTGAACATAACGGCACGGGTACTGAACTTTCCGATATTCTTGAAACTATTGAAAAACAGCAGTTTGTTAATCCGAAAGAATTGCTTGAACATTTTTGGGATATGTTTGTTGTTGACTCTTTTTTAGGCAATTTTGACCGTCATAACGGAAACTGGGGATTTTTAATTAACAATGAAAAACAAATTGCAAAAATTGCTCCTGTATTTGATTGCGGAAGTTGTTTGTTGCCACAAGCTGATGAGAAAATTATGAAAAAAATTCTTGAAAACGAAGATGAGCTAAATGCGAGAATTTATCAGTTTCCTACATCCGCAATAAAATTAAATGGCAGGAAGATAAATTATTATGATTTCTTGACATCAAAAGAGAATGAGGATTGTAATAAAGCATTAATGAAAATAAAAGAAAAAATTGATATAGACGGAATGAATTTGTTTATAGACGATGTTCCGTATATATCTGATTTGCAGAAAGAATTTTATAAAACTTATATAGAAGCCAGATATAATAAGTTAATTTTACCTGCATCCAAATTGTTCTGATTTGCCAATTCAAAACGGCTCAACCGCTTAGGTTGAGCCGTTTTTTGCTTTTTTTAGGTGTAATATACTACATTGTAAATCGCTCGAAATGAGCATCAATTTTTCTAAAAGAATAGCATCAATCATAAAAGACCTTTTCTTTGTTTAAGGCGTATTTATATATTATTAAAAAACGGTAAGCTGTTTTTGAACTGCACCAGTTTGTGCGGACAGCACAAAAAGAACCCCTATGGTGAAAAAAATAAAATTTAAGCAACATACTGACTTCGTTTTTCGAGCGGAGTCAGTTTTGTTTTTAGCTGGATCCGGCAGAACTATTCTGTATCGGAGATTTATCATCGCACTGTCATGACCTTC
>CAZHZL010000147.1:0-2263 GCA_964537245.1 uncultured Oscillospiraceae bacterium
ATGATTTGCGTCAATAAATACGACACTTTTGTTTTCAAATTCCACTAAATTTCCGTATGCCTTTCTTCCCATAAGCTTTCCGCCTCCGATATGCTTTTTTAATACAGCATCATTTAAGTCAGCACCTGCAGACACTTCAGATGAAAAAACATAAAGCTTGTCCTTAAACTGGTAAACAGCAGGGGAAGGTGCATTCGGATTTTGCGATGATGAGCCTGTAAAATAATCAATCTGCATTGTAGTTGTAAGTGAACCCAAAAGTTTTTGAATTGCTTCAATAAGTGTGGATTTTCCGTTTGCACCGCTTCCGTGAAGAAAATAACATTGCTGTTCTACCGGCTCTCCCAATAGCGGATAACCAAACACAGTTTGAAGAAAAGTGCAATTTTCTGAATCAAGCATTATTGATAAAAGAAAATTATCAAAAATTTTATCTCTGTAATTTCTGATGTAATCCACATCAACCATATAAGTTATGTAAGCATTTTTGTAGTATGAGTGCGGACATAATTGATTTCTTGAAAAATCAAATACACCGTTTTTTACGCAAATACATTTATTTGTACGGTTAAATTCAACGGAGCTTTTTCCTTTTATGACTTTTATTGTTGAGATAATAGTTCTTATAGTAGAATACATACCGCATCGCTTTGCATCATCATTTGTGTTTTGTGTAACGGAAAGAAAACCGTAGATTTTTGCAATTTCCATTACTTTCTTCTGAAATTTCATCTCGTGAATTGTTTCCCAATATTTATCGTTCCAGAAATACAGTATATTGTCATTGTAATTATAAACAATCTCAATATCAAGTACAGCTAAAACCCGTTCAGCACGACCTATATCATTTTCAGGGAAAGGATCAAGAAGTCTTTTTGTGTTGATATTGTCGCACATTACGAAATTCGGGAAACCTTCCGCATTTGAAAATCCACATTTGTCCGGTGGTTTGTCTGCAACTTCATTTTTTAATTGTGTACCGTAGCCTTCATGAATTTTTATCATAGGTTGAAGTTGTGGCTTTTTTTCACCGCTATGATATTCAATCATATTTTGAAGTGCCTTTTTGTCAGGTGGATCTTCACCGTGATAAATTATCATATTTTGTAGTTTTTTCTCCATAACGAGCCTCCTTCTTTCGTTATGGTACAATTATATCATATATTTCTTAATTTGGAAATTGTAAAGCTGAGTTTATTTGTATCAAAAACATACAATAAAATATTGATTTTCTGTAAAAAATATGTTATAATATTGTATATATTGAGAAAAGAGGTGCAAAAATGCTTAAAAGTATAACAAAAGCTTCTTATGAGGAAGAAAAGAATATTTTAAAATATACATTAGGAATTGAGCTTCTTAATGAAGATAATATTTCAGATATTAAAAGTATAGATGAAATATTTGAGTTTACATATTTAAAATGCTTTGATTATCTGAAATTAAATAATATTGACCTGAAAATGCCTGAAAAAATCTCAAACGGATATTTTTCCTGCTTGAATCAGCAAAGCTTTAAGTTTATTTTTAAAAACCATAGTATTATCTCATCATTGTATACTGCCAAAAATGAAAATACCGGAAATAAAAAGACTTCACTTTATTCAGTTGCTGAGAGTAATAATATTGACGCTCCGAATTTTCACGGTTATGTAAAATCAATTCAAGGTAAAGATAACTACCTTTCCAATCTGTTGTGTGCACTTTACCCAAAATGGAAAGACGAATCAAAAATACCTCTTGAATATAAAATGCTTTTTGCTGATATAATACATTATCACAAACAGTATAAAGAAGATTATCTTGTGAAAGAAAATTTTTTAAAGTTTGATATTTCACTGTCTAAATTCTACAATCTTTGTTATGGCCGTAATTTTGAAAATAAAAAAGAGGAAATTCTTTATAAATATGAGAATGAAAGGTTTTTCAATGTGGATTATTTGTCATATATAAAGAAAGCATATCTTTATTATTCAGATAAAAAAGATTTTATGGCAGACGGAACATTTTTTTATGAATTGTGCTTTTTAGGTTCTATGCTCCCGAATGTTTTCACAAGGAAAGCTGTTATGGAAAATATTTTTTCAAATTATAATAGTGAAGAACTTGTTGGTGATGAATTACTCAACAATTCTTATTCATGGCTGAAAGCTTCAAGAAAATTTTTATTGCATCTGATATTCATTGCATTTCCCGTAATTGAAAAGGCTTTTATAATAAATTTATCCGAATATTGTCGGATAAAAGAGAAAAATGTATATGA
>CAZHZL010000147.1:2363-3713 GCA_964537245.1 uncultured Oscillospiraceae bacterium
AAACTTTTTTATATAAAATACAGGGGTTTTAAAAGTGCTGTCCAAGGTGTCCTTTTACATTACGGTAAAAGGAACTTCTGCTGATTCCAAGAATTTTTATTGCTTCTTTAGCGGTAATCTTTTCTGATTTCCAATCATCAATGATATCTTTGAAATTTTCAGGAAGAATAATCTTCGGTCTACCTAAGTGTTTGCCTTTTTTCTTTGCAGAATCTATCCCTTCGCGTTGCCTTTGTAAAATTGTTTTTCTTTCGTGTTCCGCTATGGTTCCTATAACTTCGATTAAAATGTTGTTCACCATATCAAATACCCATTCCTGTCCATCAGGTAAATCCATCATAGTTGTAGGTAAGTCTATTACTTTTAATCTTATATTGTTGTCTTTGAAATATTGAAGCTCGTTTTTTATATCAGATTTATTTCTTGATAATCTGTCAAGTGATTTTATAATAAGTGTGTCACCGCTTCGTAGCATTGCGTTTTTTTATGCCTGATAACCGGCTCTGTTAAAATCTTTTCCGCTTTCTTTATCACAGATAATCTCACGCTCATTTGCACCAAGCTTTTTGAATGCTTCAATCTGTCTGTCTAAGTTTTGTTCTTTTGAAGAAACTCTGGCATAGTAAAATGTTTTGTTATCTATTTTTATCATCTCCTTTTTTTATGTACATAAAATGCGCATAAAATACATAAAATATATTGACAAAATTAAAAGAATATTATAAAATATACTTGAAAGGAAGTGTTATATATGGCAAAGATTTCAACTAATATTTCTATTGATTCGGATATTAAAGCTAAAGCGCAGGAACTGTTTGCAGATTTTGGATTAGATTTATCGACTACAATAAACATTTTTTTAAGACAGTCAATAAGGGAAAATGCAATCCCGTTTAACATCTCAAGAGAAATGTCAAATAAGGATACTTCTGATGCTTTAAATGAATTTGAAGAATTTGAGAAAAATCCTCAAAAATACAAAAGATATTCGTCATTTTCGGAACTTTTAAATGAGGTAAAAGAAGATGCTTAATATTGTTTCCTCAAATAGATTTAAAAAGGATTTAAAGCTTGCTATACGAAGAGGTTATAAAATTGAACTTCTTGAAGCTGTTGTTAATTCTCTTGCTGCAGGAGAAATTCTGGATCCTAAATATAAGGATCACGAACTATCCGGGGATTTAAAAGGATTCAGAGAATGTCATATTACTCCTGATTGGTTGTTGGTTTATCAGGTCGTAAAAAATGAGCTTGTTTTGTATTTATTCAGAACCGGCACACACAGTGATTTATTTTAAAATAAAGAAGCGTCCCAAAATCTCAAATCATTTTGAAATATATGTCAAAATT
>CAZHZL010000148.1:0-3641 GCA_964537245.1 uncultured Oscillospiraceae bacterium
CACATTCCCAGATATTAAGCGGCGTACCCCAGTATCTGTCTCTTGAAATACCCCAGTCCTGAACATTCTGCAACCAGTCTCCGAATCTTCCCTTGCCAATACTTTCAGGAATCCAGTTTACTGTGTTATTGTTCTTTATAAGCTGCTCCTTAACCTCTGTCATTTTTATAAACCATGATTCTCTTGCATAGTAAATAAGCGGAGTATCACATCTCCAACAGAACGGATAATCATGCTCAAACTTAGGTGCGTCAAAAAGTATTGCTCTTTCGTCTAAATTCTTTAAGATAACAGGGTCAGCGTCTTTAACAAAAAGACCTTTAAACTGTGTTTCTTCTGTCATATTCCCCTGTGCGTCAACGAACTGAACGAACGGAAGGTCATAGCTTCTGCCTACTCTTGCGTCGTCTTCACCAAATGCAGGTGCTATATGAACTATACCTGTACCATCTGACATCGTAACATAGCTGTCGCACACAACAAAAAATCCTTTTTTGCTCTGTTTGTCTGCAACCTCACGCGCACACTCAAAAAGCGGCTCATATTCCTTGTATTCAAGGTCTTTACCTTTGTATGTTTCCAAAATCTCATAAGCTTTTTCTTCCGAAAGCTTTGATAAAACCTTATCCAAAAGTGCTTCAGCCATATAATATGTGTAGCCGTCAGCAGCCTTAACCTTACAATAAGTATCATCAGGATTTACACAAAGAGCTACATTGGAAGGAAGCGTCCACGGAGTTGTTGTCCATGCTAGAAAATATGCGTCCTCATTTTTAAGCTTAAATCTTACAACAGCTGAACGCTCTTTTACAGCCTTATACCCCTGAGCAACCTCATGGCTTGAAAGCGGAGTTCCACATCTTGGGCAGTAAGGCACAATCTTAAAGCCCTTATAAAGAAGCTTTCTGTCATATATGCTCTTAAGCGCCCACCACTCTGACTCTATAAAGTTGTTGTCATATGTTACATAAGGGTCGTCCATATCAGCCCAGAAGCCGACAGTACCTGAGAAATCCTCCCACATTCCCTTATATTTCCATACGCTTTCCTTACATTTTGTTATAAAAGGCTCAAGTCCATATTCTTCAATCTGTTCCTTTCCGTCAAGACCAAGAAGCTTTTCAACCTCAAGCTCAACAGGAAGACCGTGAGTATCCCAGCCTGCTTTTCTGATTACTTTCGCGCCCTTCATAGTCTGGTAACGCGGAATCATATCCTTTATTACACGGGTTAAAACATGACCTATATGCGGCTTACCGTTTGCCGTAGGAGGTCCGTCATAGAAAGTAAAGCTTTTTCCGCTTTTTTTGGAATCAATACTTTTCTGGAAAACTGCATTGTCCTTCCAGAACTGTTCCACCTTTTTTTCACGCTCCTGAAAATTGAGCGTAGTAGAAACCTTTTCGTACATCAAAATTCTCTCCTTTTGATTATTTAACAATCTTAAAAAGACTGTCCCTCCGATAACAGGAAGAACAGTCTTGTTTTATACTACCTATTATCACATACTCACAATATGCGTTTCCGATAACGGGGAAAAACCGTCACAGCTTAATCAAGTTTAAAATCTTTCAGCCATGCTGCTCCGAAGTGATATTCAATTTCCGCTACTCACCCTCGGGCTCCCACCATCCCCGATTCGCTCTAGGCTTTCGTTTACAGAAATCTACTGTCTTCATCAACGCCTTTTTACTTATTTAACATATGTATTATAATACATAAAACAAAAAATGTCAACACTTTTTACGATTTTTTACTATGTGATATTTAAAAAAGAAGCTTTGTGTGACAATACTTAAACCTAATGCAGTTAAAAAAAAGAAATATCCTGTGAATAGCTTTTAGAAATTTTATTCCAATATATTCGTAGTAATAAAGTCTACGCCTATATCTACAAGGCTTTCCGCCTTCTCCTTGTTATCACAGGTCCAACAATTAACCTTTCTACCTTTTTTATGAAGCGCGTCAACATTCTCTTTGTTAAGTCTTTCAAAATATATATCAAGGTCAAGCTTATTTTCAACGAGTAAATTTATCATTTTGTCGGTAATTTCTTCTGATGTAAGCCACTGCACCTCGCTGTTTGGAAGAAGCTTTCTTACAGTAACACAGTTTTTAAAAGAAAAAGAAATAAATATCATATTAGAAATATATTCTTCTTCCTTGATTATTTCAATCATCTTTTTGATTTCGTCTTCCGAAAATTGATTTTTCAACTCTAAAACACAAATTTTATCATATTTTTTACAAATCTTTATATAATCCAAAAGAAGAGGTATTCTTATATCTTTTCTTGCATAGCTTCCGTCTATATCAGGCAGAATTACATTTTCAATCTGAGAATAATCACATTCCTCAACATTGATATTTATTTTTCCTGATGTTACACGCTCGGTAGTTTCATCGTGAATTACGACAAATTTCCCGTCCTTTGTTTTATGAACATCAGTCTCAATCCCGAAATAGCTTCTGTTTCCCGCCGCAACAAAGGCAGGATATGTATTTTCTCTTTCAATACCGCTAAGCCCTCTGTGAGCAACCATTTTCGCACTTTTTTTGTTTATTTTTATTGTGTTCATAAATTTCCGCGCCTCCACAGCCGTCATTATTTATATAAATAAAATCCGTTACCTTTAATTCTCTGTGCTTCCGAGAAAACAATAAATGCACCTGGGTCTATTGCGAGAATCTTATTCTGAAAGCCTTCCGCTTCACTTTCCTTCAAAGCACAAAACAACATTTTTTTGGCAGTATTTGTATACACACCTTTAACATCAATCAAAGTAACGCCTCTTGGAGAAGTTGAAACCAGCTTTTCAGATATTTCTTCGCCCTTATCGGTTATAACAAATGCAATTCTTGAAACATTAAGCTTACTTATTATAAAGTCTATGGAATAGCTCGAAATGAAAAGTGAAATAATGCCATAAAGCGTAAGTTCCACATTTTTAAATATGATTAAGGAAACAAGTATGATAACCCCGTCAATAAAAAGAAGCACTTTCCCGATAGGAACAAAGCTGAATTTTGTTTGAATAAGCCGTCCTATTATATCAGTACCGCCTGTTGAAGAGCCTGCCGCAAAGCTCATACCTATCCCCAGTCCGTACAACACACCGCCAAAGATTGTTGCAAGCATAAGATTTTCGGTGTAGATAGGAAACATTGAGAAAATCTGCACAAAAACCGAAAGCATCGCAGAGCCGAACAAGGTTTTTAAAATAAATGATTTCCCCAAAACCTTAAGTCCGATTAAAAGAAACAGTAAATTAAGCGCAAAAAAACTTACACCGGGCTGAATATTTAATGTGTGATAAAATATAGTTGATAAACCGGAAGCACCTCCGCCGACAATCTTGTTAGGCGTTAAAAACACACCTATCCCAAAGCCTGTTATCATTGTTCCGAATATTGCAAATAATAAATTTTTTGTTTTCATAGTAACAGTCCCTTTGTGTTATCTTGTTGATTTTTTATAGCAAAGCTATTATATCATAAAAAGATAAAAATAGCAAGCAAAAAAAGAATTATTTTAGCGAAGAGGAAATAAATAAAAATCCCCGTATTGTCATACGAGGATTTTTGGTGGACCTTCAGGGACTCGAACCCCGGACCAACCGGTTATGAGCCGGTTGCTCTAA
>CAZHZL010000149.1:0-3576 GCA_964537245.1 uncultured Oscillospiraceae bacterium
CAAATAGGGCTGCAGACAACCCGATTTAAAAAATCGTTTTGTCACAGCCCCTTTTACTTTTTATTTTCTTTAAATTTTAAGCCGATTTTGACTGTTTGGCTGATTTTTGACTGACATAGCACTGACGATTATGACATATTTCAGACTGTTTTTTGAGTAGAAAAAAATAAAGCAGGCACCAATTTCCCTCTAATAGAAACAGGTGCCTGTTATTTATTTTTTATTCATTTATCCAACAAAATCGTTTAATTTATTTGCAACTGCCATTTTATATTGATTATCAAGATGAGTATATACCTCCATAGTAACCGTTATTGAACTATGCCCAAGATAAGATTGAGCTGTTTTCACATCTATGCCTGCATAATAAAGAAAAGTTGCGTATTCATGGCGGAATTGATGCATTGTGAATCTTACTTTAGAATACTGTTCCCCCTGCACATTTTTTAAATAACTATTAAATTCCTTATTAAAGTTTTCAAACAGCTTTTTCAGGCTTGTTGCAGTATGCATTTCTCCGTTTGAATTTTTAAATACCGGCTCTGTATTTTTTTCATTATTTTTGTTTTCAAGATATGGTTTTAAAACATTCAAAACAGGTATTATTCTATAGGAATTCTTAGTTTTAGGCGTTTTTATATTCGGCTTGTTATGTATAAACTCTGCCGCTTTGTTGATTGATATTATGTTGTTTTTAGTATCAATATCTCCCCAGGTGAGTGCGGTAATTTCGCCGCGCCTCATACCTGTATAAAGAAGCGTCATAATAAATGCACCATTCTTATAATTTTTACAGAATTCTCTTATATGCCCGGAATATTCCTGAGATATTGCAATTTTTTCATTGGTTTCTTTTTTGTGAATTGATAACCCGGTTACAGGATTTATGTAAACCAACTGAAGTTGTATTGCTGTCTTATACATTTGGTCTATGGTAATCTTAATTTTCTTTAATGTTGAAGCCGAATACTTATCCGATATGTTATTTATATAGTGCTGCAGGTCGCTTAATTTTAATTTACTCAACTTAAGGTACCCGAACTGTGGCACAATATGATTGTCAATAGCACACTTATAACTCTTATATGTATTTGCTTCTACGTTCTTTTTATATGTAGTTAACCATTCATATGCCCAAACCTTTACGGTGATATTTTTTTCTGAAAGAAGGACACCTCGGTCCTTTTTCATCATTATTTCCCTGTGTTTCTTTTCAAGCTCCCGCACTGTTTTAGCATAAATAGTTTTCATATCTCTTCTACCATCAGGTTTATATCCAATAAAAACTTGCTTTGAATATCTTCCGTCAGCTCTTTTTTTCAAATAACATCACTCCTTTCATTTAAGAATGGCTGCGCATATTTATAATTATTCCTGTGGTGTTCCTCACGCCACAGATAATATTTGTCTACATCAATATACCAATGCCCACACAAATTGTAAGCCGGAAATCCTACACTGTGAACCCACTTTAAAGCGGTTGAGCGTGGTATATCAAATAATTTACAAAAGTTATTTAATTTTAATTGTTTATTCTCTTTCATATTTAAAAGCCTCCTGAAATTTCTTGTTTGCTTAGGCAGTAATATCTCGCAAACTAAGTATATTACCCCATGCCGTCTTTCAGGCTTCGTTATTATTATCTTCCACCATTTTTTATTTTTAGTGGAAATGCCTTCCACCATTTTAAAAAAATGGTGGAAGCAACCTTATTTAAAGAATAAGTTATTAATAGTATGGGTATCATCTTTAGCATCATTATTTAATTCATTAATGTTTAAGACCAGATAGCGTTTATTATTATACCGCTTTGATCTATTATCTGCATATACCTGAGATATGAATCTATCTCTAAAGTATGCTGATACCATTTTTGTGGTAAATTTTTTATTATATTTTTGATATAACATTTTACACAAGTATTCATTACTAATGTAAAGCATGTTATCTTTCTTAAAACAAATTGAACCTTTTTTTCCTTGAACAATTGTTTTATCCTTAATCATAGCAACGAGTTCAGAAGAGAAATTGATTTCATCTATTTCACTGGTTTCAAGCTTTTCTATAATTGTTTTCTGCTTTGAAAGAGCCTTGTTGACAAAAGTGCAAAACTCCGATTCTACAGATTCTCTGTTCCTTATGGTATATCCTATTTCATCAGCATACTGTAAAAATAAACCGAAGGCATAATTTAAAAGGAATGATTGCTCATATAAGCGTTCATACCCGAATTGATGCGAAAAAGCAGAAATTCTAAAAGCCTTAAATTGTTGTTTAATATCAAATACTATGTCGTCATACTTATCACTTAACCACTTTATAAAATGGTAGTAAAAAGTTGAAACTGAGAGTGGATGTTCCTGACAGGCAGATAATTTTTGACTATCAATAGGTTTATCCACATTTAACAACATTAGTCTCCCTACATCTGTTTTGGTATTCAGCAAATATTCGGCTGTTATAATAACCTGACAATTGTTCTCAAAAGAACTTCTTACTGTTGTTCTGGGAGAATTATCCGCAAAATTTCTTATAATGTTGCGCACCCTTTTTTCATAGTCCTTGTGAAGTTTTTTGTCGGTTTCTTTATAGAGGTCATCGAATACAAATGTTGCATCTTTTAATGCATCAACGCATTCTTCTGATTTAAATTCTGTACTGCTGACTCTTAATGTAGAAACCCCGGACAAATCCTGTAAAAAACTCCTGCCATATAGCGCAGTACAAAAAATAACCACAGTTGTTTTTCTGCTCTGAGATGGTCCGAAAACATACAAACAACAAGGTACTTTTATATCCGCGTCTTTAAAAAGTTGCCTTAAAATGCCAAGCATACCCGTAACAAAGACTATGGGGATGATCTGTGGTTCAACATTCATCATATCGAACATATGCTTTACGGCTTCTTGTTCTGTCAATGAACTATCATACTCAAACTTATATTTTTCTGATAATTCTTCAGCTATTTTATAATTGTATTGACAAGAGCCAAGTAATATATCACCCGCGCAATAAACATGCTTATTATTAACATTATGCCATCCAAGTTTATCAAACAAGCAGATTTTATTAGAGGTAATCCCTTTAGTTTGACTTTTAATAAAATACGCCATTTCTTTGCCAGCAGTTGCTATTGTGGGCGATAACTGAAGTATATCATCTATACTACTATAATCAAACTTTTCAAGTTGTTTTGAATCAATTTCAGCTTTTCCTACATATTCAGGATTATAAAACTCCAATACATACTTTCTTTGAGTTTTACCATCCTTCTGTATGTATTCATTTACAGCTTTGACTTTAATGAAAAAATCTGCTATTGTTTCCTTCGAGCAGAAGGTTTTACCTTCCGCCTCATCTTTATGGTAAGTCATAGCTACACCTCCATCTTAGAAAGTTCGTTTGCTAATCGCTTGCGTTCAGTAATATTATCACTGTTTACAAGTTCTGCAAACTTACTGTCGTAAGAAGCTTTTTTCAAGGATTTTATATCAGCTTTAAGCACTGATACTTCCTTTGTTAAGGGGCTGTGACAAAACGATTTTTTAAATCGGGTTGTCTGCAGCCCTATTTGCT
>CAZHZL010000150.1:0-3523 GCA_964537245.1 uncultured Oscillospiraceae bacterium
GATTTGAACCTGCGACCTCTGCGTCCCGAACGCAGCGCTCTACCAAACTGAGCCATATCCCGCAACATATCCATAATATCATATTTTTGCAGGAATGTCAAGTGCAAAATAAATTTTTTTCAAAATTTTACAAAAAAGCATAAATATCCCTTAGTTTGCTTGACTTTGTTGTTTACATTTGGTATAATTACAAAAAATGAATTTATCAGGGAGATTTTTTTATGAATGTAGATGTTATTGCTATTTTTGTGTTACTTATTGTTGCTGCAATTTACTTAGTATTTTTTGCAATCGGTGTTGCCGATTATGTTATGTCTTCGCTTTCTTATTTTAAAATTGCGGAAAAAAGAAAAATAAAAAATCCGTGGATTGCTTGGATTCCTTTTGTAAAAATATGGACGGTAGGCTGTATTGTTAATGATTATGATAACAATGAAGAAAAAAAGGTGCATTGGAACAAGGTGCTTTTGATTTTGAAGCTTGTAAGCACCATTCTGATTACAGTAGGCTATGTTGTATATTTTATCGGAATATTTGCAATGATGATAAAATATGAAAATACATATATGGAGCCTGATTTAGAAGAATTTTTAGGTGTTTTTGCGGTATTTTTTGTAATGTTATTTATAGGCAGCTTTGCGTTGATTGCATTCAGCGCGTGCAGCATTGTGTGCGATTATAAAATTTATGAATCAATAGCACCGAAAAAAGCCTTTAAATATTTTATATTAAGTCTGCTTGTTCCTTTGGCGGAAGGCATTTGCCTTTTAAAATGTAAAAACCTCTGTAATCCGAAAGAAGAGCCTGAACAAAGCATTTTTGAACTGCCTGTGACAGAAGAAAAATTATATGAAGAAGAAAAAGGTGAAGAATAATGGATATTAAAGAATTTTTGAAAAAAGAAAATGAGAAGCCGCTTGACAATATTGTTACTGACGGTGGATTTTGCGGAATATTCCGTAAGATAGGCTGTATCGGTGACAGTCTTTCTTCGGGAGAAATGGAATCAATGAGTGAGGACGGCGTTCGTAACTGGCATGATTATTACGAATATTCATGGGGACAGTTTATGGCGCGTGATATCGGTTGTGAAGCGCTTAATTTCTCAAAAGGCGGAATGACCGCAAAAGAATACTGTGAAGGCTTTGCGGTGGGAAATGATTTCTGGAGCCCTGAAAAAAGATGTCAGGCTTATATTATTGCAATGGGTGTTAACGATATTACACAAAACGGAGCTGAGCTTGGCGGAATTGGTGATATTGATAAAAACGACTGGAGAAATAACAAAAAAACATTTGTAGGATATTATGCGCAGATTATACAGCGATTAAAGGAAATTCAGCCTAAAGCAAGATTTTTTCTTGTAACTATTCCCGATGACTTAAATAAAGAAAGAAAAGAAGCAGAAGACAGACACAGAGATATTTTGTATGAGCTTTCGGAATTTTTTGAATATACATATGTTATTGATTTAAGAAAATACGCACCTGTGTATGATGAAGAATTTAAAAAGAATTTTTATCTCGGCGGCCATCTTAATGCCGCAGGATACAGACTTACTGCAAAAATGTTTGAGTCTTATATTGATTATATAATAAGACATAATATGGAAGATTTTGTTCAGACAGCTTTTATAGGAAAGCCTGTGCATTATCACGGAATAAAATGGTAAAAATAAACCTCACTTTTTTAAGTGGGGTTTATTTATTATCGTCAACATAGTCCTTCAAAAGCAGGTAAGCGTCTATTCTTCCCGTTGTCAGAAACAAATCCCAGAATAAATCTTTTTTCTTATCCTTCGGCTGATTTTTTATTTCTGTCAGAATTGTTTCAGTTACTTTCATAGCCATATCACATTACCTCTCTTTTTTGTTTTTTCGGATATATTTTTATCTTTAAAAAAAATTATTATAACACTTTTTCAAAATTGTCATATATTGTTATTGAATAAAGAGTAAAGGAGCGAGAAATATGAAAACTGATTCATCACTACTGTTTTTTATACTTGTTTTCTTAATCTTATTTTACTAATCGTTTAAGATTATTTGATTTTTTTTGAAAAAACATAATTTTTAAGGCTGTATCATAATATATAGTAAAAATATCAAAAAACGATACAGCCTTATGAATATATTTTTTATAAGGAGTAAAATGTAAATGGACGATTTTACAAAGCTTAAAAAAATGTTTTCCGATGTTGACCCGAAAAAGCTCGAGGCTGCTATGAAAAAAGCACAGGTGCTTGCAAAAAATCCGCGTGTTTATGAAGCTTTTTCAAAAACTGATTCAAAAAAACTTACGGCGCTTTTGTCAAATATGAGTACCGCGGATAAGAAAAAGCTTGTGAATGAAATTTTGAAGCCGGATAATTCAGAGCTTATAAAAACAATTAAAAATAATATTTAATCTTATATAAAAGGATTGGAGGTAATTATAATTGGCTGATTTTGATAAAGAAGGATTGCTGAATATGCTCGGAAGTATAATAGGAGACAACAGCTCTTCGGGCAGTGATTCAGATTCTGATGAAAATAAAAATATAAATTTCAATTCATCACAGCTTGAAAACAATTCTGAGCTTCTTGACACTGCGGAGCTTATGAGCAAAATGACAAATATGGTTGACAGACTTAACAGGTCCAAAAACAACAGGGAGTTTGTGCTTCTTTCAGCATTAAAGCCTTATATGCGTTCATCAAGAAGAGGGAAAATTGATACCTGTCTGAAGCTTTTGCAGGTTATGAATGTGTTTGGCGAAATGAAAAAAGAAAGTTAGGTGATTATTGTGTACCAATCCTTTCCGCAAAAACGAATGTGCAGAACAAACAGCGCTATGCCGGTTTTAAAACAGCCGGCAGACTGCGATATTCACAAGGATAAAGAGGATAACTGTGACAAAAAAGAGGTTTACGATGAATGTGAAAAAAAAGAAATATGCGAAAAAGACCATAAAAAAAACAATCCGCTGAATTTGTTATTTGGAGACTTATTCAAAAGCTTTGAAATTGATGATATAATTCTTATCGGTCTTATAATTCTTCTTTTAACAGAAGGCGAAGACGACTGGATAATGATAGCGCTTCTTGCAGTTGTTTTTTTATTTTAAAATTTTTTACATAATGTATAACTGAAAAAAATGCGTCAATAATAGTGTATGAGATATACTTAATCTGATACATCACTTGAATGGTGTATAAGATAATATATCTTGTACACCTTTTTAGTGTACAACAAAAAATTTCGGAGGAGAAAAAATATGGGAAACAATGCAAATACTTCAATCAAATGTACAGTAAGACAGTGCAGAAATCATTGCCAGGATAAAGAATACTGCTCACTTGATTGCGTAAGTATCGGAACACATGAAGCAAATCCGACACAGGACCAGTGTACTGATTGTTTATCATTCCAGAAGAAATAACGCATTAAAATCAATAATGCAAAAAAATGGGGGCTGTTAAAAAAGTTAAGATCGCAAAAAAAGAAAGGGACTCCCAAAATTAAGGATATTTTAATCTTTTTT
>CAZHZL010000151.1:0-320 GCA_964537245.1 uncultured Oscillospiraceae bacterium
ACTTCGTTGCTTTGAGCCAACTTATCCGCCTATTACGCCTTCGTACCGAGTTTCTATCCGTCAGGCTACGATTTCGCTATTGCTTCTTCTCTCCCACACCTCACGATGTGAAACTTGCAAGTCGCTTTCGAGTTCGTCGGTAACTACGCCTCAGTGGACTTTCACCACAGAGCATTGATATGCCCGTCATACTAAAAAATGCTCAATGCAAATAGCAAAGAGCATCTTTGAGGATATTTATTTTATAGTGAGTTTACCGTCTTCATCAAATTCGTAAAATCCTGCTGGCAGTAAACCATTGGTTTTATTAGATTTTACTT
>CAZHZL010000151.1:420-3517 GCA_964537245.1 uncultured Oscillospiraceae bacterium
CACATATACAATCTCTTATTACTTCTTCATTTTTGTTGATATAGTAATAATCTCCATTGCTATCTTGAACAAGTCCATTTTTTGCCCTTATTCCGTTTACATAGAAACGGATTTTTCCATCAATTGATTTGCAAGCTCCATTTAAAAGCAAAAGTTTACCATTTTCATCAAATTCATACAATCCCGCGGGCAACAAACCATTGGTTTTATTAGATTTTACTTCACATATACAATCTCTTATTACTTCTTCATTTTTGTTGATATAGTAATAATCTCCGTTGATATCTTGAACAAGTCCATTTTTTGCCCTTATTCCGTTGGTATAGAAACGAATTTTGCCGTTGGATTTATGAACCCCGTTCAAAATCAATTTTCCTTCTTCATCAAAATCGAAAATTCCACTATAAGATAAACCATTGGAATTCCCCTCGCTTATTCCATAAGTACAGTTTTTAACAGCTTTTTTTGTAGAATTAATATAGTAATAGTCGCCATTTTCATCTTGTACTAATCCTGCCCATGACGGTTCACCATAATCATAGCAACGGACTTCCCCGTCTGGATCTCGGCGTATTTCTCTATTTTTTATCTCAATATCAATATTTTGGCAACCATAAAACGCATTATATCCTATTTTTGTTTTCGGAGAGCAAATTGTTACTTTTTCCAACAATTTACAATTATAGAAAGCACTATCCGCTATAACTTTCACATTTTCATCTATTATACAATTAGTGATATCCTCATCGGCTGCAATTAAATAATTATCAATATACAAAATTCCGTCTTTCCAATTTTGTGGATTATTATATAATTTAGTCCCTTTCAACGAACAACTAATTCTAACAAGCGAATCAGACATAACTATATTTTCAAGAGAAGAATTCGATGAAAAAGCCCCTGAAAGTATATGTGTAACAGAATCAGGCATATATAAGCTTTTAAGAGACTGACATTCACTAAAAGCAGACATGCCAATAACTGTTGTACCTTCTTTTATATTGCAATCAATTAATGTATCTTTTGCACGATATAAATAATTCCCAAAGTATAGTACATCATCCTCCCAATTTGTACTGTCATGATAATACGCGGTGTTGTCAAATGCCCGAGGTGAAATATAGGTAATCGAATCGGACATCTTAATTTCTGATAGACTTAAACAACCGTAAAATGCATCAAGCCCTATTGACAAAACGGAATTTGGAATAATTACACTTTTGAGATTAGCACAACCTTGAAACGAATGATGCGCTATGTATGAGATAGAATTAGGAATAATTATACTTGAAAGTGACCGACATTTAAAAAATGCACATGTTCCAATGTTTGTAACAGAGTCTGGTATATCAATATCTGAAAGATTAATACATCCATAAAATGCAGCATCACCTATACTGGTAACAGTTTTTGGAATTATTACATTTGTAAGAGATTCAAAACCACAAAATGCATAATTACGTATGCTCGTTATACCCTCTTTGATGATAACCCTCTTGACGTATGATTCAAGCAATATGTCGCTATTCAAAGATGGCATATCCCCCGCTCCAAATATAGTAAGAGTTCCTTTAGAATCAAGCGTCCACGTTAAACCATCACCATAAGATGATGATTCATTCGTTTGGGCCAATACCGTTACAGATAACGTAGAGAAAAGTAGTGTAAAGGTTAATACCAACGATAAAATTTTGCTTAATGTTTTCATGCTTGTCCTTCCTGCTGCTTTACAGCTTTAAAAATTTTATTTAGAGAAATGCTTTTTATTTTTGGAAAATTCTTCACCATACATCACCAAAAGGTTTGAATATCATTTTAAAATTCTTAAACATAGACTAAAAATTCATTTCAAAACAAATAAGATATAAAGCTTTTTCCCCAAAAAATAAAAAGTGCGCCAACCGAAGTCAACGCACCGAAAAACGCAAACTCCAATTGTCGCCAAACAAACTCAAGAAAAGATAAGTGTATTACAATTCCACATTCCAATCTTTTGGGAATCTGCGATTTTACCAAAAATATTATTGAAATGCAAAACAATTATTATTCTTATCTTTTAAAATTGTTTTTTTACGAATTGTACATTGGAGTAAATCCACTCGAAAACACACAAGTTTTATCGTCGAATGAAAAATTAAAAATATATTTATAACCTGACATAGATAAAACAAATTCCTGATGATTTTGCCCTAAAAAGGGTGCAGAATCAACAGGCGTATAAGTTTTCGCAGACTAATACACCTTTTGTTTTTTATTGAGTTCGTTTGGCGACTTTAGTTTATCACACTTATAATAAAAATGCAATAGTTTTTTTGAAATTAAATTATTTAAAAATTTTAGCAATTTCAAATGTTAGAATTTATAATAAAAACTGTTTTAAGCTTTTACACCTAAAACAGTTTCACATTGGTTTATTCTCTTTATTGATACTTTTTCTATTCAGTCTTCGCGAACTAATTGATAAGAAGAACTTCCCTTAATGGTCTGTCTCAAAACATATTTATAAATATTATCCCCTAACTTGGCATAAAAGATATCCTCTTTCCCAATTATGAAATTCGACTTATTTGCATCTGAATACTTTGAACATACTCTAATTACATCACTATAATAATAGTCTGGGCACGTAATTAATTCAAGTGCTTCTTCCGATGCACTCGTCTTATAGTTTGCGAGTTTATTAAATCTTACAATCTTGCTATCAGGGCAGAGAGACGTTCCATAATCAAAAAAGAAATATTCTCCATCACAAAAAGATATATTTATTCTCCCAAAATCATTGTGAATAATACCAATCCTATTAAACTCACTTATAGCTTTGCTAATTGCTATTTCCAATTCGTCGCTTTCATCAACAAGTTCCATTTTTTTATATTCTGTTGCAATAAAAAAGAACTCATCTTCAGACCCATGAAAATTTATTTTGGGCATTCTTTCAGAAAGATATTTTGAATTGTTTTCTATATAATTATTAACTATAATTTCGTTATTAAAAACATCTTCCATTATTTTCCCTGTAACCTTAACAAACACTTTTATATTATCTTTTCGTGCCGTAAAATAACAGGTGTTATACCATAATTTCCATTGAAATCTT
>CAZHZL010000152.1:0-3344 GCA_964537245.1 uncultured Oscillospiraceae bacterium
TTGCACCGACTTTGTTATCCTCAACAAGTGCAATTAAATCATTCCAGCTTGGACGATTGAAATTCGTGCCGGAAAATCCATCGTCAACAAAATATTGAAGATTTTTAAAACCGTTATCCTTTGCGTATTTACTTAAAATGTTTTTTTGATTTACAATACTGTTACTGTCGCCCTGTAATTCATCATCACGGCTTAAGCGACAATATAAAGCCGTTATTTTATCAGACTGTCTCATAAAATTCTGTTCCTCCTTTTCAATCGGACAGTCTGTCAAAACAGGATTGCTTGTATTCATTATATCGCCCATTTTATTATTTGTCAGCCCCTTTCGTATCGCTTTCGTCATTTTCCATAAGTCTTAATAATTTTGATGATACAGAACGGCAGCCGTCATATACTCCGTTAAAGGTGTAAAGTGTGTTGTTATCTTCAAAAAACACTTTGACATCAGGCAGTTCATTATTCAACACAGTTAATGCTGAAATCCGCAAATTTTTCTTATCCATTACTATCCAATCCTTTCCGGTGATTTTTGATAAAACTTTTTAATAGCAAGCATAGCAAATGTGGCTACACTTGCAAAAAAATGAAAATTTTTTATACTTGCCGTTTTGAGAAACCAGCAAGCAAAGCGAGTGTAGCCACACTCACAAAATTTCATTTTTATTTTTGGGAATTTCCCAAGCCCTTTTTGAAGAATTTTTTTCTCACTTAATAAACGAATTTTGTTGTAAAAATACAACCATTGAAACAAAAATTTTTGTTCTCATATAAGTAACACGCAAAAATTCAAAATAGCAACTTTTTATGAAAAACTTTTATTATTTTTCCTCTTATATAGGTAACTCTAAATTTTGAATTTTTACACACTTGAAATCAAAAATATTTCCCTTCATTTATAACACAATCAAAGAAAGAAAAATATGCAAATTTTTATCGTCATTTTAAATATAATTTTTGAAAAATATGGACACATAAGAATTTTTATGTTATACTATAATGGCAACGTAGTTTAATATTAAACCAATAGAGGTTTGCGTTCGGTAAAAACGCAGGCTTTGATTTTCATATCTTCTATTGGTGTGAACTGCGTTGCAACAGTCTCGGAGCTGCGTTTTTCATGCGTCAGTTTCGGCTGGCGCATTTTTTTAATTATACGGAGGTTTTATAATGAAAAAAAGACTATTAACAATTCTAATCGCAATGTGTATGATTTTATCATCACTGCCAACTAACATTTTAGCTGCTGGCAGCAATTCTTTTAAGGAAAACTACATAAATTTAGATGAAGTTATAATGAGAAATAAAATCACTAATGAAAGTTTTTCAAATATAATGTCAGAAAGCAATTGGAAAGACTTTTGCTATATACTTGACCGTTGGTATGGCGATGAAATTAATTTTAGCAATTACTTTCAATTATCATATGAATTTGTTATGCAACAATTGTGCTTTTCTTATGGTAATTATATCGAAAATGATCCTAAAGGATTACTAAATTACTCATATTACATTGAAGCAGAATTAATTGACTCTATTCTTACAACTAACTTCAATATGAATGATAATTTAATAGAAAAATTACATTCGGATATATATTCTAATCAATACGGAAATGTTGGATATTATTACAACAATAATTATTATTTTAATGGTCCTGAGGGAACATTGCAAGGCTCATTATATTCTGTTGATATTATCGAACAAAAAGATAATGTTTATAAAATAAAATTTGTAAATAACGACTTGAGTTCATATGGGGTAGACGATCCTTATTCAAGAAATACATATTACTGTATATTTGAAATTGTTAATACCAGTCAAGGAGAAAGTTTTAAGATACATGGTATAAGCAATTTTGATGATATTAAATGGCCTATAAAAGAAATTAAAGTTATTTTAAATGGCGAAGAAATTGAATTTGACCAACCGCCAATAAATACTCCAGAAGGAAGATTGCTTGTTCCAATTCGTAAGATTGCAGAAAGCATGGATAAAATAGTTTTGTATAGTGAAGAAACAAAAACTGCTTTTATTGATAATTCAGACAATGCACTGATTATTCCTTTGTTTGAAAAAACAATGTACTTAGCAAATGAAAATGGATTTAATTCATGGGAAAAGGTAGAACTTGATGTTCCAGCGATTGAAGCAAATGGTAGAACATTAGTTCCTGTAAGAGCTTTTTGCGAAAGTTTAGGTGCGACAGTAATTTGGGAAGATGATATAAAAACTGCGTTTATAACATATGATGATAGTATAGTGAGTGAACGAATGAATGATATGCTATTTGATTCCATAAATTTAGTATGGTATATGGAAAGATTAGATGCACTTTGGCATACAAAAGAATTCCCATTTGATGATTGTTCTGTGGTTATTGATGATTTTTATATAAATCGTCCATATGGTGTTGATGCTGTAAATATGGGGTTGAGTGATCCTTTTGCAGGAATACAAGACCTTATTTCAATGACGAATGGCTCTGATAATGCAACAAATATAATACTTCAATCTATGCAAGAAATTGTGTCAGAAGTTCCTAGTGGTACAGACCTTAATTTTGATGCTGGAATAGTAAAGACACTAAAAGAAATGGTTGCATCAGGTGTCGATATATATTCAGAAGTGGGCGGTTTAGGATACAAATTACGAAGCTATAGTGATGCATTTGTGTTTTTAGACGATGCGTTGCTGGATTATTCCAAGAACTACCACTCAACGGTGTCTGGTATCTTTGATTTATCTGTATTTACCTTAGAAGAACTTGCATATTTACTTACAGAGTATCAGACTAATGTTAAATATTTAGATATTTTCGAAAACAAATTAGAAGAAGCAGGATATTCTGATGAAACAATAGAAAAATCAGCTTCACTACTTCGAACACAATACACAAACAAATTTATCGGTGTTATGTTAGATTTGAGGAGTGCTTGTGTTGAAGCAAGTGTTGGAGCTGTTTTAAATGCAGGATTAACGATTGCCGGACAAAGCACATGGGGTGTTGGTGTTGGTATGTTAGTATGGAAAGGTATTTTTGGTATAACAGGTATAAACAAACAAGGCGAGGCACTTAAAACATTTTATGGACTATATTGTATAGACAATAGATTGAATTCAACATTTAATGATGTTATTAGCGTCCACGAGTCATTAACATCTTCAGAACTTTTAGAATTACGAAGATTGATTGAACTTCTTAAAGCAGAAAAAATAACTGCATACAAAGCTATGAAAAATATAACATGGGATAAGGATTCTAAAAATGAAGCAGATAAACAAATAGAAGAACTACAGAAGTTCACATATAGGATTTTTAAATAAACAGCAAAAAAGAACAG
>CAZHZL010000153.1:0-3336 GCA_964537245.1 uncultured Oscillospiraceae bacterium
TTATCCATTTCCACGATGCTGACTATTTTGCTCAGCATATGCACAACTGCGACCTCGTTAATTTAGAGGATATGCTTAATAACGGAACTGTAATAAGCGGAACCTTAATTGAAAAGCCGCACAGCTTTTCGACTGCCTGCAATATTGCCACACAGATTATTGCACAGGTTGCAAGCTCTCAGTACGGCGGTCAGAGTATCTCGCTCACACATTTAGCTCCGTTTGTAAATGTAAGCCGTGAGAAGATAAAAAAGGAAGTTATTGAAGAAGTAAAAGAAATAAACGAAAACACAGCGGATGAAGCTATAAATAAAATCGTTGAAAAAAGATTAAGAGAAGAAATCAGAAAAGGTGTTCAGATGATACAATATCAGGTTGTTACTCTTATGACAACAAACGGACAAGCACCTTTTGTTACTGTGTTTATGTATCTTAATGAAGCGAAAAACGAGCTTGAAAAGCAGGACCTTGCCCTTATTATTGAAGAAACCTTAAAGCAGAGATATCAGGGCGTAAAAAATGAAAACGGCGTGTGGATTACTCCTGCTTTTCCAAAGCTTATCTATGTTCTGGAGGAGGACAATATAAGAGAAAATTCAAAGTATTGGTATCTTACACAGCTTGCCGCGAAGTGTACAGCAAAAAGACTTGTCCCCGATTATATTTCAGAAAAGAAAATGAAAGAGCTGAAAGAGGGGAACTGCTTTCCTGTAATGGGCTGCAGGTCGAATTTAAGTCCGTGGAAGGATGAAGAAGGTAACTATAAATTCTACGGCAGATTCAATCAGGGTGTTGTAACGATTAATCTTGTCGATGTTGCGCTTTCTTCAGGCGGAGATTATGATAAATTCTGGACAATATTTGATAAAAGGCTTGCTATCTGCTATGACGCGCTTATGGCAAGACACTTAAGATTAAAAGGAACTTTATCGGACGCAGCTCCGATTTTATGGCAGCACGGCGCAATTGCAAGACTGAAAAAGGGAGAAAAAATTGATAAGCTTCTTTACGGCGGTTATTCTTCAATTTCGTTGGGGTATGCAGGTCTTTGCGAGTGTGTGCGTTATATGACAGGAAAATCACACACAGACCCGACAGCAACTCCGTTTGCGCTTGATGTTATGAAATATATGAACGACGCTTGTGCAAGATGGAAGGAAGAAACAAATATTGCCTTTTCGATATATGGCACACCGCTTGAAAGCACAACCTACAAATTTGCAAAATGCTTGCAGAAAAGATTTGGCGTTATCGAAGGCGTGACAGATAAAAACTATATAACAAACAGCTATCATGTTCATGTAACAGAAGAAATAGACGCATTTTCAAAGCTTGAATTTGAATCAAAATTTCAGGCGCTTTCAACAGGCGGTGCAATAAGCTATGTTGAAGTACCGAATATGCAGAATAACTTAGAGGCGGTTCTGGAGATAATAAAATTCATATACGATAATATAATGTATGCAGAGCTTAATACAAAAAGCGACTATTGTCAGGTTTGCGGCTATGACGGTGAAATCGTTATAGTTGAGGATAACGAAGGAAAGCTTGTGTGGGAATGCCCGAACTGTAAAAACAGAGAACAGGATAAGATGAATGTTGCAAGAAGAACATGCGGATATATCGGCTCACAGTTCTGGAATCAGGGCAGAACACAGGAAATCAGAGAAAGGGTGCTTCATATCTGATGAACTATTGTATGATAAAACCGCTTGATATAGCAAACGGACCGGGCATAAGAGTGTCACTCTTTGTTTCGGGCTGTACACATCATTGCAAAGGTTGTTTTCAACCTGAAACATGGGATTTTAACTATGGCGAGGAATTTACTTCGGATACAGAAGAAAAAATTCTTGAGCTTTTAAAAAAACCACAGATAAGGGGGCTTACCGTTTTGGGCGGTGAGCCCTTTGAGCCTGAAAACCAGAAATTTCTTTCAGCTTTTTTAAAAAAAGTAAAAGGGATTTTTCCAAATAAGGATATATGGTGTTATACAGGATATCTTTTTGATAAAGAGCTTTTGTCTGAGTCAAGAGCAAGGTGCAGCTTTACAGATGAAATGCTTGGAAATATTGATGTTTTGGTTGACGGAAGATTTGTGGAAGCTGAAAAAAATCTTATGCTTAAATTTAGGGGCAGTGAAAATCAAAGAATAATTGATGTGAAAAAATCATTAAAAGAGAAAAAAATTATTGAGTTTCAGTTTGATAACCTGTAAAAAAGTGCATAATATAGGAAAAAAGAAAGGAAGCTTTAAATGTTGAATGCTTTAAATGCAACGCTTTCTCCTATGCTTGTTATGCTTTTAAGCTTGCTTACAGGTTTTTTTATTAATAAAAAAAGTCTTGCGCCGAAAAGTGCGGCAACAGTTCTTTCCAAGCTTGAAACATATGTTTTTGTGCCTTCTTTAATAATAAAAACATTTTTACAGTATTGTAATCTCGCTTCACTCAAAGAAAATTACAAGCTGATACTTTACTGCATAATTGCACTTTTTCTTGCATTTGTTATTGCATATATTTTTGCTCCGTTTTTTTCGAAGGATTTATACGAAAGAAATATATACAGATACGCTTTTGTTTTCAGTAATTTTTCTTTTCTGGGAAATTTTATTGTTCCTCAGATTTTGGGAGATGAAATGCTGTATCTCTATATGCTTTATACGCTTCCTCTTATGGTTGCCGCATACAGCTGGGGAACAATGATACTTATTCCGGTAAAAAGTGAGAAGAAAAGCGTTTTATCAAATCTTTTAAATCCTGTTTTTGTGGCGATAATTATAGGAATTTTATTGGGGCTTGCAGGCTTTAACAGCGTTATTCCCGAATTTTTGAAAATAACAATTTCAAATTTTTCTTCATGCATGGGACCTGTCGCGATGATATTAACAGGCTTTGTTATTGGAAATTATGATGTTCTGTCTCTTTTTAAAAACAAAAAGGTTATAATTATAAGTATTTTGAAGCTTATTGTTTTGCCGCTTATTTTTGTTTTTGTGTTAAAGCTTTTGGGTGCAGATAAAACAACTCTTATTCTTACTTTTTTCGCTTATGGTACTGCATTGGGGCTTAACACGGTTGTGTTTCCGTCGGCTTATGGAGGAGACGCTTCAATTGGCGCTTCTATGGCTATGATTGCACAGCTTTTATGCGTTATCACAATACCTGTAATATATTCTGTTTTAAATACTTTAATATAAAAGGGGCTGTTAAAAAAGTTCAGACCGCAAAAAAAGAAAGGAACCCCCCAAAATTAAGGATATTTTAATCTTTTTTACTATTAAAAATTAAGAAAAAAAGATAAATTTATTAATTTTTGAAAAAATTTTTTCTTTTT
>CAZHZL010000154.1:0-3323 GCA_964537245.1 uncultured Oscillospiraceae bacterium
CTTCAGCATCTTTTTCATAGGCTGTAAGCTCACCGTAAGTATCTTTTTTGTCAAAACCGTAAACCTGATAGTCTGAAAAATCAATTGATGTTGCAACAGAAGCAACGCTGTCCATTGTGTGATAAATTCCTCTTATACCGTAATCAGCAACTGTCTTTGTTGCTGTTTTTTCCTCATAATCTTCCACTTTTAATGTGTAGGTTACTGCATTTTCAGCTCCTGCTTCATGAGAATTTCTTTCAATAACATATGTTACATCTACCCAATTGTTATCTGCTGTTACACTTGCATCGCCAATCTTATCCTGTTTCAATCCGTCAGGTGTATTTATTTTCCACTGATAATATGACGGAGAACCATTATCATAATTTCCTCTTTGTGCATAAGGCTGTTTATTTGTTCTGTTTGTAAGTGCAGTCTCTGAACTGTAAGAATAAACATCACCAAAAAGCATAAAATCATCTCTGATTGATGCTTCATCGGAAATTTCAGTTTCTCCTGCCTCAACATTTACTCTGTATTTATATTTTACAACTATAACATCAGGATCTTTTGCAACATCAAGAGAGATAGTTTTCGTATCTTTCTTTATTAAAGGTGCACCGCCACCCATATTCATAAAGCCTACCGTTGTATTTGATTTATCAACATTAGCGTCAAATTTTACTGATAATATACCGTCCTTAATTTCGGTTGTTACACCATCTTCAACAGCATAATTGGAAATTTCGTTTCCTACAAGCATACCATATTCAAAAGGCAGTTTGCTGCTGTCTTTTAAATCAGCATATCTCTGATAAACAAGGTCATATTTAAGGCTTCTTGCGTCAAGCTCAGACTCTAAATAATTTTCTTCTTCCGCTCTTGTTTTAAATGTGTATTTTACGGAAGTATCGCTGTTTAAAGCCACTGTATATGTTGTGTTTGCTGATAATTTTCCTGCATTAAGTGTAACCTTTCTTCCGTTAGCACTTAAAACTGCTTTATAGGAAACATTGTTTCCGTTTTCATCTGTAAGTGTAAATAAATTGTCATAAGCTGAAAGCGGAGCTTCAAAGGTTGCAGAAAATGCTGTGTATAGCGGTACATCTGTTGCTCCGTTTACAGGCATTGTTTCTATAATTTCAGTTTTTTGTGTATAGCTTGTTGCTGTAAGTGGCATAGCATATCCACCGTTTATACTCAACCAATTTGTGTATTGGGTATGTGGGAGACCTGTATCGTTATATGAATAAGCCTTCTGTCCATCTATATATATTGTAATTTCTTTCGCATTTACATTATCAGACCAGCTTCCCGGTGTAACTGTAATAAATACCTGATGCCAACCGGTTGCTCTTTTTGCATTAACCTCAATTGTATTAGTGTTGCTTTCAGACCAGAAACCCTTAATGTTATAATATTTTGAATTTTCAGTTGCACTCAAAATAAGGTTTCTTCCGGAAGAAAAGAATGAGATATTACTTAAAGCTGATGTGCCATCGTCATAAAACCATGTATTAAAGGTTATGTCAGATGAAGAACTATCGTCATATGTAAACTGTGTCTGCGGAAAGTTTCCTTTTGTATAAACAGTTTTCGCTTCGCCAAGTACAGGGTCATTAGCTGTTGTAGCATTTGCAATTTTATTTCCCGAATATGTTAATGTTTTTCCCGAAGCATCATAAGCAGTTACAAAATATTCCGCTGATTTATCACCGTATTCAGCTTTAATTTTTGTTATACCCGTCTTTTTAGCTGTTACTTTGCCGTTAACAATTGTAAGAACACTTTCATCAGAAACTGTATATGTTACATCTTTTGAAATATCATTTTTAGCAGATGTAACATTTTCACCGTCTGACAATGTTACATATTCATATATACCTGTAATTTCAGTTTCTACACCAACAGGAAAAGCTGTTGCAACCTCTGTAAAATCAATACCGAGTGTTGTTGAGCCATAAACTGTTACAGAAATAACATCTGTTAATTCACCGTAAGCTACTGTAATATTTGCAGTTCCTTCACCAACAGCTACTATATTTCCGCTGTTATCAACTGTTATCACAGCAGTATTATCAGAAGTAAAGGTAAGTCCCTCTGTAATCTCTTTTGTTTCTGTTGTTACTTCTTCAGAAACTTCATTTCCGTCCGCATCAGTATATGAAGGTCTTGTTGTGGTATATGTGCCATAAACTGTTCCAAGATTTGCATTTTCATTTTTTGTAAATATGGTTTTCAATGAAGAAGCATCAATTGAAGTAACTTCTGTTGTTGACTGAGGAACATTTGCATAAATATTTGTTTCATCATAAAGAGCAATATGCGGCTCTGTTGTATATAATGGTAATGTTGTATTGGAATCACCTCTTATAAACATCGAAAAATCAGCATCATTATAATATGAATATTTACCGATAGCCGTATTATCTACATACATGGTATAATGAGTTTTTTCATTCGCTGTACAATCAACAACAATCGTAAACTGATGCCAACCAATACTTCTTGTTAAAGTAGGTGCGGTAAAGTTTGAATCAGATGTAAAATTACTATTAGCAGTAAGGAAATAAGTTCCATCTGATTTTAATTTAAGCTCACGATCTTGAGCATAAGCTAAAGAACTTGATTTTTGATATCTTAATTTAAAGCTTCTGTCTACAGTTGTATTTCCATCATCATAAAACCAGAAAGAAAGAACCTGGTCATATCCGAGAAAGCTTGTTAAAGTAAGAGGACTATTGTAAAAAATATCAGATATATACCATCCTCCATTATTGTTTGTCATTCCCAATACAGTTCTATCATAACCGCTCGGATCTGTTGCTCCTGAATTAACTGTGCCTGTTGTAGCGCCATATCTACGATAACTTGATTTTACTATCTGCGCATCTCCGTCTTCCTCATTAGTTGCACAAACTACCATATAGCTATTTGATACATTATTTACAGAATCAGTTACTGTAATAACAGCACGACCTGATTTTACAGCTTTAACCGTTCCGTTTGCTACTGTAAAAGCATTGGGGTTTGAAGATTCTGCTGTTAAAG
The DNA here is from genome assembly GCA_964537245.1 of uncultured Oscillospiraceae bacterium. Taxonomy (GTDB): domain Bacteria; phylum Bacillota; class Clostridia; order UMGS1840; family UMGS1840; genus UMGS1840. The sequence goes on from CAZHZL010000154.1 coordinate 3,034, forward strand.
TAGTAACAGTTTTTGCCTCATAAGCACTTTCAGCATTAAGAGTTGAATAAAACGCAATAATGTCTGATTGTTCTCCCGCTGCAAAAAAGGTTTTGTTTGCAGATAAATCAAGATATTTTGTTGTATCTGCGAATACAGTGAAAGTCATACATGAAGCCAAAATACAAAATGTCAATACTAAGCTTAATAATTTTGTGAATTTTTTCATTTGTTATTTTCCTTTCTTATTTATTATTTTTTAGGCATTTGCGAAATGCCACAACCCGCAAAAATACGGGAAATTTTTTTCA
>CAZHZL010000155.1:0-3278 GCA_964537245.1 uncultured Oscillospiraceae bacterium
GAAGTGGATCACTGTGAAGGTGTTTTGATTTAGCATAACAATCTTTTAGTATAACAGTGAAGACAATGATCTAAATAAAAAATTGTAAAACAAACCGAAGGAGAGGCATTATGCAGGATTTTTATCTTGTCCAAAAGGCTTTTAAAAAACTTAAATCAAATATTTATTATGACAAAACCAATTTACCTTTGAGGGACAAAATCGTTTCTTTCGAGTGCGATTATGGTGAAAATTTGGACAAATACTTGGATGAAATATATGATGCTCTCCAAAAAGGCGGAGAAAAGTGGGAAAAACTATCTAAAGATATATTATCAAGTATCAAATGTACTGTTTTGCCTAAAGCATTAAAAAACAATGATCAGTGCTCCGATGTAATAACAAATTTCAATCCTACTGATACAATTGAAGTGGATAAGTATCAAGCTTTCATTGACATGAACGTTGAAGGTCATATCATGGGAATGCTGTGGCTTTTTCAAATCGGTTGGAAATTAGACAAAGAGTTGCCTTGCTGTTATGGCAATAGAATTAGAAGCAAATTACGCAATGAATTTTCAGAGCAAATAACTTTTTCTCCATATTTATTTGAGCCTTATTTCGAAAAATATGAGAGTTGGCGTGATACTGCGTTGCAGTTAGCTGAAACACATTTGAATAAAAATGACGATGTTTTAGTTTTAACTTTAGATTTTGAACGGTTTTATTACTCAGTTGACATTACCGAAAGCTTCATGAAAAGCATTTTGCAAAAAGCGTGTGACGGCACTGATTTTCATGAGGATGTAATTATCTCCCGCATCAATAGACTAATTTATAGAATCATAACTGAATATTCTGAAGAATACTACGAACTATTTCCTGATGAAGAAAAAAAGAATATTCTTCCCATTGGTTTTCTGCCTTCCAATGTAATCGCAAATTGGTGTTTGAAGCCTTTTGATGATGCTCTTACTAACGGATGGAATCCATTATATTATGGAAGATATGTAGATGATATTCTTATAGTTGAGAAGATCGAAAAGAATAGCGCTTTATACAAAAAAGCAAGTGAGGAGCAGATTACTGTTGACGATATTTTATCTTATTATTTGGTAAGAGAAAGCCGTTGGAAAGGATTTGATGCACCGCTCAAAGGTAAAGCGTTATTTAAAAGAAAAGTTGTACCCGTTCGCTCAAAATCGTCTTCCGGAAAAGCAGTTGAATACTCAGTTCTTTCAGATATAACCTCTCCATTAGGCGAAAAGACTAATATTAAAGTGCAAGATTCAAAGGCAAAAATATTCTATTTTAAGAGCGGTCAGTCGGATGCGTTAATTTCATGTTTTAGAGAAAATATTAACAAGAATAAAAGCGAATTCAGACGGATGCCAGAAGATGATGCCGTCTTTTTGAATGATGATTATTCTGAAATATATGAGCTGGAGCAAAAGGGGATAAACAAATTTCGAGAGGTTTCCGGCGTTTCGTTAGACAAATATGGACTTTCAAAATATCTTGGAAAGTATCAGCGTGTAAGCGGTTTGGTAAATGATAAACGTGAATCTAAATTTATTAAGGATATTGAGAAAATTTTCAATTCACGAACAATCCTAGAAAACTATACTTTGTGGGAAAAAGTTCTCACTATTCTTTTTGTTAATGATTTTTCAGCAGCTTTTACCGCATTTATAAGCAGTGTTACACAAGCCATAGATTCGTTGGAAGAAGAAAACCTACATAGGCTAGATGTTTTAAAGGATAGTTTAATGAGTTTTCTTGTATCCGCTATATATAGAGTCCATTCACTGAATCCAGGCCGAGAAATGTCAGATGTGTTTGAAATTCTGTCGAAAAACGAAACTATTCAACAATACTGCATAGCGAAAAACATTATGCATTTTGAAAAAGAATGTAGTGTATTTGCCGAAAAGTATTTTGTGACTCGTATGACGGATAAATCAATGTGTATCTTATGGCCGGATATGATTATTCACGCATGTCAGCAAAGGAAAAATCGGCAGTTTAAATGGCATAATGTTAACTGTTACTCCTTTAGTGATGTGGTGGAATTACTTGCTGATTATCGCACCGCGAATTCTAATCAGTATTTGCCTGATACGGATTACAAATATTATCCCTATTTGATTACAATGTATGATCTCTCTATTACATATCAATATTTTTGTATGATAGATGGTACATTTGTATATGATGAAGATTCCATAATTAAAATTCTAAATGAGATATATGTAGAAAAGAATTATCAGCGTTCGTGCGATGAAAAAAGCGATTTTCCCGTAACAGCCCACTTTTTCGAAAATCCGTGTCATCAGATTATAAGAGTCGGAAACATGAATCAGGATAGAGTTCGCGTTGCTGTTTCGAGCATCAAAATGGATGAAGCTAATTTTGAAAACATCATCAAAGGGAAGCCCAATCGAAAGTATAAACGTTACCAACAGGTTTCTTGTTTAGTAAACACGGCGATACAGCAACGAGCAAACCTTCTTGTTATGCCAGAGGCATGTGTTCCGATCGAATGGCTATCAACATTAGCAAGAACCTGTGCTAAAAATAACATGGCTGTTATCACTGGTGTGGAACATGTTGTTGTGTGTAATAAAGTTTATAATTTCACGGCGATTATACTACCTTTTGAAGATGACGGGTATCGCTGTGCACATATAGCATTTCATTCTAAGAATCATTTTGCTCCGGATGAAGTAAGGCAAATAGAAGGATATAGATTAAAAGTAATGGATGCTCGGGGGCTAAAACGAGATAGTCACTATGAGTTGTATAATTGGAACAATTTTTGGTTTTCGGTGTATTGCTGTTATGAATTGGCATCAATTTCCGACCGCTCATTATTCCAGTCCTATGTTGATGCGATTATTGCGGTTGAATGGAATCATGATGTGAATTATTATAGTAATATTCTGGAATCGTTAAGTCGAGATCTGCACTGCTATTGCATTCAAGTCAACTCATGTGATTATGGAGATAGTAGGGTTACCAAGCCTTCGAAAACAGAAACTAAAGATATTTTAAGAACTAAAGGTGGAGAGGAAGCGTCTGTTTTGGTTGGTACTATAGATATTGCTGCTTTGCGTGATTTCCAAATTAAAGAATATGAGTTGCAACGCGATGATCATAGGTTTAAACCTACTCCTCCGCAATTTAACAAAGACATTGCTTTGCGAAAAATTCTTGGAGATTTGTGACGAGTTATTCTGCAAACTCTCTGGACTTTCGCAAACTCCTGTGGTACTGTTGTGTACTGCAAAGGAGGTGCG
>CAZHZL010000156.1:0-3260 GCA_964537245.1 uncultured Oscillospiraceae bacterium
CGGGTTGCATAACACCGTCAATATCAGGATAAGAAGCTACTGTTTCCTGATATAAGCCCTTTACAGTGCCCATATTCTTTTTACCGTCTTCAAGGTTAAATGATGTGGTAATTTGACTTAAATCAAGCTCTTTTAAGATTGTTACTTCTTCCGGCATTCCCGGAAGATTTGTTTCATCATAAAGAGCAATATGCGGCTCTGTCGTATACCAGGTTGTGCTGTTACTGTTATTATATACTAAATTCAACTCATTAGTTGTAGGAACTGTATATTTATTAAGAATAACATTATCTACATATACGCTGTACTGCGTGTTACTGTTTTCCCTGCAATCAACAATAATTGAAAACTGATGCCATCCTTTTTTTCTTTGTAAGCCCTGCGAAGAAAATCCCGCAACCTGAGTAATGTTTGAGGTTAGTTTAAAGCTATAATTTCCGTCATTGCTTAATTGCAAACTGGGAAATGCATTAATACCGCTATATCTGATTTCCAGACTTTTAACGGAAGTAGCGTCTTCATCATAAAACCAGAAGGAAAGCACTCTGTCCTGTGCCCATAATCTTTCTACATACCATCCGCCTTTTGAAATTGCCCCTACTGTTCTTGCATATCCGCTCGGATCTGTTGCAGTTTTATTAACCGTTCCTGTTGTAGCACCGTATGTTCTGTCACTGGATGATTCTATATTGTCTGCACTTTCAGCACAAACTACCATATATTTATTCGATATACCACTTTCGATATGTGTTACAGTAATCATTGCACGACCTGATTTTACAGCTGTAATCTCGCCGCTTGCATTTACTGTAAATGCATTGGGATTTGTGGTTTGAAATGTACATTCTGAATTTGCAACTGTTGTTGCCGAATATGTACTACCATTGAGTGCTTGGTAAAACACTTTTATCGTATCGGTTTCACCCTTTACAAAAAATGTCTTATTAGCTGATAAATCGAGATATGTAATATTATCTGCACTTGCAATAAGTGACATTGATAACATCAGCATAATTATCAAACTAAACGATGTGATTTTAAAAATAATTTTTTTCATTTTGACCTCCTATGATTTCTGAATTCAATTTATTTTAAATTATTTTTCCCTGTTAATGGTGTTAATCCGTTCCAAACAAATATTTCAACTTTGTTTTTTGTATCGGTCATTGTATAATAAACATTGCCGTCTGAAGCTGATGTAAAGTTGTTTTTAGAAATAATTTCTACATTTATCACTTTTCCGCTGTCATTCTTTTCTGCAAAGATAACATCAAAGCTTAATGCTTCTTCAACATTTAGAACAATTTTTGCACCAACCTTGTTTTCAATTCCTGTACTTATTTTTTCCAAAGAAACCTTGTCAGCTTCTTTTATTGTGAAGCTTCTTATTTCTCCCATATCAGTCTTTGATAAGTTATAAGCATTTCTTATACCGTCAATTCGGTAATAATATTTACCCAAATCAAGTGTTTCAACATTAATTGCGTTATAACTTGTTATTTCCGAATAAATCGGATCTGACAAATCCGCATTTTTTGAAACTGTAACTTTATATTTGTCAGCAGTTTTAGCTTTATCCCATATAATTTGCGTTTCGTCCTCTGTTATTACTGCGTTATTGTATGGATATGTAACATCAGGAGCTAACAAAAAGGCTTTAACTTCATCAGAAATTATTCCGCTTTCAGCTAAATTAAGTCTTGCCAAATAAGATGATTTATTCTGATTAAACTGATTTAAGGTTATCAGCTCGTTATTTTCAAAAATGTTGTTATATGACTCAGTATGATATTCATTGTATAATCCATAAACCCCTGATGTTTCTCCCTGACCGGCTATTACATTATTTCTTACAACATAATTTTTGGGGTATCCGATAACACTTTCGTCGCTTCGCGGACTAACAATTTCCTTATACATTAAATCAAGATATGAATATTCACCGAACCATTTTTCCTTATCATAATTTTTATCAAAGTTATTTAACAGTTCGTAAATTCCACCGCCTAAATTTACCTGATTTTTTCCATTGCCTGCAAGCCAGCTTAAAACACTTGAAGAAACAACATTTTCCATTATATTGTTATCAATCGTATTTGCGTAACCACCATTTCCTTTTATGCCATAAGGCATATTATACAGATAGTTTCCTGAAACTTCAACACCACTCGCCGCATTATCAAGATATACACCAAAGAAAAAAGACTGATTCCAATCGCTGTGCTCAGGAGCATCGTGAATTATATTGTTTTTAATCTTATTTCCTGAAGCTATAACACCGGCTGTGTATATTATTCCTGCATCCTTTACTAATTTACAAGCATCATACACATCATTGCCCTCGATTGTGTTTTCAGCACCTATCATATAAATTCCCTGATGGTAACCATTATGTATTGTATTACCTTTGATTGTGTTTCCGCAACCGCCCATTCTTATTCCGCAGTCCATAATTGAAATAACACCAAAATCTGAAATATCGCAGTTTGAAATTGCATTATATTCATGCGTTAAATCATAAATGCTTCCCGTTGAAGAATTATAGTTCAGATTAATTCCTGATGAACCTGTATTATAAATTATCAGGTTATCAAATGTGCAATTTGATACCTTCTGTGCATTTATTCCATTTTCTTTTGAGCTGTATAATTCACCGTCTGAAACAATAATATTATCGCTGTTTGTTACGGTAATTAAATCACTACCCGATTGAGAGAAGCTGATTCCGTTAAATGTAATATTCTGTGCTCCTGATATTTCAACCAAAGGTGTTTTATCGGTTGTAATTTCAAGACCGTTAAATTCTTTCTTCGGATAGTAATATATTTTTGTCTTATCAGGATTTATATAGTATTCTCCGGGTACATCGAGCTCTTTTGAAATATTTTCAACAAAGTACAAATCTCCCATAGGTGAAAAATGTTTTAAAGTATTATCCAGTGTAAGAATTCCCGTACTGCTGTCGGAGGAAAGAATATTTTTTGTTCTTACAGCATAACCACAGGAACGGTAAACTGTTATTCTTCCGTCTGTTATATTCTTCCAGAGTGTTGCTTTCTCAACGCCTACATTTATCTGCTCTGTTTCGTCTTCTTTTGTATCAGCAACCGATGACATCTGAGTAAAACTATTTCCGTTGGGGTATCTTGAGTTATTTGCTCTTACATTGTTATCAAAAACACTATATTCATAAGACGCAAGCGACGATTTAATTGTTTCAAAAGAAGCAACTAAAATATTATCTTTTACATTTTCTGCAA
>CAZHZL010000157.1:0-3124 GCA_964537245.1 uncultured Oscillospiraceae bacterium
CCGCCTATGTATGATATTTATAATGCATTTAAATTTACCGATTATAACGATGTTAAGGTTGTTATTCTTGGTCAGGACCCTTACCATGGCGAAGGTGAGGCTCACGGTCTTGCGTTTTCTGTTAAAGAAGGTGTGGCGATTCCGCCTTCACTTCGCAATATGTATAAGGAGCTTCAGCTAAGTCTTGGCTGCTATATTCCCAATAACGGATATCTTGAAAAATGGGCAAGACAGGGTGTTCTTCTTTTGAACACTGCACTGACAGTGCGCAAGGATCTGGCAAATTCGCACCGCAATGTCGGTTGGGAAGTTTTTACAGATAAAGTCATAAAACTTCTCAACAAAAGAGAAAAACCCGTAATATTCATGCTTTGGGGAAATAATGCAAAATCAAAATCAATGCTTATTGACCGCTCCAGACACATTGTGCTGACAACTGTGCATCCAAGTCCGCTTTCGGCGAGTCGTGGTTTTTTTGGTTGCAATCATTTTAAAATTGCCAATGATGAACTTGTGAAAATGGGGGATACACCCATTGACTGGCAAATTGAAAATATATAAAATTGAAAACGGTGTAAAAAAATCTGTGATGATTTTTTACACCGTTTTATGTTGACAAATTATTCAATGTATGTTATTGTCACCGTATAATGATTTTTAGGAGTAATAACATGTATAACAAATTTGATTCAGACAATTTTATGATTCCACAGGATTCTATACAGGAGATAAAGAATGAACGCAGATATATGTCAAAGTTCTTCTTTATTCTTATTGGTTCGTATACTGTGTCATATGCCATAATTGCATCAGTACTTGCTTTATTGCCGTTTTTTAACCTTAGTATTCATTCAGTGAAAAAAATTGAAATCGTTTTGAGTTGCATTCTTACTCCTGCATTTCTTGGGTTTGCATTTTTGTTCGGCCGGAATATTAAGCCTGAAAAGCATCCGGCTACAGCTGAAATGACTGTTTTAAAGTTCGTCAGTATTATGCTTGCATCTTTTTTCGTGCTGATTATTGGTTCGGCATTGGGTACTGTTATAAATTCGTCAATTAGCAAAATTACGGGTAATGAGATTGGCAATGTTGTTGCTGATTCAATTGCTGATATGGAACTTTATGAAATTTTTATCTCAGCAGTTATAATTGCTCCTGTATTTGAAGAACTCGTTTTCCGCAAATTTCTTATTGACAGACTTTCACGCTACGGGACAAGTTTTTGTGTTACTGTATCCGGATTAGTTTTTGGACTTATGCACGGAAACTTTACACAGTTTTTCTATGCATTCGGACTTGGTGCGATTTTTGCATATGTATATTGCGTATATGGAAAAATAATATATCCTGTACTTATGCATGCAATAGTAAATGCATTTGGTTCAATAGTACCTGCTGTGCTAAAGGTAGGTGAGACAGATTATCTGACAACGGCGCAGAGCTTGTATCTGACAATTTATATGATTCTTTTTTTGGTTGGTTCCATAGTTTTCTGGACGGGCAAAAATAAAACAAGGTTTTATATGGTTGGCGGAAGGCTTATAAATCCCGGCAAAGCAATCATTGGAAGCACGGGTTTCATCGTCACTGTTGTAATTATGTCGCTTAGCTTTTTAATATCTGTCTTAGCGTGATTTGGTTTTTTTTGAGTTTCGTTTTCTTTTGCTTGTTATGCGAACAATAAATATAACCAATACAGCAATTATCCAAAAGTATATTGAAGTAATGATATCAACCATGATATTTCTTAATGACTTTAATATACTTTTTTTGATTTCATTATTTGCGGCAACTATTGCACTACCAATCTTAATTCCGTCATAATACACGTTTATTTCACCGAGATCTTCATATTTTTTGAGTGGAGCGTCGATATTGTCATTTAATTTTATTTCTTTTGTTATAAGGCTTGATTTGTAATCTGTGGGTAGCTTTGCAATTATATCATCAAGACTTACCAGAAGTACTCTGTCTGCATTTTTTCCCGTACGAATGTTATGCTCGGATACAAAATCGTCTTTTTTCATAATTGATACTTTGGTGAAATATCCTGTATATTTTTTCATAAGGTATATAGTGTCTTCATACGCATAGTTGATTTTGTCAGCTTCTGACGATTTTGCAGTGAGAATAAGTAAGTCATCATTTCCGACAGAATATCTTATTATAAGACCGGTATCATTGGAATCTTTATAATATCCTTTAACGCCATATACATTAGGGTTATAGTAATCTTCGGAATAATACTTTGATAAAAATTTGTTGGTGCTGAATAATACTCTGTTGTTTTGTGCTTTGTTTGTTGGATCGATTTTAATGTAATGGTTTTTTACTATTTCAGAAAATATTTTGTTTTTTAATGCGTACGATGTTATTGCTGCCATATCATTGAGCGTTGTTTTCTGCGGACTTTCATTGAATCCGGCAGGTTCTGTGAATACCGAAGCTTTAGCTCCCGCTTTGGCTGCAGTATCATTCATCAGTTTTATAAACTCATTGTATGATTTTGCCGTGGTGTGTGCAAGAGCAAGAGCACAATCGCCCGCATCCTGAAAAAACATCGCATATATCAGGTTTTTTACAGAGATTTTTTCTCCGGACATAAGTCCGATGTTTCCGTATGAATAGTCATAATCTTTTAATATACCTGCAGGAACAGTAATTTTTTTGTCAAGGTCATCAACGTTTTCAATAACAGTTATTGCGGTAAGTATCTTTGTGAGCCCATAGGGGTTTATGCTCTTGCCGCTGTTTTTGGTATATGCCGGGAATCCGCTTTCAACATCGCATACCAGAATGTATTCAGCTTTTGGAGAATATTCCTTCTTTGGTTCTTCTTCTACTTTTTCTTCTTTTCCTGATTTGTCTTCTTTTTCTGATTTGTCTTCTTTTTTTGTTTCTGATTTCCTGGAGTTTTCTTTTTGGTCAGATTTTTCGCTTGCTGTGGTTTTATTTTCGTTTTCAGCAAAACCTACATTGCAAAATATACAAGATGTTAATGTATATATAATAAGTAAAAAGACACAAATAAACTTTTTCATATGTTATTCTCCTCGTATAATATCTTTATATAGCCGTTTGTAAAAGTCTGAAAAGCCAGATTTCAAACGGCTTTTTGAGTTAA
>CAZHZL010000158.1:0-3046 GCA_964537245.1 uncultured Oscillospiraceae bacterium
AGATGATTTTCTACCGAGATTCCTATTTCGCTTAATAAATCGCCTTGATAATTTTCAGTAAGATATTTATAGAGAGTATCTACTATTCCGCTGTCACCACCGCCATGACCGTCTGTGATGGAGCTAGTCAGCTTTATATTTGATGGATTTATTATTTCGTGCTCACGTGTTTTGAAACTGAAATAATCAAGTGTATTTGTTTCCATGTTGCCGTATATTTCACCTTCGGTTCCCATAACGCGTATAAAACGACCGCCTTCATTAAATGCACACATATTGAAAGATGCAACTGCACCGTTTTCAAATTCAAGGTTTACTACCTGATGGTCAACGACATCATTATCACATTTGAATACACATTTTCCGTATTGAGTTGTTTTTAATATTTTTTTAACCTGTTCATCTGTCGAATTATTAGTTTTGGTTGCAGCATATCGGAACCATCTTCCTTTATCATCTTCAAGATAAAGTTTTACTGCGTTATAGTTACATTCTTCGGAATGTGGACAGCCATCAATGCAATATTCAGGAGCATCTTCTGGAGCATTCTTGTTTGTAAAATATGAAAGAGAGCCAAATGACTGAACATTTTTGCATTTGCTTCCTACAAGCCATTGAATTATATCAATATCATGACAGGATTTTGCAAGAAGCATATTTGAACTTTTTGCAGTATTTCCCCAATTTCCTCGTACATAACTATGGCTTTGATGTTCGTTTCCGACACATTCACTATGGTGGATTGACATAACTTTACCTATAGCATTTTTATTTATAAGTTCTTTTATTTTTCCAAAAAACTGTGTATATCTTAGAACATGACATACTAGTATTTTAACACCTTTTTCTGAAGCAAAATTAGATATTTTAACACACTCTTCTGCTGTAGGTGCAACCGGTTTTTCTAAAAGGAGATTATATCCTTTTTCAATGGCTTTCATTGCAGGATCAAAATGCATACTGTCAACAGTTGAGATTATAGCTATATCTGCTAATTTTGGTTGCTTTAACAAGTCGTCGTAGTTCTTAAAGCACATTTCATCACAAATATTATGAGTTTTTTTTATAAGCTCCCGTTGCTTTTTTATAGGTTCTGCAACTGCAATTACCTTAAATCTGTCATCTTTCATTTTATCTGTATATGTTTGACCTCTGCATCCTGCACCAATCAAAGCTACTGTTAATGTTTTCATTTGTATCTACCTCGCTATATAATTATTAAGTCTTTTTCTTTTAAGTTAAGAGCTGAAGCGACAAGTTCAGCTTTTTGAATATACTCATTATGTGTGGTTGTGTCGTGAGAATCACTACCGAAAATAAATTTGCATCCGCAACTTTTTGCGATTTTATATATTCTCAGTTGTTCGTTTTTTTCAAGATCATTTTTATCTGTATTTTTTATTGCATGAGTGTTTATTTCAACTGCAATATTTTTTTTAGCAGTTAAGCTGAATATTAGTTTATATTGGTCATCTGTAATCAACCCCATAAGTATCTGATTGTCATAAGGACATGCCACTGCTTCAAATGGATGTGCCATTGCTGTTATGTACTTTGACACATCTGAATTTATTATTTTCAGGTATGCTTCAACCATGAACTTCGCATGCTTTTCGTAAGGATGACATAAATTTTTATCCATAGTCATATGAGTGTGTGAATTGGGAACAAGTATAAAATCAAATTGTTGAGCAGTTTTTTCTGTTAGTGCAACACCATATTTTGGATGAAACTCAACTTCACAACCAAAAAAAGTTTTAACATTATTACTTTCAAATTTTTTCAAGTCCTCTTTTAATTTCAGTAAGTGATTCAGATTTTGCGGTTCGTAAAAACCATTTGCACCTTCTATTTTTTCATCCCAGAAATGATTAGCAAATCCGATTTTTTTAAGTCCAATTTCTTCAGCTCGCTTTATATAATATTCAACTGTTGCATCATCATTTGCACATAAGGATAAATTCGTGTGTATATGGAAGTCGTGATCAATTTTCATGTTATATCTCCTCAATTTTGTAATCTGATATTATTTTGTATTTGTTTTGACAATTTGAAGTAATTTTCACTTTTGCATTAAGATTATCCCAGACGATATCTACCGTAAAACCGCCTTTTGCACATAAACCACTTACGCTTCCTTTTGCATATTCATTCGGAAGTGCAGGGAGAATATGAATAATGTATGTATCATTTTCTTTTTCGCATTGTAAAAGCATATTGGCGATTCCGGAAGTAAAACCGAAATTACCGTCAATCTGGAAGGGAGGATGCGCATCTGTTAAATTAGGATATATTGAATTTTTAAACATATTATCAATATAAACTTTCACTTGTTCCGGTTTTTTAAATACAGTAAATAAATTGAGAATCCATCCACAGCTCCAACCTGTGTAACCGCTTCCGTGTTTTAATCTGCAATCCAGTGATTTTTGTGCTGCTTGCCATAAAGAAGTATCTTTTTCCGTTATTACTCTTCCGGGGAATATTCCGTACAAATGTGAAAGATGACGGTATCCTTTTTGTGTTTCTTCAAAATCTTCCCACCATTCCAAGAGTCTTCCATCAGTTCCTGTTTTAAAAGGTGGAAGGTTGATTTTTTGTATTTTTTCATATGTTTCATCATTGTTGATATTTAGTATATTTACTGTTCTTTTATAGTTTTCAAAAATTTCTTTTATAAGTGCCAAATCCATTGTTGTCATTTTGCCTACCGATGCGTTTTGATTATTATATATAAATACATTTTCAGGAGAAGTTGAAGGTGATGTTATATGATATTCTCCGTCAAGAATCAAATAATCAACTAAAAATTCGCAAGCGGATTTCATAATCGGAAAAGCTGTTTCTTTTAAAAAAACACTGTCACAAGTATATTCGTAATGCCACCATAAATGACTGCACAGCCATATACCTGCCATCGGCCAAAGAGCATAGCACGAGTCACCAAAGGCAGGATCGGTTTTGCGCCATATATCAGTATTGTGATGAACTGCGAAACCGTTGCAGTTATATAGTTGTTTAGCGGTATATTTTCCGGAAATGCTCA
>CAZHZL010000159.1:0-3017 GCA_964537245.1 uncultured Oscillospiraceae bacterium
ATTTATACATATTACAATGGAACGAATTGCCCTGTAAATGATTTTCTTGAAGAAGCAGAAGACAAGATAAAAAAGAAGTTCAGATTTTGTCTTGAATATGTAAAGGACGATAAGCATTGTTTCTGTGAACCGTATGTAAAACATTTTTCAGGTGGTAAATTCAGTAGATTATATGAAGTTCGTATAATGGCGCTTAGTAAAATGGTGCGTATAATATTTTATGAACATAATGAAGAGATAATATTTCTTCACGCATTTTATAAAAAAGCATTAAAAGATACAAGAAGTGCTCTTGATGTTGCATTAAAGCTTCTTGATAAAATCACAGATAAAGACGGCATGGTGTTAGAGGAATACAGGGAGGAGTTGGAATTTAATGATTAATGTTGTAACTTGGCTTGACAGTAATAGGTATCGCAACGAAATCTCGGCAGTATGTGCAGGAAACGGAATAAGGATTGTAGCAGATGAATTTGAAAGTTCACAGGACTTCTTAATGAAATTTGATTCTATTGATACCAACATTGATGTTCTGGTTATCGGTAACAGCAATCTTGAGAATGTAAATAAGAAAGAATTTTTTGAAGATGTCTGTGTGACAGAACCCAATCTAAGAATCGTGATAGTCTTTCCGGGATACAGAAATCAGTACATAGAAAAACAAATTTCAGAATATAAGGGTCTTGGAATATATGAAATTATTTACGAGGGACAAAGGCTGGATGAAACATATTTTGCTGATGTGATTAAAAAGGGATATATTTACGATTACGAAGTAAATGTATATGATGAGCCGGAAGAGGCTAAAAAACCTCTTTCGCCCCAACCTAAATGTATTCATTGGGGTGATGGGATTGACCAGAGGTTGCGGAGTAACAAATATGGCGATAAACATTGCAAACTATATTGCTCTTGCAGAAGAGTGTGCAGTAAAAGCAATCGACCGTTCAGGAACAGGAAATCTTAGGTTTGCAAAAGGTAAGAAAGTTACTTGCATAGTACATTCAAATATTGACATTTCAAGGCTTCAAAAATCAAGTCGTGCGATCATATACGATTTCGGTACACCGTACAACATTTCATCGAAAGGTAAGTTATTAACTAATAATGAGAATTTCAATGAAATGGATATCGAATTGTTTAAATCGTGCGGCTTAAAATTTTGTATGTGTTTCGCAGATAGCTGGCACATCGGGAAACTGAAATATCTGTTGAATGACAAAGTATGGAAAAGGTGCATTGACAACTCCTATGTGTTCCTGCTTGACAATGTACCGGATAAAATACGGCTCAGTCATTCAAGGATAAATATATAATAAGACAATGCTCCGACATATCGAGGAATTGTTTTCTGTGAAGGGCGGTGGTTAAAATCGTGCGTTGAAATAATCTTTACCAATAAACAAAATCAATTTAAAAAGGAGTTGAATTTACAAATGTCAAAATTAAGAAAAACAGCAGCTTTTTTACTTACTCTTTTCAGTATAGCAGTAAATGTATCAGCTGCAAACGTTCCTGAACCCAATGAGGTTATAAAGGGACAGCACGGAGAACTGAAAACCATTCAAAAGGTTTATGTTCTTCCAAAGACTGAAAGTTCGGATGTAATTCCATTAGAGGAGTTTACAGAAGACAAAACAAAGTATGCTTTTACAGAACTTCTCACAAAAGATAATTCAGAGGAAGACGTAAAGGAACATACGGAAAAAATAAGCATTTATACAAGCACATCAAATGCACAAAAGGTCATATCTCAATTTAAACCAACAATGGAAATTTCAACGGAAGATGGATATGCAGGAACTTTGGGATTTGATTATACAACATTAAATGTTGTGGCGGCAGGATACGGAAAGCAAAGTTATACAATGACAGAAAACAGAAGCTATCCGAATCTTATGGATGCAGATACATCACTTGTTCCAAAGACGATCAACAAAGACGGAACGACGCTGAATTTAACAAATATCAATTGGCAATCAGCGGCAAGTGATAATATTGACGGTCAGGACCTTACATTAAGATATACTGCTCATGCAACATATTTGGGTACAGGTACAAAAACCTATATCAAAGGATATAACGCTGCAGCAGAATATAAAGGCGAAGTCAAAAAATTCTTAATGATACAGTAACCTATACAGCTATATTTACAGAAGCACCGGAAGAAAAAGACGGTTTTCTTTCATATTGGTGGGCTTATCTTTCAGGACTTCTTGGATTAAGCAGTGCAGGATACGGAACTTACAGAATTATCAGAAAGAGAAAGAAGGGGTATTGATGAAGAAAATTATTTGTTTAGGTATTTCATTTTTTATGATTAGCACATCGGTATCAGCAGCGGATTTCTATACAGTAAATCCACCATCTGCAGGAATATTCGGTACACCAACATCGGTAACAACAGTAGTAGTTGGGGACAATGTAAATAAAGCGGCGGTTGATTTGAGTAAAAACAGTGCACTTATCCCGCCTGTATTTTGAAGTCATACAAGTAATGTGAGAAACACAGGCGAACCGCTTACACCGAATCTCGCCTCTCCATATGTTGATTCTGCAACAGGAACTACTATCGTAGGAAACATAACAGCAACGACAACACAACCAAGTGTAACGGTTACAACTAACACAAACACAAATACAAATGTTACAACCTCACAGGGGAACAACGTATTTATCCCTAGAACAATGTATGAGGATAATGACTATTACTATTTTGAAGAACCTGCCTTTACTGAAGTAACAAGCAGTATGAAGTACACGGGCGGACATATCGGCACATTAAAAATTCCAGAACTTAATTTGTCTGTAAAAATCTACGAGGGTACGACAAATTCTGTGCTTGCGAAAGGTGTAGGTCATTTTAAGGATACATCAATCTGGAACGGCAATGTTTGTCTTGCTGCTCACAACAGAGGCACAAATGACTATTTCGGAGAAATCCATGAGCTTGATTACGGCGATACAATTAAGCTGACAACCAAGAAGGGTACACGAACCTATGAGGTTTACAGCAT
>CAZHZL010000160.1:0-2995 GCA_964537245.1 uncultured Oscillospiraceae bacterium
CAAATATACAAATAATACACTGATTAACAATGGATTAATTTATAGAACCTCCCTATAATAATAACTTCCTCCGAATTTTAAATCTAAATTATATGGCAATTGTAAAGCATATACAACGTCAGTACCGTAAGACATGCTAGAGCTATGCGTACTACTTGTTGAAAGGAATTCATTTGAATTAAAAAAGTTACGCTTTGAATTATCTGAACTATTAGCTAAACTTGATGATAATTCAAACGTTTGCTTTCCCTTTTTATACTTGAAAAAAGCTCCAAATGAAAAAGGATTTCTTGCATAGTGACGCTGAATCCAACTCTCAACAGGATTTTCTTTTTGTCCGTTGATTTCTTGTTCATATAAAGTTCCCAATTTGTATCGGTTATGATGGATTTTTAAATTACCTGTTAATGCAAAAATTATATTTGAATTAGGAACTAATGTATAATCAAGTCTGATTGAATTATTTTGGTTGATTGTTGAAGACGGAATACCTACGTGTTTCCGTTTTATATAAAAATCTGGTGCAATATATGATTCTTCAGAATTCTCGTACTGTTCATCTGAATTACGGAAAGTTTGTGAATAGTTGAAGTTGAATTCTGATTTTTTATAGTTGATAGAAGCGTTGGCTGTAGAATATGTTTTAGGTGTTGTTGCCGCTACTTGTGTACGTAGGGAAATATCGCCACCTGAGGTTGCCGGTTTTAAAATGATATTGAAAACCGGAGCTCCGTAACGTATATCGTTATATGTAATCATTTCAATTTTTTGAATACGTTCAGGAGATAAATGCATTAATCGATTGATAGGTTGAATTCGTCCGTTTATTTGAAAAACAGGAGTTACTCCGTTTATTAATATTGATTCCATAACCGGATTTACTTCTAATTCCGAAGTTCGGCTTTGAATATCTGCTAAGAGTTGGCTAGTATTGTAATTCCTTGAAATTTCTAGTTTTGTAGGAAAAATCACTTTCTTTCCAGCCCGTGTAATATCACTACTACCATATACAACCACTTCACCAAGTTCTTTGGGTACTCTCTCTAATTTTATTATTCCCAGATTCTGTAATTTATTTTGAGGAACAAGTGAATAAACTATAGGAATATAATTTTCGTATTGTATTTCAACAAGCACATTTTTAGCAGTATCCGGAATTTCTATTTGAACTTTACCTGATTTATCACATTGAAAAAAACTGTTGTCATAATTATTGTAATTTAATACTACATTTGCTTGTAACGGGATTTTCGCCTCTTTTGAAATCACAGTAAACGTAATAGTATTCCCTTTTAGACTTACACTGAAAATAGCAAATATTAGAAATGACAAAAATATTTTACTTGCTTTCATAATGTTTATTTGTTATTATATATTCTAATCGATTAATCACCATTTGATCTTTTTGACTGTCGGTTGGATATAAACAGTAATTTTCGTTTGATTCAAGCGATTTTCTGGTACACCCACCATGACAAAGTGGCCATATACGACAGTTATGACATAGTTTATTTTTGAATTTAGAATTCATACGTCTCTCTAAACTATTGTTCTCCCATATTATCTCACCATTCTTAGATAAAAAACCATCTCTTTTTACGTTTTTAAAATCAATAGCAGTACATTTATAAACATCTCCATTGTAATTAATAACACAACCAGCCCTTTTGTCCGCATAACAAAATCCACGGAAATCCATTTTAGTCGCTAATAAATTATGATTTGAAAAATCGGATACTAATTGATGCATCTTTCCTTGCAGTTCATCCTTATTTTGTTCTTGCCAAACGATATGACAATCAATTCTAAGATGTTGTTTCGCCGTTTCACTCAGTTCTGTAAATGATTGGCTTATTTTTGATAAGTAGTTGATGTTTTTGTGTGTACAGTTTAAACGTAGTGTTATATGGCATCCTGATTGAGTAAGTAATTGAATATTTTTCACAATTCTGTTGTAAGTGGGGTGTCCATTCTCTAAAAAACGGACTCTGTTATGTAGCTTTTCATCTCCATCAAGTGTTATTTGCGCTCCAGTAAATCCCCAAGTCTTCATTTCAGATATTCTTTCTTTTGTGAAAAGATATCCATTAGTTGTCATATTAAATTGAAAACGTTTTCCTTTTGAATGAAATGTTTTATGAGCAAATTTTACTATTGGTATTAGAGAAGATTTGTAACACATCATAGGTTCTCCTCCAAAGAAAGATATTGTAAGTTGTGGATATCTTTCGGACAAATCGGTTATAAGCAATTTTAAACGTTCAAGAATTTCTTTGTTAATACGACCTTTTGTATGCTGTTCGTAGCAATACCAACAATTGAAAATACACTCTAAGGTTGGGTTAATAATAAGATGATATGAGTCTGTATTATTTTCAATAGAGAGTATATATTTAGAATATTGCTCAAATTCGTCGCATTGTTTGCCAACAAAAACTGTATCAATAATCAATTTATCGAGATTTTGCCTAATGCCATTTCGAATTTGATTAAGCACATCGTTGCTAACAAAGACAGCTTTATCGACAAAAGAGTTATAAATAACTCCAGAACTTTCAGAAATGTTTAGATATGTATTGAATACACTTAATTTCATAGAATAGCAAAAAAATTAAATTTATCATGGAGTTCTGTTAACTCCATGATAAATAATATATATTATTTACATTGGCAATCGTTACCACCGTCACATTGGCAATTGTTGCCGTTACAACACATACAGTTGTTAGAACCTTCACATTGGCAGTTATCGCCGTTACACTGACAATTATTACCCTCACATTGACAATTGTTGCCCTCACATTGACAATTATTGCCACCATAGCAAGTTCCTACCATACCTTCTAGTAGATAGGCATTTTCATCCGATAGAATTGTTAATTCCAGTTCTTCTACGAATTCTTTTAAAATTAAACTCTTATTTTCCATAAAATTATTTAATTAAGGGAGGTTCTATAAATTAATCCATTGTTAATCAGTGTATTATTTGTATATT
>CAZHZL010000161.1:0-2983 GCA_964537245.1 uncultured Oscillospiraceae bacterium
GCAGAGTAAAATTGAAGATATAACGAAAAAAAGCCTTGATAGGAAGAACAAAAAATCTTCTTATCAAGGCTTTTAAAATATCCGCACATTTGTCAAAAAACTACTTTATAAATAGACTTTTAGTGGAGATTTGTGTAAATACTTAAATTCATTGATGACTTCTAAATAGTTTGTTTATGTAAGTGGTAGAATACATAAAGGAAAGGAAGTTGATTTGAATGAGAAAAATCACAAATGAGCTTATAGGAAGTCTTAAAGATTACAGCTTCGGAAACATAGTATCAAATACCGATAAAGGCATAACATGAACTATTTCAGCGGATGGCGTTATATTAGAAACACCCTGCGAAGTGATTTCAAAAAACAAGCTCACTCCCGGAAAAGCTTATATTATGTCTACCGTTTCAGATGAGGGTGTTGAAAAATATGAAATTGAAATAACAAAAATTATCGGCGGTGCTGAAGATAAGGATTTTATTATAAAAGTTACAGACAAAAATCTTATAAACGATACTGGTGGAATAGTCCAGTGGATGCCAGGTTCACCGATAATTCAAAATGGCCGAATTGTGGGAACTGTGACACATGTTATGGTTAACGACCCGACTAAAGGCTACGGCATATTTACGGAGAATATGTTGAATATTGAAACAACAAAAGAATAACTATAGTATCAAATAAAGACCTGCTAAATAGAGTCAAGAGAAATTTTATAAAATCTCAAAAATTTGTTTAATGCTGCCATTTTAGCCAATTTTAATGTCTTTCCTTCGGTTTCTTTCTTAATTAAATACTGATAGACTGTGTTGTCATTTTGAGGTTAAGGCTTGTATAATCTCATATCTTGTTTTTCTAATTGATGCAGAACCTCTCTTAGTGATTTTACGGTTACTTGCTCGAAAATCTCCCGATTCGTATGGTGGTGTATCAATTCCGGCATATGCGATTAAAGCCGAAGAACTGTGGAAATGTCTGATATCTCCAATCTCAGCAATAATTCTTGGTGCAAGTACATCTCTTACACCAGTCATTGCCCTTACTGTACAAAAATATAGAAAAATTGCACTAAAGTGATAGAAAATTGGCATTGTTTTCAGTCTTAAAATATGATACAATTATTACATTAAAAAACGGAGGGGTTTTAGCAATGAAAAAAAAACTGACTAGAAGTGATTGGCAATTAGGGACGTTGTGTATTATTCCTGCGACACTCGTTTTCATTTTTTCTTACATACCGCTTTTTGGTCTTATATTGGCTTTTAAACGGTACAACTATTCAAAAGGAATATTCGGAAGTGATTGGGTAGGTTTTGAAAATTTCAAATTCTTTTTTACAAGTGATGCTTTTGTAAGAGTAACAAGAAATACACTTTTTCTTAATGTGCTTTTTATAGTAGCTGGAATCATATCTGCGATTTCACTTGCAATAATACTTTTTGAAATTAACAGCAGGTTTAAAACAAAAATTTTTCAGACAATTCTTATAACACCTCATTTTATGTCAATGGTAATAGTTGCGTATATGGTGTTTGCAATACTTTCTCCCGGAAACGGTTTTTTAAACAGTCTTTTAGGAATTGATATCGATTGGTATTCTACACCGGGTGTATGGCCTGTTATACTTACCATTACAACTGTGTGGAAGAATGTGGGAATAGATTCAATTATATATTATGCTACTCTTATGGGGATTGACAGTAGTTTGTTTGAAGCTGCAGAAATTGACGGGGCAAGCTGGTGGCAGAGAACAAAAAGCATAGTTATTCCGTCATTAAAATCGGTAGCTATTATTCTTACAATATTAAAGATAGGTGGAATTTTCAGAGCAGATTTTGGACTTTTTTATCAGGTAACGAGAAATGTGGGGGTTTTATATCCGACAACCGATGTTATTGATACTTATGTATACAGAGCGTTAAGGGAATTAAATGATGTAGGAATGTCAACGGCAGTTGGATTATTGCAGTCATGCGTGGGATTTATTATGGTTATGTTAACAAATGCAATAGTTAAAAAAATCGAGCCTGACAATGCACTGTTTTAATGGAGGTAGTTATGAGAAAAAATAATATCAGACAACATATTTTTACTTTAATTCTTATAATTCTTTGTATGTTAGTAGTGTTCCCGTTTTTACTTTTGATATCTGTATCATTTTCTTCAGAACAGGATATAGCACTTTACGGATATAGTCTCATACCGAGAAAAATAGATTTTTCAGCTTACGATTATGTTTTCAAAGATCTTGATGATTTACTTCAGGCATATAAGATAACTACAATATTCTCATTTGTAACAATGCTTTTAGGGACACTTTTTATGTCGATGATAGCCTATCCGCTTTCAGTAAAAAGATTTAAAATAAGAAAAGGACTTTCGTTTTACCTTTATTTTACAATGCTTTTTTCAGGTGGTCTGGCACCGTCTTACATACTTATAACGAAATATCTTCATCTGGCGGATAGTATATGGGTGTATATTTTACCAGCACTCATAAGTCCTTGGAGCGTTTTTATGCTTCGCACATCATTTTCAGAAATTCCCCATGAAATACAGGAGTCTGCACTTATAGATGGTGCATCGGAATATGTAATATTTTTTAAAATGATTCTTCCCTTATCAAAACCGGCAATAGCTACAATTGCTCTTTTGCTTTTCTTAGGTCAGTGGAACAGTTGGATACCGTCAATGCTATATATAAATGATCAGTCTCTTATCAGTTTGCAATACCTGCTCCAGAGGATTATGGAAAATATAAACATTTTAGCTCAGAATAAGGATATGCAGATGATGGTAGATATTTCCGAATTGCCGTCTGAAACTGCCCGTATGGCAATGGCAGTTCTTGTTGCGGGACCTGCACTTGTAGTATTTCCGTTTTTTCAGAAATACTTTGTACGTGGTTTAACAGTCGGAAGTGTTAAAGGATAAGTGCGCCCAGAAAAAGGGCGAGTAGTTTAGTGGGTGGAACTCCCACACGGAA
>CAZHZL010000162.1:0-2972 GCA_964537245.1 uncultured Oscillospiraceae bacterium
AAGAGCGAAAGAAATGATAAATCATTTAGATGATGAAGATTTGGTTAAAACCTCATCTTCGATGAATTATTATTTGTTCAGAGCATTGGAAAAAGCAGATTGCTATGACAAGGCATTTGAGTATTTTGACAGCTGGAAACAAATGATAGATTTGAATTGTACAACCTGGTGTGAAAATTTAGGTATAGGACGAAGTGAGTGTCATGGTTGGACAAGCACACCTCTTTATGAATTTTCATCTAACATTTTAGGTGTTAAAATAAATTATGATAATGAAATAATTATAAAGCCTCAATTCTTTGATTTAGAGTATGCAAAAGGTAGTGTTCCAACAAGATTTGGTACAGTTTATGTAGACTGGAAAAAAGAAAATAATAAAATTAATATTCAAATAAAATCGGCAGAAAATGTAAAGAAAAAACTCATTCTGAAAAGTGGAGAGCAAATAGAATTTACTGACGGCTATAAGGAGGTTACAACAAAATGTTAAGACTTATAAAATTAGAAACTTCAAAAAGATTTTTATATCCGGGTGAAACGGTATTTATAACAACAACCTTTCAGGCTGAATGTGATTGCCCGATAAAAGAATATGCAAAAATTTTCTGCGATTTGGATTTTGGATATATGACACTTCCGGAATATTATCACAAAAATTATAGAATTAAGGGTGAGTTTTATCCGCAGCCGATGCATTTGAAAAAAGGTGAAACCATAACAAATACAACAAGATGGAATATCCCTGCTGATCCTTACGCAGGAACCTTCAGAATGAAAATCGGTGTTTGCGACTCTGACGCAGTACCTTTTTCTATACTGGTAGATGATAAAGAATATAAAAGATATTATGTAGGAGATATTGAGGTTGCATTTGGTGGCTGTACGCCTAAATTTGTAAATTCCCATAATGACGGACAGTTTTTTGAATTTTCAAAAAATGAAATTATAAATTATGAAAAAGAAACAGATATTGAAATATATATTCGTGATTTAAAAAACGATACTGTGTTTGTTGATAAAACAAAATCCGGATTTGTAAATTTTGATTTAACCGAAAATAACGGAAAAATAGTATTGGATAATGTTTCTGAAAAAGACGGTTACGAGCTTTTGTCCGTAAAAATGCCGACTTTACTGAATGCTCCGAATGCAAAATTTATTTCTACCATGGAAGGCGGACGACTTGTTGACAGTATAAATACAGTATGCTTAGGCTACGAAAGAAAGTTTCAGCAGAAAAATTTAGGTATTTTAATAGACGGTGATGACTATGTGATGCTTGAATGCCCGTATATGGACGAATGTGTTCATTACAGCGTATATGAAAGAAATAACATAAGATATGCTGCTGTGGGCGCAACTTTTACATACAGAATAAGAAAGTACGGAAAAGACAGGTCGGTTAAAGTTATAAATAAGCCTACTGCAAATGTAATGCGTACAAAGGATTTAAAAGAAATTTTAAAATTTGTGCGTGGTGATTTAAAAAGACCAAATGATTTTTATGACAGAGGTATTTTCTACTATTTTGAAATTGAATGCGACGGACACGAAGAAAAGCATACATTTCTGCAGGCGTTGGACAGAGTAAAAATGCTTTATAATATGACGGGCGGAGTAAAGCAGGTTATGCTTCTTCGAGGATTTCAGCATAATGGACACGATACGGGATACCCCGATGTACTTACTTTGAATAAAAACGCAGGTACAATAGATGAACTTCGTTATGTAATTGAAGAAGCAAAAAAATATAATGCAGTTATAACCTTTCATGATAATTATGATGATTTATATGAAGAATTACCTGCTTATGATGCTTCAATCGGTGCACTTGATGAGAATAATCTTCCTTATAAGGGGTGGATATGGGTTAGCGGACTTTCAAGAATAATAAGTGCTCCAAAATATGTTAAAAGCGGAAAAATGGCAGAAAGAGTAAAAAAGACTTTAGAAATGTATCCCGTTAAAGCTTCGTATCATTTAGATGTTTTAAGCTGTGAAGCAAGAAGATATGATTTAGACGAAAATGTCAGAATGGCTGCTGAAGAATTTGTCGATTACAAAAGACAAATTGTTAAAGAATTTAAAAAATACGGATTTAATGTAACAAGCGAAGGGGTTTCAATCCCGTTTGCAGGACTTATAGGTCATGCATGGAATTTGAGTGCAAATTATTACACTATATATCCTGATGAAAAGTTTTTCCCGATTCTGGGAATGATTTTTCACTCGATACTTCCGTATTCAGGTTCAAACGATATACATTCGGTTTTATCAGGTGCTGAGGTTATACCAAATATAGCAGGTGATCCGAGAAAGTATTATAAAGAGAAGTTTTATCTTTATACACTCCCTATGGGAATGCTTTATGATAAGACAATTGACGGTTACGAAATAAATGAAGATTCTTATACCGTGTTTTATAGCGATAATTGTAAAGTAATATGCAAAGAGCAGTCAAATGGGATTGAAACTGAATATATTGAAGTTAAATATAATGATAAGTATTTAACAAAAGACGGAAATACACTCGTTAAAGGTTTTTCTGATAACGAATATCTCGGTTACACCAAAAACGGTGATTACGAATTTGAAATACCTTTTGAAAATGAGATAGAAAAAATTATTGAAATTGATTTTGAAGGTGAAAAAGAAAGTCTTTCTTATGAAATAAAAGAAAATATTCTTATTATGAATACAAAGCCTAATACAGCATTTAAAATATTATTAAAGTAGAAAGTGATAATTATGGAACTTAAAGGGAAAATAATAAATTTTTTGGGAGACAGTATAACAGAAGGAGTAGGTGTTGAAAAAACTGAAAATATTTTTCATCAGATAATAAAAGAAAAATATGGATTAAAGGAAGCAGAAAACTATGGAATAAGCGGTACAAGAATTGCAAAACAAAAAATTCCGTATCATATTCCGTCTTTTGATGAATGGTTTTCCTCAAGAGTAGAAAGTATGCA
>CAZHZL010000163.1:0-2903 GCA_964537245.1 uncultured Oscillospiraceae bacterium
ATGGCGAGTGATAACAAAGGAAATCGGCGTTGATGTTTGCGTGATAGATATGCCCTTGTTAGATACAAGACAGGGCAAGGATTTAATGGGAACATTTATTGCTGATTTGGTGTTGCAGATTTTATCTTTTGTTGCACAGAACGAGCGTGAAAACATAAGGAAAAGGCAATTACAAGGGATTGCTGCTGCAAAGGCAAACGGTGTCCGTTTCGGCAGACCTGAAAAGGAACTGCCTGATGATTTTGTATTGCTGATTAAACAATGGGAAAAGAAAAAAATCGCATTGCCGGAAGTGTTGAAACAATGCAAAATGAGTGAATCCACTTTTTACCGCAGACTTCGGGAATACAGGATAAAAGCAAAACAACTGTCATAAAGTACACCTTTTGACAGTTATTTTATTATATCAAATTATACCACATATTTTCTTGAAAATCAATATTATTTTAAAAATACTATTGAAAATGACGGAAAAATTTTTTCATTGAAATTATTTTACAGTATTGTCAAAAGGTGTACCTTTTGACAATATGGGATAGCAAACGGAGGAAATGACAATGGATATTAAATTTGACAGCGGTTAGAAATTCAATTTATCTAAAATAATATTGAAAATAAAACTATTTTGAAAGGAGCTTTTTAGAAATGAAAGCAAAAAAATTATTATCGTTGTTGCTTTTAATAGCAATGACAATATCAATGTTCGTGCCTGTTCAGGCGGCAGATACATCGGGAAAAATAGGTGAAAATGTTACTTGGACATACGATGTATCAACTAAAACAATCACTTTAAGCGGTAGCGGTGCGACTTATGATTACACGCTTGATAAAACAACTTACACAACCGGCTCGCCGTTAGAAGATTATGACTTTAATATGACAGAAAAATTCATTATTGAAGATGGCATAACATATCTTGGGGATTATATTTTTTTTGGTGGCGATGTTTCCGAAATATATATTCCTAAAAGTGTAACAAAAATTAAAGGAAACGCATTTGGTGTAATTTTTGACTTTGACAATACCCATGTATACTATGCAGGAACAGAATCTGAATGGAATGCATTAGACAGGGACTCCGACTTTTATTTTGAAGAGGCAATCATGCATTATGGTGCAGCAAGCAACAGTTCAAATGTCAACTCTGCTCCGGTAACAAGTACACCCCAAACATCAACCGCTACTACAACGAAAGCAACACAGACAGCACCATCATCAAACGCAATAAAGGTTTATATCGACAATAAGATTGTTTCGTTTGATGTTCAGCCACAGTTAATCGGTGGCAGAACAATGGTTCCGTTAAGAGCAATTTTTGAAGGCTTGGGAGCAACAGTAGAATGGGATAATAATACACAAACTGTAACTGCATATAATGAAGTTAAAATTGTTAAGGCTACAATCGGCTCAAACACAATGACAGTAAATGGTGCAAATAAAACAATGGATGTTGCACCTATGATAGTAGACGGAAGAACTTTAGTTCCTGCCCGTTTTGTTGCTGAAGCATTTGATTGCGATGTAGAGTGGGACGGAAACACCAAAACAGTATCAATAACAACCAAGCCTATTGATTACTCAAAAGTTGAGCAGGATATTTCTGTAACCGCTCCGAGTACATCAACAACAGAACAAACGAAGCCGTCAGTCATTCCTAGTACATCGACCAAAACAGAAACAAAATCGGATGTTCAAGAGGAGCCTGCACAAGAAACAATAAAAAGTGATAAACCATACAAGGTGGAAACATTGGCAAAAGATTCTATTAAGTCTAAAACTCTTAATAAACAGGAAATATATCTCATAACAACAATGGGTGATGTCATTTATTATGTTCCAAAGAATAATGATAAAATAATCAAAGCGTTAGATATGGTTACCGGTGAAACCTCAACTTATAAAGATTTGACGGGATTTGTTTATGAAGATTATGATATTTATGATCTGGGTATTAGTACCCCCCGTCTTTACGACTTGGAATTTACCGCAATTGAATGTATTTACCATGATAAAGCAAGAGATACAATTGTAGCACTCTGTGAATTTGAATATTATGACCATATCTTCGATAAAAATTATTCAGAAGATTTTGTGTTAAATCTTAGTAATAATAAGCTAATAAAAGTGAACACATTAAGTAAACTTCCTTATATATGGGGAACAAATGAAGATGGTGATTTAATACAGTATAGTCTTAAAATATCAATGACTGGCGGTGAAGGAAGCAATTATGGATTGATTCTCAATTACCATCCTCAATATAATGTGGAAATGAGTGTTACGGACAAAAAGTGGATGCTTGAGGGAGATGGGAGATTCATAGGAGAAAGAAAAACACCTATTTATGCGGAATATGTTGGTTCTGAACTTGAGCTTACTCTTGATGCATCTGCTGCTCCCGAAGGCTTTGACGGTAACAAACGATATAAGCTAAATACAAAGAATATGGTAATAATGGATCGTGACAAAAATTTAATTGATAATTGCAGCTACAGTGATATAGAATTGGTAGATGGCGAGGAATTATTTAACAAAAAATTCCCGAAATTATTCATCAATTCAAATGAAGATATTATTTTTTATGATTTCGGATTAGATTGTTTCCGTAAAATCTCTAAAAACAACTAAATAGCGAAAATTGAGCAATCATTTCTTAACAGAAACGGTTGCTCTTTTTTTTGCGCCCAAACGCAGAAAGGGGGTGATTTTTATGACAGAGAAAATGACAAAATTAGATGAACAGATTGCAAAGGTAAACGAAAAAATCAAGCAGTTACAAAAGCAAAAGAAAACCTTACTTGCAAAGGACAGCGAAGAAAAACGCAAGAAACGGGTTAGCCGACTTATTGAGCGTGGAGCAATTCTTGAAAAGGCAATCGGCAACGCTGAAACTCTTTCAAATG
>CAZHZL010000164.1:0-2902 GCA_964537245.1 uncultured Oscillospiraceae bacterium
GCCTGTCTCTGTGCGTCTGAAAAATATGCAGGAACTGTAATAACTGCCTGACTTACTGTCTCACCAAGATAGCTTTCTGCGTCAGCCTTCAATTTCTGAAGAATCATTGCAGAAATTTCCTGTGGTGTATAGTTTTTATCGTCTATGTTTACTTTTTTATCTGTACCCATATCTCTTTTGATAGAAATAATTGTTCTGTCAGGATTTGTGATTGCCTGTCTTTTTGCTACCTGACCTACAAGTCTTTCACCGGCTTTTGTAAACGCAACAACTGACGGTGTAGTTCTTGCACCTTCTGCGTTAGCGATAACAACCGGTTCTCCACCTTCCAGAACTGCAACACATGAATTTGTTGTACCTAAATCAATACCTATTATTTTAGCCATAATTAAAATCTCCTTTTTCTTTTTAATAATATATCTTTATTTGAATCTTATGCTTTAACTTTAACCATACTGTGACGGATAACCTTATCCTTAAGCATGTAGCCTTTCTGGAACTCTTCCAAAACAGTTCCACTCTCTCCGTCACCTTCCTCACTATTCATAACTGCGTTATGAAATTCAGGGTCAAACGGCTTTCCAACTGCTTCAATTGGCGTAACATTAAGCTTTGCAAGTGTATCGTTGAATTTTCTTATTACAAGCTCAATTCCCTTTCGGTAATCCTCAACGCTTCCGGTTTCATTTTTCATTGAAATTTCCAAAGTATCAAGAACAGGAATTATATCATTCACCGTATTTCCGACAGCGAGGTCATAAGTGCCTTCTTTTTCTTTTTGTGTTCTTCTTTTGTAATTGTCAAATTCAGCAAGAAGTCTTAAGTATTTGTCGTTTAAAATGTTAATGTCATCTTTTAACTTCTGTATTTCTTCTTCCTTTACATCAACTGTTTCCTCTTCAACCTCTGCCTCTTTTGTATTTTCATCTGTTGCTTCATTTTCAAGCTGTTCAGCAACATTTTCTTCTGCTTTTTTGCTTTTCTCTTTTTTTGCCACTTTTATTTTGCCATCCTTTCTCTATTCTCCGCTTCCGAGCAGGTTTTCCATAGTGCGTGACATATTCTCCAGCGTGGTTATAACCTTCTCGTAATCCATACGCTTCGGTCCTATAACGCCTATCATACCTGTTCTTCCGTCATACGCTTTGTAAGATGTAACAACCAAGCTTAAATCCTTGTCTTTGAGCATCGGACTTTCATCACCTATAACAACCGTCGTTCCTACATTTTCAGAAACGCTGTTTATAAGCGCAGTTACTTGCTCTTTACTGTCTACAAGCTCCAGAAAATCCATAATTTTTTCAGTATCAGAAAATTCAGGTGCCTTTAACATATGAGATTTACCGCTCATATAAAGCTGAGGTGTTCCCTTTTCTTCCATAGTTTCGGTAAGAAAATCAAGTATCATTCCAAGAATTTCAAAATTACTGTTAAATTTGGCTTTCAGCTTTTCAATAATAGAAGGCGTTATCATTTCGAGTGTATGGTTCATAAGCTCTTCATTTACTATCTGCTTTATATAGTCGATTGACTGCTGAGTTATCGGTGTAAGAATACGCACCTGCTTGCTTCTTACCGTACCTCTGTCTGTAACCAATATAAACATCAGATAAAATTCTGTTATCTTCAGAATATCAAGATGACTGATAGAGCCTATCGTATTGTCCCTTATATTTGTTATAGCAGTGAGCCCTGTATTTTCTGAAATAGTTTTTGCCGCAAAATCAAGAAATCTGTTCAACTCAAAAAGATTTGCTTCCATTTTCGCTTTGAGTATTTCCATTTCGGTATTGGTAGCTTTTATCTTTTTTATAAGACTGTCAACATAAAGCCTATACCCCATATTTGACGGAATTCTTCCCGCCGAAGCGTGCGGTTGAGCCAGAAGCCCCATTTCCTCAAGATCAGACATCTCGTTTCTTATCGTTGCAGAGGACAAGCCTATATCACATTTTTTTGCAATAGTTCTTGAACCAACAGGTTCTGCAGTTTCAATATAATCCTCAATAAGTGCTTTTAAGATGGTCGCTTTTCTTTTATCGAGTTCCATTGTTTCACCTCTTTACAGCTTTTTTATCCACCTCATTTTTTGTTAGCACTCTATCAACTTGAGTGCTAACAACTATAAGATATCATATTTTTTCGCTTTTGTCAAGTGTTTTTTCAAATTATTTTAATATTTTTATTCACAATTATTAAATTAAAAAAGGAACCTTGTTTGTACAAAGTTCCAAAAAGATATTTATATTCTTTTTAACACTTGCGAAGCAAATATTTTACACGCCGATAGGCGTATTTCACATTGTGAAGCAATATTTCACGCCCGAAGGGCATTTCGCAAATCCGATTAGGATTTATTTCATTGAAATCTGTCTTTTAAATGTCAACATCCTTGTTTTAAGGGCTTTTTCATAGATTTTCAGTGTGAAATTACTACTAATTTACTACTTTTGAGCTTTGATATGTCTATGAAAGCTTGCAAAAACTAATACGAAGATTTGAGCAGATAACCATGTCTGCTCTTTTCGTTTGCAATTTAATAAGTGAATTTGAATTAAGGTAGTTGTTTTTATAACGACTGCCTTATTTTTATGCCTAAATTTAGAATAAACAAGGAGGAATTACAAATGTTATTTGAATATTTTTACGGAAACGAAGCGGACGATTTTACATTCTACCGCATACCAAAGAAAATCATCACCTCACCACACTTTAAGGATGTGTCATACGGAGCCAAGATGCTTTACGGACTTTTATTTGACCGAGTTGGTCTTTCTATAATGAACGGTTGGTTTGATGAAGAAAATCGTGCATACATCATTTTCTCTATTCATGAGGTTATGGAACTGATGTATTGCAGTAAGCCGACTGCAATTAAGTTTATGTCCGAGCTTGAAGATGC
>CAZHZL010000165.1:0-2882 GCA_964537245.1 uncultured Oscillospiraceae bacterium
ATTAAAGCTTTACAAAAGTGTACGCAAACTGATTAAGAAAATTTCATAGCTATTGGTTTTCAATATCTTTTCGTGGTGGTTTTTAAATACCTCCTTTTTGCGTTGTCTCTTTTTAGTTTTTTACCTGATTATATCAATTCTTCTGATGATTGAGTTATGTTACTCTGCCACTTCCACCACATATATCGCAAGTAATTTTACCCGAACCACCACATATTCCACAAGACTTTTCGGGTTCAATATTTGCACCGTCTGAAAAATCCGAACCTGAGGAAGAATTGCTTATCTTTGAGCCGCCTCCGGGTGTTGCCTGTGCAATTAGTTTTTTGTTTGTGCCATCATTGTTGACAACGTAGAGTGACATTTTTGCATAATATGTATAGCCATGCCTTGCGCAAAATCTCGTTCATATTCTGACAGGTTTTGATTCTTACCTTCAAATTTCATATATACTGTTTTGTCAGCGTCTTTTGCACAGAAATGAAGTGTACCGGAATCAAGTATGGTTTTGCCGTCATCGCCATAAAGCTTTGTGGTGTAGTACTCTCTTTTACTTAGATGGCTATTCCTACTTGGTCTACCTGTACTTATGGTTGGTTGACCTACTGTACCATTGTTAATATCTATGCTATAGGTATAGTATTCTGTTTCATATTTGTATTTGCCTTCTCCGAGTGTAACGTACAGAATACCATTATTAAGTTCCATTGCCGCTGTATACGGCTCTGCAAGTTCTCTTTCAATCTTTTTGTGAATTTTAAAGAGTTCTTGCGTTATACCTGTAGTAATATCAAGAACGCAAATACATTGAGAAGCGTCAATATAGCATCACCTGTAGGACATCCGCCTAAAGTCTTACATTCTTCTAAAAGTTCCGGTCCTACTGCACGATGAATACAACCGTCAACACCACCGCCACCCAAAAGCGAGGAATTGGCCGCATTGACAATAGCATCAACATTCATTTTTGTTATATCTTGCCTAATAATATGTAAAGGCATAATTTCACCTTCTTTTATCTTATTGTATTACTCAGAAATCATTTTTTCAATCGTTGTTTTTGCAAACTCAAGGGCAACCATTGACATTTTCAAATCTATTTTAAGACTGCCATCTGGTTTCTCGCTATCAATGATAATTTTACGTATATCCTCAAGTTTTTCGAGTAATTTGTCTTTTGTTATTTCCATCTTTAGACCCCCACATAGCCTATTTATTCAGCTAAAATTATATCATTGCGTGATTTTGCTAATTCCTTTAGTTCCGGTGTAAATCCACCTGTACTAAATAGAATGTACCAAGTTTTTCTATTATTTTTGTTCCACACAACTTTCTTTGCTTTTTCTTCCAAATCTGCAAAGATGTTTATACCAACAGGTTCTTTCCAATACTTACATTCACCAAGTATAAGGTTCTTTCCATCAGGGTCTAATGCGGCTATATCTATTTCAGTATTATTGTCCCAATATCTGCCAATTTTGGAGAATGTAAAAGGCCACACTTCATCTGCGTTCATCTTCCACATTTTCTGACGACAAACATCTTCATAAACGAAACTTACCTGTCCGCTAACAAACCCTTTTTCGATTTTCTTCATAACGATTTCAGTATTGCCGCTTTCTAAGAAACTAAGGTTGGGGTATATAAAAGCAAACCAAAACTTTATGAAATTGTCTTTTATTCTATATAGACCTTTTTTACTCTTATCGGGATTTTCTTCCGTTATCGGAACTTCACGCTCCAATATATCCAAATCTATAAGAGTCTTTAAATACTTAGTTAATCTTGTTTGCGGAAGTTCAAGGGCAGTTGCGATTGCAGATAATTTACTATTGCCGGCCGCTATTGTTTTTATCAGTGAAAAATAACTTCCGATTTCTGTTACTTCCTGCTGAAGAAGGAAATGAGGTTCATCATATAGATAGCTTGACGGATTTAACACATATTTTTTTATTGCAGAATAGATGTCTTTTTCTTCACGCAAGGACTCTATATACTTAGGAACTCCGCCTGTCACTGAATACATTTCTATGAGTTCTTTACTTTCTTTGTTAGGGAAGAAGTTTTCGTAGTATGAAAATGGTATTTGCTTGAGTTTGATTTGTGCGGTTCGTCTTCCATATAGAGGACTGCTGTATTCCAATGTCTGTTCTTTCATCATAGTTATTAACGAACCACAGAGTATTAACATAACAGATTTATCTTTAAGAAGTCCATCCCATATTCTTTGCATTATCGAGGGGAAGGCACTATTAGATTTGCCAATATATTGAAATTCATCAATAACAATTATAGGTTTTGTTTCAAACTTTGTTTCGATTATTGCTTTAAATATTGTATCCCAATCTGATACAGTCGCATTACGAAGCAAGTCACTGCTTATAAACTCTGCCGCCTTTTCTTTAAATAAGTTCCTGTTTTGAGCTTCTGATTCTTGGCTTGCCAAAAAAAACAGGGCATTTTTCCCTTTGATAAATTCGGAAATAAGTGTTGTCTTACCAACACGTCTTCTTCCGTACATTATAACAAGAGAAGAACCTTCACGGTTATATTCTTCTACCAACGTTTCCATTTCCTGTTCTCTGTCAATGAACTTTGACATATTCATCGCCACCTTTCACATAATATTATACCGCAAATTATTATAATTTCAAGTATAATAATTAAAATTATATAAATTTAATAAAAATAATTTTCGTATATGTATAAAAAGTACCTGTTTTAAGTATTCTATGCGTTATAAACCACTTTATTTTTTCGGACAAGAATTTACCTTCACAAATATTTTAAAGGTAACACAAAAGAAAATATCCTCATAACACTTCATACAACATTTATTCCTTACCGTGAATTTGAAAATGTTCTTGGTATAAAAGGAATTG
>CAZHZL010000166.1:0-2787 GCA_964537245.1 uncultured Oscillospiraceae bacterium
ACGCATTGATGTTGCTTCGTCCGGCGTTGGTTTTGTTGGTGATATTCCATTCCGCTGTCACCGGAGAGTAGTTGATGTCAATGCTGCGACGGATATAATGCGGCGGATTGAATGTCTCCAGCATGAACTGACGGTAGTAATCTGCGTCGATCCATGTTGCGCCCAGACGTACTTCGATTTCGGAGGCATCCAGGTCTTTCGGCTGTGCCCGTTCCAGTGCTTCCACGTTCATCCGGTAATCGGCAATACCATCGTTCGGAAAACCGGGGGCAGCATAGCTTTTAGCAATCCGCAGCTTTTCACGGACATTGCCGGAGAGGAATTCGTCAGCAGTCTGCCATTCCCGAGCCACCGGATCAAAGAAGATCACGCCTGCCAGATCGGACACAAGGGTTTCCGCATCCTTTCCGGTGAGAGAGGACATATATTCCAGATTCACGCAGGCTTTTTCGGAAATTGATAATGCCAATGCTTCCGAAGCGGTGTCCACGGAAGTCACGACCTCATGAGGTTTGATCGTTCGTTTCGTGAACATATCCGCCTTGCGTTTCAGATTGTTATCTTCATCGAGAATTTCCAGAGAACAGAGAAGATAGTACGACGAATCTTCCGAGAACGCCTGCTTGTTTGTCCGGTCATTGATAAGGCCGTATTTCGCAGTAAAACTGTCGTAGAGTTGATTCAGTTTGGTCTGCGTTTCCTGAATTTCGTTGTCACTGTATCCGTTCATCTGTTGTTCGATGAGCGTCTGAACACAGTCCCGCAGTCCCACCATACCCTTGATCCGCTCCTTCGCCGTGCCGCTTACCTCCGGTTGAACCATGACGGAGTTTTCCCGATAATATACATCGCCGTCCACTACGGTATAGGAGTAATTCTTCACATTCGGGTCGGCGGGGATGGTTTCACGAATGGCGTCACCTTCACCCAGATCGGGAAGTTCCGCTTCTTTGTATATGCCGCCGATATGCTGTACCGCTTCATGAAGCTGATCCGCAAGATTCGCACCCTCGATGGGGTCACAGGTGACTTCTTTGCTGTTGCCATACATCTTATCGTCCAGTTTCAGCGTACCGAGAACCATTTCGGGATGATCGGCAAAATAGCTGTTGACCGGAATGTTGTTCGGTGTTACGCCGAGATAAACCCAATCCGGCTGAATATCCATCGGACGATCTCGTTTCTGCAGAAAAATAATGTCGGTAGTGACTTCCGTACTCGCATTTGCCTTGAACGCATTGTTCGGCAGACGGATCGCGCCGAGCAGTTCCGCACGTTCCGCAAGGTATTTTCGCACGGAGGTATCTTTGGAATCCATCGTATAATGCGAAGTGACAAACGCAATCACGCCACCCGGACGGATTTGGTCAAGAGCTTTGGCGAAAAAGTAGTTGTGAATGCTGAATCCGAGTTTGTTATACTCCCGGTCATCGACTTTGTAGTTGCCGAACGGCACGTTCCCGATGGCGAGGTCGAAAAAATCACGGCGGTCTGTGGTTTCAAAACCTGCGACGGTAATGTTTGCTTTTGGATACAGCTGCTTTGCAATCCGTCCGGTGATGCTGTCCAGTTCCACGCCATACAATCTGCTTTCCGACAAGTTGTCGGGAAGTAAGCCGAAGAAATTTCCGACCCCCATCGACGGTTCCAATACGTTGCCTGTCCGGAATCCCATATTTTCGACAGCTTCGTACATAGCTTTGATGACGGTGGGACTGGTATAGTGAGCGTTCAAGGTAGACGCACGGGCGGCGGTGTATTCTTCCGGAGTCAGCAGACTTTTCAGCTCCGTATATTCGTTTTTCCAGTTGTCCTTGGATTCATCAAAAGCATCGGCAAGACCGCCCCAGCCGACATAACGGGACAATACTTCCTGCTGTTCTGGAAGTGCCTGCATTCCGTCTGCTTCCAATGTCTTCAGCAGCCGTATGGCGTTGATATTCGCCTGATATTTCGCTTTGGAACCTCCGACACCCAGATCATTGTCTGTGATGCGGAAATTCCGGACATTTGGTGACGGTGGAGCGGGTTCGTCTGTTCTGATGGTCTGAAAAACAATATCATAAGGAAGATTATGCTTCTCACCCTCGTATACCGCCGTAGTTTCGACCGTATAAGCGGGTTCTTCCGGTGAATCATCCCAATGCAGTACCGCCTGAACTTTTTCCCGCAGTCCCGGTTCTCCTGCAAGTTCTGCAGAATCAATCCAGACATACGCCTGTTCCCATGAATCAAAGGTTAGAGGATAGCCGTCGTTTTCTGCATGGAATTCGATACCGGATGCGGCATAAGCGTACAGAAATCCGGCAGTTTCCATTGCTTTAACGATCAGTTGCTGTTCATCCGAAAGTTCCTCAATCGCTGCTCGTCTCTTTCTGCGGGCAAGTTCCTCCGATTCCGCAAAGGTGAGATAGGTTCCGTCGTTCACCATGCCGCCGATAATCCGTTGGATTTTCGCCCAGGACAGCTCCACCGAGCCATCCACGCCGGTCACGGTGACATAATGCGGTGCTGACACATCGCCGCCGTACATTTCCGCCAGCCATACCGCCGTTTTGCGTTCCCGTCCATGCTCCTGCATATATTCCTGCACCTGAATCTTGCGTTCAAAATCCAGATTTCGGAATGCCTCACGGATGTCATCTTCGGTAATTTCCGTTCTGACAGGCGGTTCGTCCGGCTCTGCCATCGGTTCGGGTTCTGGTTTCCGCAGAGAATATACTTCTTTCGCCGAAGCAATGGTGACATCGTACTTTTCACGCAGTTTTTCGACGTTCGTTTCAATGG
>CAZHZL010000167.1:0-2757 GCA_964537245.1 uncultured Oscillospiraceae bacterium
AAGTACAGATTTACAACTTCGCTATTTGCTTTTGAACCTTAAGTTAATGACATTGCCATTTTATGCGGTTTTTAAGAACTTGGGTTTGTAGCGAATCATATGTATCGACGGGGCGCTTGCTTTTAATAAAACGCCGTATTTGTTTCCTTGCTTCACAATCTGCGGTTCCTCTAAGGTTAGCTCCTCTATGCCGGGATTTACAATTCCGTAGCCTTTTTCCTTAACATCATTCAAAGCTTCCTCAAATTTGTCAAATTTACTCTTCTTTTCCGCAAGTTCTTTTATTGTATTCATAAGCTCATAATCAGAAGTGATATTCATTCCTGTGTTTTTGGAAAGCACTTCATAGAATAAATCGTCGGATACTCTCATCATAACTTCTACCGCACCGCTTCCCGGTGAGATATTTTCTATATCTGAAGCTGTGATATAATTACATTGATGGAGCATTTCGGCGTTTTCAATACAGTCTCTCAGCTTCGTTACACCTTTAGAATATTTTCTGATTACATCATATATGCCCGTCTTTATTTCATCGTTTAAATCAAGAGATTTTATCCAGCCCGGAAGTGAAAAGCCAATGTTTGAAACAGGAAATTCATAAAGAACAGTTCTGAGTATATCCATAATGTCATTTTCGCCTACATTTGTACAGTCTGCGCACATAACAGGAACATTATATTTTTTTGCCATTTCGTCACAAAGCTGTGTTGCCGCTCTACTCTTTGGATTTAAACTGTTTACCAGGACAACAAACGGTTTGTTAAGCTCCAAAAGCTCGTTTATTACTCTTTGTTCAGCTTCAATATAATTTTCCCGGTCTATTCCCACTATACTTCCGTCAGTGGTGATTACCAAGCCTATTGTTGAATGCTCGGAAATAACTTTTTTCGTTCCGATTTCAGCCGCCTTTACAAAAGGTATACTTTCTTCAAACCACGGCGTCTGCACCATTCTTTCCTTTCCGTCCTCCTCATAACCGAGGCAGTCGGGAATAACATACCCCACGCAGTCAATAAGCTTAACCTTTGCACTTCCCCCATCACCTAAAGAAATGCGGGCAGATTTGTTCGGGATAAACTTCGGCTCCGTTGTCATTATTGTTTTACCCTCTGCCGATTGAGGAAGCTCGTCGGTGGCGCGTGCTTTTTCAAACGAGTCACTCATAACAGGCAAAACCATCATATCCATAAATCTTTTTATAAATGTTGATTTTCCGCTTCTCACCGGTCCGACTACACCGATATAAATATCGCCGTTCGTTCTTTGTGCTATGTCTTTTAAAATGTCCATATCTGTAACCTCCGAAAAATAATATATTATGCTATATTATATTTTAAATGGGGATAAGTTATGACGGATTTTTTGTTTTTACGGGATCGAAGTATAAAAAAATATATCCGGATTTTTTGTCCGGATATATTTTTATTTACCTTTATATAATACTTCCTGCATGCGTCAACAAACTCCCTGACCGCATCGCCCTTACCGTCCTTATACGGTGTGTACTTTATGCTGTAAGAAGAATATTCGGAAGGCCAGTTTGTAAAACCGTCGTGGTGCTTTGTTGTAAAAATAGCATATTTACAGCCTGCTTCCTTAACAGTCTTTATCCATTGCTCACAGTCTATTTTTTTAGGATTGAAGCCTTCAGGCACCATTTCACTTTCTCTTCCGTCCCAATCTCGATGTCCTTCGTAAAATGTTCTTATTCCGTAATGAAAAAAGCTCCATATTCCCAGTCCATAAATTCTTTTTGCTTTTTTGTAGGTTTTAAATTCACCATACTGTTTTTACTCATTGTTTATATTTCTTATTTTTAAAAATTATATTCATTAACAAGTGGATAAACGATTTCTTCATCTTCATCCACATCGGCAAAGCGTTCTGACTTTTTGTAGAATACATTATCTGTATTATCGTCATTAACCTTGGATACCTCTCCTGCTATAAGAAGTCCGCAATCCTTTTTTGCAAAAAATCTATGATATACATAAGGCTCCAATGTTATGCTGTCGCCGGGCTGAATCTCTATGTATTCGCCTGCTTTAAGCGTGCGTTTAATACAGTCGGTATATACAACCACATCGCTCTCGGTATCAAGACCGCCGTCCTGTGCTTTGTTAAAAAGCTGAACAACAAGCACACCGCCGCCACGATTAATTATATCCTCACTTTTATAAACATGATAATGAAGCGGTATCTCCTGCTCGGTCTTATCAGACAAAATTATGTACTTCTCTGCATATGGCATTTTAAGTTCCTTATCGCTCTTATCGCCGTTACGAACAGTAAAAAGAGTAGCACCGCAATGTTCAAAATCATCACTGCCAAAATCGGTTACATCCCATCCGAGCATTCTTTCTCTTATTCTTCCTGTTATATCTGTTTTTGCTTTCCAATCCTCAATTTTCCAGTAAGCAAATGATGGAAGTGTTATCTTATATTCCTCAAGTCTTGCCATCGCTTCATTTATTGCATTATTGATTTGAGATCTTTTCATTTTAATCTCCATTCTGCCGCTAAAGCGTCAGCACAAATAGTAATGAAAGTGCAGACAAGCGGCTATTTTTTTGTTATACTGTAATTGAGGAAAAATATACTACAAAGCACGGTAGGAGGAGTTGTAGAAGTTCTTTCCAAAAACAGTATTTTAATCAGTGTTAGAATCATCTTTCAAGCACAAATAAGTGGTGCCATAGAGCCCGTACGTTAAGAATTGTTTTAACGCCTGTTAATTGTGTGATGATTCAGTCA
>CAZHZL010000168.1:0-2753 GCA_964537245.1 uncultured Oscillospiraceae bacterium
ACAGGTTTGTCATAGGGCGAGCGTAGCTCGTGCATTTACCCTTGACTTGCCTGTTCTTTTTATGCTAATAAAACTTAACAACCATATTTTCCTTTAATATCGTCCCACTTTGGGAAATTTATATCTACTCCATAATGATTTTTGTAACTTCGTTTGAATTTGTTTCTCCATTGTGAACCTTGTGAGTGTGTTTCAGCATTTTGGTATATGGTTTCTTCAAAAGCTGCTAAGTAGTCTTCTTTTGACTCAAACACTTTTGAATTGCCCCTTGTTGTATACCAGTTACCTGGTCTCATCTTTTGAAGAATTTGATTTTTATATTGAACGGTAATAGGCCAATTACTCATAGTTTTAGTAATTTCCCATATCTTTTTTAACCATAAATCCTTTACAATTACATCTCCTGTTTCTTCGTCCATTACATATCCAAAAATCAAGAAATCAGTATCTAAATGATATGGTTTTTCAATCAATTCATTAACAAATGCTTTGAAATCTGCAATGTCAAATGCAGGACTGCTATCACGATTAAAAGCCTTTATTTCAAGCAGATTTTTTGTTAAATCATCAGGGTTTAAATATACATCTGGTGGCATTTGTGTATTTGGGTTTGGTGTAAAATCTATA
Organism: uncultured Oscillospiraceae bacterium; assembly: GCA_964537245.1. Classification (GTDB taxonomy): domain Bacteria; phylum Bacillota; class Clostridia; order UMGS1840; family UMGS1840; genus UMGS1840. The sequence goes on from CAZHZL010000168.1 coordinate 628, forward strand.
CCACGAGCAAGTAACCATCCCTCTAACCATTCTTGAAGAATATTACCTACAACATCTTTTCTCTTCACAATAATGCTTACATCACCAAGATGAAAGCGAATTTGCCCCTTGACAGTTTTGATTTTATCTTCGTTTATTAGTTTATCGTATATTTGTTGAGCTGTTAATTTCATTATTTTTATCTCCTCTCATTACAAAAAATATCAAGAACTCGTTCGGACACATCAGCAATAACAGGAACAACAACTGTATTGCCAAGTAAATCATAGCCCAAAGTTTTTTCGATTTCAAATTTATAGTCATCAGGATAACCAAACAACCTCAATCCTTCTCGCAAGGACAGTGTTCTTACGCCATTTCCGTCAGTAACATAAAGGTGTTGCATATCCATAGCAACAAGCGTAGGCGCGACTTCATTTTTACTCATAATTTTACTTATTTCAAATGACATTTTACCTGCAACTATATTGTAGCCTTTTGGAAGCGTTGTGTCATACTCCCGTTTGTTTCCGACCTTTTTCTTTGGGTGTTCATATCTTAAATATTTTTTATGTACGAGGTCGTTTAGAATTTCTTCAAGATTAGGGCAATCAAAGAAAGTACGAATATGTTCTAATGTTAGTGGCATACCGTCCATCCAGTCTATTCCATAATCTTCTGCCCATTTTTTCTTTCTTCTTTCTTTTAGCATAGTGTTAAGCAATTCTTTTTGTTCTTTGCTTACACTACCTTTCATTTCAATATCCCAACTGTGAATATTATCTTTTCCGCCTCTTTTGTCTTTAATTGATTTCCCCTCTAATTCCTTAATAGAGTAATGTGAAAGCAATTTGTCAATAAAGTCGCTTTGTTCTGTTTTTAATCCTGTTTCTAAAATACAGCCAAGTTTATTTGAGGATTGATTAAATTTCAATAAATCTGGAAAATCTTTTTTTGTGCCAACAATATAAATTCTTTTTCTTTCTTGTGGTACTCCAAAATGTTTTGCATTAAGAACTTTCCAAGATACTTTATATCCTAATTTTTCAAGGCGTTCAAGAATTATAGATAATGTTCTTCCTATTTTATCTTTCGGATTTTCTCTGTCGTGATTTACAAGCCCCTCTACATTTTCCAATACAAATCCATAAGGTTTTTTCTCTTTTAAAATTCGTTCAACATCAAAAAATAAAATACCTCTTGTATCTGAAAAACCTAATCTTTTTCCAGCTGAAGAGAATGCCTGACACGGAAAGCCACCTAACAGAAAATCAAAATCAGGAATTTCTTTTGCATCTATTTGTGTAATATCTCCATATATTTTTTCGTTCGGATGATTTTGTTTCAATACTTCAATAGCATGTGGCTTTATTTCAGAGGTGAATACACATTGAGAAGATAGTCCTTTTCTTTCGCAAGCAATTTCAAATCCCTTTCTAATTCCGCCAATTCCTGCAAAAAGGTCAATAAATTTAATTGGGTTATTCATCTTTTTTGTCCTCCGTAACAATTTCTGATATGCTACTTATATCACATTGTAAGACACCACATATTTTTTCAAGAATTTCAATTGAAACGGCTTCATCACGACCCAATTTTGCCATTGCATTTGTGCTTATGTCTGCGGCTAATCTTAATTGTGTTTTATTCATTTTTTTATCAATCATCATTTTCCATAATTTATTATAAGAACGAGCCATATCAATTGCCTGCCTTTTACAAAACTTTATTACTTTTACATTATAACATACAAAAGAAATTATTTCAATATTTTATTGAGATATTAAATAATTTTTTGCAATTTTGAACAGAGAAATTTTCTGCAAATATAGATTTATAAGCAGATTTACATTTTTATGAATTTCTGCATATTTTTCTTTCTTTAATTGTGTCATAAACGAGAGTAAATATTTTTGCTTTTAAGTGTGTAAAAATTCAATTTAGAGTGTTACCTATATGAAAGAAAAAATAATATAAGTTTTTCGTAAAAGTTGCTATTTAGAACTTTTGAATGTTACTTATATGTGGATAAAATTTTTTCTCTCAAAGGTTGTATTTTTATAATCAAATTCGTTTATTAAGTTAGAAAAAATTTTCTTCAAAAAGGGCTTGGGAAATTCCCAAAAATAAAAATGAAATTTTGTGAG
>CAZHZL010000169.1:0-2695 GCA_964537245.1 uncultured Oscillospiraceae bacterium
CCTGAAAAGTTTATAGAAGAGTGCGGTTCTATCGAGAATTTTATCCAAAAATATCCGATAGGCGGATTTTATCCTTGTTCAGGCTTGGAAAAGGGACTAATGAAAACATATTATAAAGACGATTGCGATAAGCTGATAGCTGAATGTAACAAATATTCAAAAATTCCGCTTATTATGTCAGCAGACGGTGCGAATGATACGAAAGAAAAAGTGTCATTCGGAAGTCTTATGTTGCTTGGTGCAACAAATGATGAAGAGCTTGCTTATGAGTTTGGTAAGGTAACAGGTGAAAAAATGAGTTCCTGCAATATCCATTGGCTTTTTTCTCCGGTTGTGGACCTTAATATGTCAGCTGCAAGTCCGGTTGTAAATACCCGTTCATTATCTGATGATCCCAAGATTGCTATCCCTCTTTCAAAGGCGATAATAAAAGGAATGCAGGACGCAGGAATAGCTGCTTGTGCAAAGCATTTTCCGGGTGCTGATGACAACGAAAAGGTTGATCCGCATTTAGCTCCTGTCAGCAATAATATTTCAAAAGAAAAGTGGGATGCAAATTACGGAAAAATATATTCTTCACTTTTTGAAGATGATGTTATGTCTGTTATGACAGGGCATATGAACCTTGTTTGCTATCAGTCGGAGAAGGTTGATGGTCGTTATCCTGCAACAACTATGTCAAAAGAAGTTGTCAGCGGACTTTTAAAAGAAAAGCTTGGCTTTAAAGGCGTAGTTGTAACTGATGCGCTTGTTATGGGCGGATTTGTCGGTGCAGGCGGACTTGAAAATCAGGTGAAAAGCTTTGAAGCAGGAAATGATATGTTGTTATGGCCTGATGTTAAATATATGGATTTAGTGGAAGAAAAAATACTTTCCGGAGAAATTCCTATGGAAAGACTTGACGATGCAGTTGAGAGAGTTCTTGCGATGAAAGAAAAACTCGGTCTTTTTGACGGAAGCTTTAAAGCAAGAACATATAGCGAAGAAAAAGCGAACGAAGTAGCTCTTAAAATAGCAGAAAAAGGAATAACACTCGTTCAGAATGAGCTTGGAGTTGTACCAAATAAAAACTTGAAAAAGGTGCTTGTAGTTTGTGTAACTCCAAACGATGCTGCTTATGAAGATATGAAAAAATTCAAGGATATATTTGCAAAATACGGAATAGATGCAGAAGTAAGAAGAGACATAGTACAGGATGAATTTGAAGAAATTCAGGATAATTATGATTTAACAGTATTTGCACTTTCCCGTACAACTCATGCTCCTATCGGACCTTTGCAGTTCTGGGGAGATAATGCAGCATCAATCTGGGCTTCAAATTCAGGTGATCCTAAAAAGAAGGTTATATGTTCTTTCGGAAGTCCATATAATTATGAGTATTACAGTGAAACATCTACAACATACATAAACGCTTATTCGTACACTCAGACAGTTTATGAGGCGTTTGTAAAAGCCCTTACAGGAAAGATTGAATTTAAAGGTAAATCACCTGTAAAACTTTAAAAAATCGTAAAATTGCAGAGGTATTGAAAATGAGAAAAGCATTTAAAATGAAACTATTTCCCGGTATGGAGAAAGAATACGAAAAACGCCATAATGAATTATGGGATGAAATGAAGGATATGATTCATGAATATGGCGGAAGTAATTATTCTATTTTTTTAGATAAAGAAACTAATACACTTTTTGGTTATATAGAAATCGAAAGCGAAGAAAAATGGGCAAAATCTGCAGATACGGAGATTTGCAGAAAGTGGTGGCACTTTATGGCGGATATAATGAAAACAAATCCTGATGAAAGCCCTGTTTCAGTTGATTTGAAGGAAGTATTTTATTTAAAATAAAAAAGGAAAGTGGGGGTGAATTTTTTATGAGCCAAATAGAAAAAAACACGGTATCGTCAAAAAATCAGCTTCGTGAGAATGAATATGTTGAAATTTTTAATGAGAATGATTCGAAAATAAAAATACTGTTTGCAGGAAACTCAATCACAAAGCATGCTCCGAATGAAAAGATAGGCTGGAGCGGAAATTGGGGAATGGCGGCGTCAAGTTTGGAGAATGATTATGTTCATCTTACGGTAAAAAAATTAAAAGAACAGTACGGAAAGGTCAGTTATTGTATTTGCCAGGTTTCAGAGTGGGAAAACAATTATAAAAATGAGGATTTTTCGTATGATTTATATGCTGAGGGACGCGAATTTTCAGCTGATATTATTGTAATGCGTTGTGTTGAAAATTGCAGTGTAGTCGATTTTGACGAAATGTGCTTTGAAGAAGAATATAAAAAACTCATAGATTATCTTAATTGCAGTAAAAATGCAAAAATTATCCTTACAACAAGCTTTTGGTATCATCCCAAAGTCGATGATATAATAAGAAAGATCGGAAAAGAAAACGGATATCCTGTGGTAGAATTAGGTCAGCTTGGCGAAATGGAAGAAATGAAAGCGATAGGGCTGTTTTCTCATGGTGGCGTTGCAATTCACCCCGGAGATTTGGGAATGAAAACAATATCCGAAAAGATTTCTGAAGCAATAAATCAGCTTTATAAGTAGGAGAAAAAGAGTGAAAATAAACAGGGATTTCAAGACATAACAAAAAAGGGTGGGTAATTGATACCCCAAGAAAAAATGTATGTAAGTATTAGTTATCGTTGCATTTAACTAATAAAGAAGTGTCATAACCTTGTGCTT
>CAZHZL010000170.1:0-2641 GCA_964537245.1 uncultured Oscillospiraceae bacterium
GGCTCCCTGTGCAACGATAACAACACCTTCTATCCTGGGATTTATTTCCGTGCTTATGTAAGGCTCGGTTTTTGAACCCTCCGTGATATATACCACTTCTTCCTGTTCTCCGTTTACTTCTGTTAATGGAATCTTTTCTGACGTTGCTGAGTAGTTAATCATTATATCGATTTTCCCTACCCCCTCTACCTGCTTTAGTATCTTAATCAGATTATATTCTATATCTTCACTTGAAATACTTTCAGGTGTATTATCATCTTCCGATATTACAGCAGATGTTGTTATCGTATCATTATAATCTGTTTTTTTACCACCTAACATAAGTATGATACCTATACTCAAACATATAAGCAAATACAAATAGATTTTTTTGTTGATAATTAATTTTATAATATTATTATGTATCTTCATTTATCAGTATCACCTCATCATCAGAAGTACAATACGTTTTTAAAATATATGATTTGATTTCATCTGCATCTATACTCTCAAAATTGCCCCTCACATATATAGTCAAGCTTTTCATATCTGTTTTTATTTCAACATTTAACTTTACATAATATTTGTTATGTAAATCATTTTGTATTAATGATCCAAGCTTATTTTCAAATTCTTTTTTATAATCCGTAAATTCTGAATTAAATTCAATTGAGTTAAAATCAGCAACTAAATTCTTGTCAAATTCACAGGCGGATAAAGACAAAATTACATATGATAAAATGATTATTCCTGATATTGTTTTAAATAATCTGAAAAAATTTGTTTTATCAATTAAGGTAGATCCTGTTTTTATAATTATTGTAATTACAATAATTGAAGTTATGTAATTTTTGAATGTTATCATTTTATCCTCCGACAGATGCTATAATTCCGGTTAAAAGAATAAAAATAACAGATAAAAGAGTAAGAAGCGCCCCCAGTGTACCTATTATTTCTCCAACTGTTTCTATATTATCCGCTAGTTTTTTTTGCAAAAGCAAGGATACAGCAAATGATGTAGATTTAAACAAAAACGAAATTATAAACAATTTTATGACAGGGATAAGACAAATCATAATTATAACAAGAGTTGCGATATATCCCACAGTGTTTTTTAATATTACAGATGTACATATTACACCGTTTAATGTATCAGCAAGGCATCCTCCAACTACCGGAACAAAATTTGACACAGCATATTTTGCAGTTTTTAACGCTATGCCATCGGTTGAGGATGACACAAAGCCGGTAAAACCAATTATTGCACCAAATATGGTTACAGAAAAACCTATGATATATTTTATATATTTCATTAACAATTTAATAAATTTTGTAATTTCCTCAGAATCAGCCACTGTGTTGGCAATACACATGATCGCACAATAATATAAAAAAGGTACAATGTATTTATTAAATACGAATGCAACTACATTTGATATTACAACAAATATGCCCTGCATAGACGATGCAGTAGCAGTATAACCAGATGATGCCAAGAGAATAGAATATCCCGGAAATGTCACATTCATAAAATCACATAAATCACCAACAGCACCTATAGTAATTCCGGCAAGATTCCCAAAATTCAGTGTCAGAATTGTGCTGCACAAAACACTACACCCAAACATAGAGGTTTCTGCAACAGAGTCTGATGCAGAAAGGGTATTTAAAAGTGAAGAAATCATGCAAATAACTATAACCCCAAAAAACAAATACGAAGAGCTTTTTATTTCTTTTATACTACTATTAAAGATTAATACTGCAAGTTTTTTTAACACATTACTGCTGTCAGAAACATCTTTCTCTATATCAAAACCATCAATTTGGTGTTTTTTTGATTCTGCAATAAAATCATCATAGGAAAAATCTGATGTATCCGCCTTTATATTTATGCCATATGTAAGACACAGAAGCAAAATTATACATATACACGTAATTTTTTTAATCATAGCACATTCATAAGTTCAAGGATATTCTCGACAAAAGAAATAATTACAGGCGATAAAATACTCAAAACAGCTATTTTACAGACGAAATTAATTTTGCTTGCAAGATACCCTTCTCCACAGTCATTACACAATTGTGATGCGAATTCACATACCAAAGAAACAATAACAATTTTCAGTGTGAGTTTTATTACGTTATTAACACCGGAAGATATATCATCTAAATAATATACGATGTCCAGAACGGATTTAGCATAAGGTATAATATACACAATAACAATTACACCGCTTATTAAAGCTATCAAAGGAACAAATTCCGGAAAAATATTTTTCATAAACAGTATAATAATCATGGAAACAATGCAAAAGGCAACCGGTTTTAGTATAATCATAGCTACAGCTCAAACAGTCTCTTTACAGTGTTAAACAATTCATATATCTGGGTTACAACCATAACCATTACAACAACCAGTCCGGCAATTGTTACCATAAGCGCTTGTTCATCACGACCTGATTGAACCAACAGTCTGTAAATTATTGCAACAAGAATTCCAATGGCTGATATTTTAAAAATCAAATCCACTTCCATGCTATTTCCTCCCAAAATCAAATAAGTAAAATGACTATTACAAGACCGACATATATTCCCATCTTTCCGACAACAGAGATTTTGTCTTTTCTTTCTTTTGCTGTATTTATGCGTTCATTTATGTTTT
>CAZHZL010000171.1:0-2640 GCA_964537245.1 uncultured Oscillospiraceae bacterium
GGGCAGGAAAATCTAATATTCCTGCGGGTTCTGATGAAAAGTGATGCAGAAAAAACAGTGAAAAAATAGTAGGTCCTATTATTCACTGTTCACCAGTCTTGACACGAGTAAGAATTATGTTAAATTGTGAAGAACTATGTTGAAAGAGGTGAAAAAATGAAAAATATTAAAACATTAATAATTAAGGTTGTAATATTATCGTTTCTTGTTTTATGTTTATTAACGACCTTAGTATGCGCACAAGAAAATAACGAGTTACAATTATATAACAGAAATGAAAAAGTGCAACTTTCAAAAGCTTTGATTCATAAAAATGAAGATTATTATATATCTGTAGATGACCTTTCAAAAATCAATATCCAATATAAATTTGAAGAAGATGATGAAGGCTTTAATTTTAGTTTATTTTCTGAAAATGTTTTTGGTACGGAAAATACTCTTATAATTGATGCGATAGCAGACGAACTTGATAGTGCAGGTGGTTTTGTTTCTATACCATTTTACTGCTTTTTAAATAGTATGATTTCTAAAGAATCGCTAGTAAATCCTGTAAGTATCGGTGATTTTCAATCGGTTGTTATTGAAGAAGATGGCTATTATATATCATTAAAAGCCATCTCTATAGCTATATCTCATGAATATAATGTCAATGATAATATCATCAAACTGTGGATTACAGATTCAAAACACCATGTGGTAAGTGGTAAAATATCTCTTCCTGAGGGTGAAATAGCCTCCGAAAATGGAATTAATGTTAACATTTTGCTTTTAAACGGAGATGGTGACTTAACAGAAAATCATTCTTTTAAACAAGTAAGCATACCTAATGGGGAGAATAAAATCTCTTATTTTATAGAAACGGATATTACGGATTATTACAATTGGTTAATGTTTGAATTTGAAGGACATTATAAGACGATAAATGAGTTTGTAAATGTAAAAACTGGTTCAAAACTCAATATAACGACAAGCCTCACAGAAAAGTTGCCTTTTAATATTAATGTTTCTATGCCTGCGGGGCTGATTGCAGAGGATGATATATATGCTAATATAGTTTTTGAAAGATGTGCTATATATAAGAGTGATGAACCAATTATAAATAAAGGCGAAAGAATTGGTGGAGTAACTTTTGATATTGACAAAGATTTTGTAGGGAAAATTGCTTTTTCCGATATTTCAGGTGATGATAGAATATTCAATTACGGGTATTACGGATATGGTGATTTGAAAATACTTAGTGATAATGCGAGGATTGTTTCAACAGATAATAGTGGAATAAGTGCGACATTTATGCAATGCTATAGAATCAGCGGACAAGTAATGCCGGCGGATATAAATAGCGGTTACAAAGTGCGGATTTTTGGTGTTACAGATGCCCAAGAGAAAATTTTTCTTCATAAAGATGTGGGCGAGGATTTTAAATTCAGCATTAAAATTCCAGCATCAATACCGGAATACACTTTATCTGTTGCTTATAAACCAGGTGCGTATTGTGGATATGTTTCTGATGGTGTTAGTAGTTACTCAGGCATATATCATACCTTTGAAAATATTTGTGATTATTCAGATGTTAAATTGAAATATGAACCTTTTTTACCCGATTTACCAGTAGTTATGAATACATCTGAAAATACAAGTTGGGTAGAGTTGAAAAATATAAGTGACGGCATTTTACGGAATTTCACTTTGTACTGTGCACATTATAGAAATGATCGACTTATATATTTGAGTAGCATTTTGGTAGATAATCTTGCACCTTATAGTGATGATTATGAATCATATAAGATGGAATATCCAACAGAATTTTACAAAACAGATGAAGTAAAGTTTTTTGTATGGATTAACAGTTTAAAACCATTAAGTCAATTAACTTATAAAAAGGTAAATGAGCCATATTATCCTGAGGATATGGAATTTGAGGATGTAGAGTTAGAATCTAAATATTATACTGCTATTAAAAACATGCATCTTTCAGGCGTAACATTGGGTTATGAAGACGGAACATTCCACCCGGGAAATTATGTTATGAGAAACGAAGCATCAGCCATGTTTTGCAGGTTGTTGGGATATTGGTGCAACACTTATAAATTCAGTTGCGATGATGTTCCAAGAGAGAATTGGGAAAGTAGTTATGTTGGTATTTGTGTAAACGAAAAATTATTCGAATTGGAAGAAAATAAATTCAGACCATACGAAAACATTACTGTGATTGAAACTTATGAAGCACTTCAAAATATATTAGAAGGTCAAAATTCTCAGATTGAATTAACAGATTTGTTCGTAAATATTGATTTTGAAAATTTAGAGAGGGATATAACACGAGCAGAGTTTGCACAGATGCTATATAATTACCAAAATTGTGTAAGAAAGTAAGCACACGATGAAAATGGGTTTTGCTTGTGTCAAGTTCATACAATTTACAACATTAGTTTGCCGATTTATGATATTTACATAAATAGTCGGAGCGAGAAAACCCAGTATTCTCGTGGGTTCTAAGGAAAAGTGTTTAAGAAAAATCAGTTGAAAAAAATAGGAAAAAGTTAGTAGGTCCTAATACGAGCTTGCGAGTATCAAGGTTCTCGGGTACCCAACAGAAATCTGTGATTTCGTGTTGGGTGATGGTTCTTATTATTCACTGTT
>CAZHZL010000172.1:0-2520 GCA_964537245.1 uncultured Oscillospiraceae bacterium
GAAACACCGGTTGAATTTGAATTCGGACAGGCTGAAAAATTAGCATAAAGCATACATCTGTATGTTTTATATATAACTGGGTGTTTTTTAAAAATACCCGTGGGAGAATAAAGGGGCGCAAGGGCCCCGAAATTCAACATTATTACCACATTTTTTTAATTAGGAGGTGTTCTTCATGGCACAAAAGGTTGTAGGCTTTATAAAACTTCAGATTGAAGCTGGTAAAGCAACACCGGCACCACCTGTTGGCCCGGCGCTTGGTCAGCATGGTGTAAACATTATGCAATTCACAAAAGAATTCAACGAAAGAACAAAAAACGATATGGGTCTTATTATCCCTGTTGTTATCACAGTTTACGCTGACCGTTCTTTCTCATTCATCACAAAAACCCCACCGGCTGCTGTTTTGCTTAAGAAAGCGTGCAAAATCAACAGTGGTTCAGGCGTACCAAACAAAACAAAAGTTGCATCAATCAGCAAAGCAGATTTGCAGAAAATTGCTGAGCAGAAAATGCCGGATCTCAATGCTGGCTCAATAGAAGCCGCAATGAGCATGATCGCAGGTACTGCACGAAGCATGGGTATTACTGTACAGGACTAATTTTAGTCAATCAAAAAAAGTGGGAGAGCCTTTGAAATAGGCTTGATACATTAACCACAGGAGGTAAATTTTTATGTTTAGAGGAAAAAAATATAAGGATTCCGCAAAACTTGTTGATTCTACAAAATTGTATGACAGCATTGATGCACTTGATCTCGTTTGCAAATGTGCAAAAGCTAAATTTGATGAAACAGTTGAGCTTCACATCAAATTAGGTGTTGACTCAAGACACGCTGACCAGCAGGTTAGAGGCGCTGTTGTTCTTCCTAACGGAACAGGTAAAACTGCAAAAGTTCTTGTTTTCGCTAAGGGCGACAAGCTTGACGAAGCTTTGGCTGCAGGCGCAGATTATGCAGGTGCGGAAGAATTAGTTACAAAAATTCAGGGTGAAAACTGGTTTGATTTTGATGTAGTTGTTGCTACACCTGATATGATGGGTGTTGTTGGTAGACTCGGTAAAGTTCTCGGACCAAAAGGCTTAATGCCAAACCCAAAAGCAGGAACAGTTACAATGGATGTTGCTAAAGCTATCGCTGATATCAAGAGCGGTAAAATCGAATACCGTCTTGACAAAACAAACATCATTCACTGTCCTATCGGAAAAGTTTCTTTCGGTAAAGAAAAACTTTTAGAAAACTTCAACGCTCTTATGGGAGCTGTTATCAAAGCTAAACCGGCTGCTGCTAAAGGTCAGTACCTCAGAAGCGTGGCTGTTGCTTCAACAATGGGACCTGGTGTTAAAGTTAATCAGGCTAAGATTGATGCATAATCATCTTTGATAAAAAAACGAAAAAGAAAAAGAAAAAACAGAATTTCTATTGACAAATTAAAATATTTGTGATAAAATACTTCTGTTGTTCCAAAGACAATAGGTGTCGGGGGATATAAAAGGCGGTCGTTACTGACAGTTGATTTACCTTTCTGCTCGACTTAAAAATCGCCTATCGAGGATATATATAAAGATTAATACATGATTTTTATATGCTGCCCTCGTTTGTCTTGCGGGGGTAGCGTTTTATTTTACTAATTAATATGGAGGTGTAAAGGTTTATGCCAAGTAATAAGGTTTTAGAAGCAAAGAAAGGCCTTGTTGAGGAAATTAAATCAAAACTCGACGGTGCGCAGGCAGGTGTTTTGGTTGATTACCGCGGAATCACTGTTGAAGAAGATACAGCCCTCAGAAGAGCTATGAGAGAAGCAGACATTGATTACAGCGTTGTAAAAAATACTCTCCTCAACTTTGCTATTAAAGGCACAGATATTGAAAGCATAAGCTCTTATCTTGAAGGACCTTCAGCTATCGCAATTTCAAAAAGCGATCCTGTAGCTCCGGCAAGAGTTATCGGTGAATTCATCGACAAACATGACAAGCTTACAATCAAAACAGGCTTCATGGATGGAAGAGTAATCGACGTTGACGAAATCGTTAAGATTTCTAAATTACCGTCAAGAGAAGAAATGCTTGCTAAAGCATTTGGTAGCATGAAAGCTCCAATTTCTAACTTAGCAAGAGTTATCAACCAGATTAAAGAGAAAAAAGAAAGCGAAATTGCTTAATCTCTTAAAAACAATTTGTAAAATTTAAAATTTATTTAAAATCAAAAAAATGGAGGATTTAAAAATGAGCGAAAAAATTACAAAATTTATTGACGAAATAAAAGAACTCACAGTATTAGAATTAGCTGAATTAGTTTCAGCATTAGAAGAAGAATTTGGCGTAAGCGCTGCTGCAGGTGTTGCAGTTGTTGCTGCTGCAGGTGCTGCAGGTGGTGCTGCTGAAGAAAAATCAGAATTTGATGTTGTTATGACATCATTCGGCGACAAGAAGCTTGATGTTATCAAAGTTGTTAGAGAAATCACAGGCCTTGGTCTTAAAGAAGCTAAAGAAAAAGTTGAAGGCGTTCCATCAACTCTTAAAG
>CAZHZL010000173.1:0-2484 GCA_964537245.1 uncultured Oscillospiraceae bacterium
AGAAAGTTATTGTAAGAGTCCCGGAATATAAAAATATCCGTTTGTAGGAAAATTTCATTGCAAAAAAAGCGAATTACCCCCAAATTTGTTATTTTTTATGCAAATATTTTTCAAAATCGGATATAAAAAATAATTGCGGGTATTAGGGCTGACGAATTCGTCAGCCCTAACATCATTCCATGCAGTATATATACTCCTCAATCTCATCGGGAGTAAAACCATCCTCAATAAGTGCATCTATATCGTCAGGATCATATCCATAATATTTAGATACACTTTTTAAATCGGTGATATAATCATTTTCATCATATAGCCCATGTGTTCTCCAATCCCAAAGACTGCAATAACTGTATTCAGTGTAATCAAATTTATCTCTTAATATTTTCCCACAAGTACATATCGTAAGTATTTCTCCCGATTTTATTTCTATTTCTTCAAAGTTGCCTTGCTTTATTTCTTTAAAAAGATTTGTGCCTATAAGTGCCTTATATAAAATATCATCTGTTGAAGCATATACATAAAGCTGATACTTTGTAAAATGAATAAGACACAGCGGATTATCTCCTTTTATGAGATACAGATTATTCTTATCATCAAGTATTGAAAAAGTAAAGCTTCCGTGTACGCTTTCAGACATAAATTTTATACTATCATTATCAAGCTGTTTTTTCTTTTCAATAAGTTGCACCGCTATATAGCTGTCTGTTTCTATCTTGGTTTTTGGGATTTTATATTCTTTTCTTAATCTGTCATCGTTTGAAATTATTCCGTTGTGAGCAAGAGTAAATCTCGCATTTTTACACTTTCCCATAAAAGGATGGTTATTGTAATTTTTCTTTTCACTTCCTTGTGTACTGTGCCGTGTATGTCCCATAACTGAAATTGTGCTATCAGGATGCTTGAATTTCATTTTATATGCACTTTTAGGTTCTTTATGTATAACAAGGTTATTTTTGTAGTTATATGAAATTCCCGTTGCATCGGTGCCTCTTACGGTTGCTTCTTGTGCCAACTTATTTGTAAGTTTACTTAAATCTTTTATTTCGTTTTTTGAATAATTATAAAATCCGAATAAACTGCACATTACACTTCACCTTCCATTCCTACCGGCTCATTTACATAAAGCTGTTTTAATTTAAGATAATTTATGAGTTCGGGCTTTTCATCTTTGTTAATTTTGCTTACAAAATCAAGCCAGCTCATTCTTTCAAAATCGTAATCATTCATATTTATTGCAGATTTACATATCTCATCTACCAGCTGCAAAGTAGCATAGAAAGTATTTATATTAAGGGTGCCTCTAAATATACGCAGTTCAACTGTATTGCAATTAAGTAAATTTACAGCTACATATCTTCCTAAATTTCCTTTCTTGGTTTTATCGTAAGTGTTTTTGATGTTTTCCATAACTCCATATTTACTCGCCCAACGCATAATATTATCCATATTTCTTCTTGAAAATTTAACAAGCTCATTCCAATGCGCTTCAACGAAATATACAATTCTCGCAATTGGTATTTCCTGTTCATCATAAGTTGAGCCGAATGCATCACGGTTAATATGTATATGAAGTCCACAAGTAGAAGTGTTATGTGATTTATATCCCATTGAAATAGCTTTTTCAAATACTTCTTTCCAGTTCATATCACTTTGGTGGTAATCAAGCGTCATTGGATGAGATACAATTTCAAAACCATTATTAATACTGCCATCGTGTTTACAATAGATATGCTCATTATTCCGGTTAGCTATATTTTCAAGTTCATCTGCATTATCTGAAATCTCACCACCACAGTCTATTTCAAGCTCAACACCGAAATACATTTTATCATTACCGTAGAAGATTGGGTCAGGCTTGTAATTATAATCATGGATAGACGAACTTTCTTCAAGTTCGTCATAACAATCATCGCAATATGGTGTATCGCTTCCGTTAAAATAGTTGGCGTTGTCTCTGTGGATAAGGCAATCACATCTTTCACAGCGGGTATAATAGTTGTCATAACAGCTTTTACATAACACTACATATTCATCGCCATGACTGTCATCATTCCATATTCTTGTATGACAGCTTTCACATATCGAAGTTTCATTATCTAAGCAATGTTTGCATAAAATTTTTCCGTCAAATTCGTGTGTTTCTTCCTTACTTAATTCTTTTCCGCAGATTGAACATATTTCTTTTTCTTTCATAATAATAAAATTTTCCTTTCTTAATATTCTGATGCAAGCATCATTGTTGAATGGTCTCCGTCATCAATTACGAAGATTTTTCCAATAAAAACAGGAGCATCCGCTAACTTTAGCAGATACTCCCGTTTGTACTCAGGTTGTTCTTGGCTATGTATTATTTTTTGTTTTCCCTCCTCAAGCGTTAACTCAAACACCTGAAGATAATCTTTTGGTAGTGGCATTTCATCAATACACTTCCACATAAAAAGCTGAAGGAGTAAACTCACCTGCGAGCTTACTCCTTTGGTAATA
>CAZHZL010000174.1:0-2403 GCA_964537245.1 uncultured Oscillospiraceae bacterium
TGTCGTTACTATTGTTTTATTTTTCAAAAACATATTTGCAACAGTTGCAGCTCTGTCAACATATCCTCCGGAATTTCCTCTTAAATCAATAATTATCCCCGTAATTCCGGTGCTGTTTTTATACAAATCAAAAAAATATTGTGCTGAAAGCTTGTTAGCAAAGGATTCAATTCTTGCATATAAAATATTATTCGGGATTTCAATTTTTTGAGCCATAGGCTTTGTCGATACAGGGTTAATCTCATATTCAGCAGATGTTAAAGAATAAATAGAATCTGTGTCATTTTTTCTGCGAATAAGAAGCTTTATTGTATTGTCAGCTGAATTAATTAAACTTAATGCTTTTTCAAAGCCTAACCCTTGCAATTCTTTTTCGTTAACAGCCAGTATTAAATCTCCGGCTTTCAAACCACAATTCGCGGCAGGGGATTCAGGATAAACTTTAGAAATTCTTATTCCATTTCGAGCTTTTTTTAAGACAAAACCAAAACCTTCTTTTTTGCCGGAAAAAGATGTCGTCATATCAGAAAACTCTTCAGGAAGCATAAAAAATGTATAGTCGTCATTTAAACTGTTTAACATTACTGAAATTGCAATGTACGCGTCTTCATCAGTTTTTATATAATCATCATACTTATTTCTCCAGAGAGTCCAGTCTTGATTATTAAAGCTCGTATCAACATACTGTTCGTTAATCATTTTCCAAACAGATTCATACCAAATAATTCCGTCATTCGCCCAAGAAAGACATTGACCGGTTAAAAATACTATAAAAAGTAATATTGTGCTTATAATCTTTTTCATTAATTTTACTCACTTCTTTCTTATGAATTTTAGCACTTTAACGATTCGAAATCAATTCGTCAAAAAGCTTTACAATATGAGGATGCGGAAAAAGTCGAAAAATGACAATTTTTCGAACTTTTTCAAATCCGACCTTAGGTGTGTGAGAGTTAGGCTAGGTGCGGGATAGCACGTAGCCTGACTCGAAACCGTTCCCCAGAGTTTGCGAGAAAAACGATAGTTTTTCCGCAAACTCATATTGATAACATCCGAATTAAACTGTATAATAGACAATTATAAGAGGATAGAAGTATGAAAAAATTATTTCAGCATATAAAAAATGTAGTTATTGAGACTCCGACATACAGGAAAATTCGATTAGGAGTCGGGAACCATTATATATTAAAGTTTTTGATATTTATTTTAGCGGTATCAACTACTTATTTTTCTACATATATGATGATTCAGATGCAAAAAATTATTGATTCGGTAAGTTATGGTCAGGTAGATACGGCTGCAGCTTACGCTACCGGATTGAGCACGATATTGGTCTATATTGCATTATATTTATTTTGTAATTTCACTAATAGTATTGCAACATTTTTCTTGGGATTAAAATTCTCAAAAGAGACTTTGAAATATGTGTTTTCTTCGTATTATAAACAGAGCTACATCTTCTCTAAAAATACCGATTCCGGAGAAGTAGCATCCAAATTTATGAATGACACGGATGATATTGCAGGTTGGTTAGCTACCGGCTCTATTCAATTCTGGACTTATATCTTCAATTTTGTAATTATATTTACCGCACTATATAATTATCACCCTCCGATTGCTGTTTTCATCGTTGCAATGGTTGTCTTTGCCTTTTTATCAACAAGAAATATTAATGAAAAAATAGCGCATTACAACAAGCTGGAATATGAAGTACTCGGAGAAATGTATCAGTTTTTCATTCAGGCAAATAAATCTTTTATTGATGTAAAACAATTAAAAAAAGAGAATCTATACATTGCAAAAATGGTGGAGCTTCTGGAAAATCGACTTTTTTATTATCAAAAGAAAGGTTTTTTCTGGGAGCAGCTCTATAGTGCAATATATACGGTAGCTTCGTATTTAATACCGGTAGCAATACTTCTTATCGGTATTTATTTAACAATAAAAGGTACTCTTACAATCGGTGAAGTTATCGCTATATATACACTTTCCGGAAAAACTCAAGCTCCGCTTACGGCTCTTGCCGGAAACCTTTCAGGACGCAGAAATACTATGGTCTTGAGTGAAAGGCTGGATGATTTTGTTGTAAATACTCCTGAAACAAAAGGCTTTGAAGTTTTGGATAGTCTTGATTATCTTGATTTTTACAGTAAATCATTTAGTTACGGAGACGGACAAAATTTATTGGAAGATGTTCAATTTTCAATAAAAAACAAAGATATCTTATGCATAAAGGGTAAAAGCGGTATCGGGAAATCAACAATAGCTTCACTTATAATGCAATTTTATCGCCTTGAAAACGGACATATCAAAATCAACGGTATAGATATCGACAGGTATAATCCTTCGGATTATTACTCCAATATTAACATCTTGTCTCAAAACTCATATATTTTTCAGGAC
>CAZHZL010000175.1:0-2399 GCA_964537245.1 uncultured Oscillospiraceae bacterium
TGGACTTTTACTATTATACATGGTAGTGTTTGTGTCACAAAGAAAGCGGAGGTGATTAAATGCAAAAGAAACTACTGACAAATGGTAATGTATTTAAAAGAACAGATGGCAGATGGTGCGGTGTTGTGTGGTATATGGATGAGCATGGAAGTAGAAAACGAAAATCCTTTTCGGGAACTACCAAGCAGGAAGCAAATAAAAAAATAACCGCATATATAGCTGAATTTGAAAACCAAATAAAAAACACAGATGAAAGCACAAAACTATTAAAAGACAGCCTTCAAAATTGGCTTGAAGTATCTAAATTCCCAACAGTAGAACAAACAACTTATGACAGGGCTGATGCAACAGCTAAAAATCAAATATACCCCACAATAGGTGATAAGGTAGTAGGCAATATAACTGCAACTGATATTAAAAATCTTCTCAACCACCTTATGAATAAAGACTTAGCTTACTCAACAGTCAAAAAGGCTTATGTACTACTAAATGAATACTTTAAAACACTGTACATTGAAGAATTAATAAACAAAAATCCAATGGAAAATGTAGAGATGATAAAGAAAGCAAATTTCTTGTCATCACAGGGCAAAGAATTTCTTCCAGAGTGTGAAACCGTAATGGTATTTACAAAAGAAGAATTAGAAAGATTCAAAAAAGAAGCCTGCTCTACTTACTCTAACGGAAAGAGAAAGTATAAGCAGGCTGGTGCATATATACTGATGTTAAATACAGGAATAAGACCTGGCGAAGCTCTGGCACTTAAAAATAACGATATAGACCTCGAAAACAAAAAGCTTCACATACATAAAACCCTTAAGGAAGTAAATAAAAGAGAAGGAACAAAGAAAACAAAAGGCCGAATATCTAAAATAGGCAAAACAAAAACCAAGACAAGTAAAAGGACAATTCCTTTAAACAACACCGCAATAGAAATGATAAAAGAACTAAGAAATGAAGCATACTTTGGTGAAGATACGCCACTTATATGTGATGAAAATGGTAATCATACTAATCCCGTAAACTTCCGAAAAAGATATTACAGAATCTTAGAAAATGCAGGAATTGAAACAAAGGGACTTCACTCATTCAGGCACACTTTTGCAACAAATCTTGTGAATGGAATAAAACAAGCTGATGGCACAATAAAAGCCTTAACACCAAAACAAGTAGCAGACCTACTTGGACACAGTACCTCACAGATAACCGAAATGTATTATGTGAAAAAAGACACAGAGAGACTTCAGGGTATAACAGAAGGGTTTGAGATGTGAAATAGTTTTGCGAATATTACCAGTTTGCAAAGGCCTTTGTAAATTACATAAAAAATTTGTTTCTATATGTGTTTTGATGACAAATATTTGTTGAAAAGGAATATTAAATTCAAATCAAATTGACATATTTGGATACTAATAATAAAATATTTTTAAGACTCGATAAATATTTTATGGGAGGATAGTTATATGAATAAATTTGTAAATAGAATTTGGGATTACATGTTTAATAATTTATTTTGTGAAAAAACCAAAACTTTTTATGATTTTGCAATTCCGGGTATGATAGGTGAATTTGAAAAATACCTTCCGTCCCCCGAAGTAATAAAAATGGATTTTCCCAATCCATGTGGTTGGTGCACGGGAATGGAAGATGGATGTATTATTGGTGGGGTTATGCTGGAAAGCACAATAGAGGCTTATAAATATTCGGGTGATAAAAAATATCTAAAGAGAATGACAGATATTTTTGAAGGATTAAAACTTTGTGCGGAGGTGTCAGATGATACTGGCTTCCTTGCAAGGAATGTTTCTCCAATAGATTGTACAACTCACTACAGCAACAGCTCACGCGATCAATATACACATTGGATTTCTGCATGTTGTAAGTATTATGAAAGCGGTTTGTGTTCTCAGGATGATAAGGATTTTATAAAGAGGAAATTACGTGATTTTGCTAAGCGTGCTGAGAATAATGTTAAGAAAGAGAACAATTGGAATTTACTGGACGAGAAAGGCAGAAAAGGTCTTGTGATGAGTATGTGGGGCGATATAATGCCTCATGAATGTATGAGACTGCCAATGATTTATCTTGCTGCATGGATGATTGGCGGCGATGAACATTATAAAGATTTATATTTCAAATACAGGGATATTGCACTCGAAAAATCTGAAGAAATAGATTTTTCAAAACTATGTAAACCATTTGCAGTTAATCAAATGCAGCTTTCGGCTAATTTACTGTATTTATATGACGATGATAACGATTTCAGGAAAAAATGCCTTGCTCTTATGAAGAAGCTGGCTCAATATTGATATGATGAGGTATTAAAGCTATTTGAAGAGAATTTTATAAGCGAAAAAACCCCCTTGCTCTCATACCAACCAAAACCATGTAATGAGGTT
>CAZHZL010000176.1:0-2311 GCA_964537245.1 uncultured Oscillospiraceae bacterium
AGATTGAAAGGGAAACTCGCGAGGGTTTCTTTTTTAATGCAAAATTTAAAATGCACAATTCACAATGAATGTTAAAAATCGCTTCGGCGATTTTTTCTTTTTTATTATATGATAATGCTTGTATTCATCTTTATTTTATGTCACTCTGAGGAGCAAAGCGACGAAGAATTTCAAACAGATCCTTCGCATTCGCTCAGGATGACGGAACTGATTTGTCATTTTGGGGAATTAAATTATGTCAGTCTTTTATATAAACCAAAATATCTTCAACTTTGCAATCTAAATATGAACATAAATCGTTAAGAGTTACAGTGCTTATAGGCTTGTTGTGTTTTAGCCTGTCTAAAAGGCTTCTGCTTACTGAAAATTTGGTAATAAGTGTGTAAGTGGTTATGCCTTTTTCCTTTATTGTTTTATAAAAGGGTTCATAAGAAATCATAAATTTTCACCTCACATCAATTTTATTTTATGCTCTATAGCTTGACAATTGTCGATAAAACGAGTATAATCAAAATGAAGGAGGTGATACTATGAAAAAATTCACATCAATCATTGCAATGATTACAGGAGTTGCTTTACTCGTGCTAGGTATTTTCTTAGAAGAACCAAGCACAAGACTTAATGTATCATTCTTAAATATGTATGTTGGGGGTGATGCATATAATTATATAATGGAGGCATCATTGGTTGCTGGTAAAATAGCTGGGATAAAGGCACAGAAGGCAATTTTTATTTCGTGTGGAACAATGGTATTCTGCACAGGTCTTATTTCTTTTGCGTATTCTTTGAAAGAGAAAAGTAAAGCGGTAGTAGGTGAAAAAAATAAACAGAGCTATGAAAATGGTTTTTCTTCGTTGCCATATAGCGAATCAGATGAAGTGGAAAAGATAAGTGGAAAAGATAAGTGGAAATGTGCAGAATGTGGAAGAGTAAATGCTGATTGTATAGGCACATGTGCTTGTGGAAATTCAAAAAGATAACAAAATAAGAGAAAAAATATGGCATGAAATGAATTGAAAAACAAAGTGTAATATTACCAAAAGTGAATGGATGATGAAAGGGTGAGAAGGGATGAAGAAGGGTGTAATCTTGTGCCTTGCTATTATTATATGCGTAACGACATGTTCTTGCGGTAATAGCAAAAAAATACAAATAATAGAAGATATGATAACAAGGATTGGGAATGTAACTTTGGATAGCAAAAATGCTATTGAAATAGCGGAAACAGCATTGTCAACATTAACAGAAAAACAAAAAAATAAAGTAGGAAATGTGGAAACTCTTGAAAATGCCAGGAATGTATATAATGATTTACTGAGAGAAAACATAGAGAATACTATATCCAGCATAGGCGATGTTACATTAGAAAAAGAGGAAAGAATTAAAAGTATTAGAAAGTCCTATGAAGATTGCCCTGAAAAGGTAAAAACGAAAATTGGAAATTATGATGTTTTAGTCGAGGCAGAGGATGAAATAAGTTCACTTAAGGTGCAAAATGTTATAAGCCTGATTGATAAAATAGGAACAGTAACGGTGGATAGTGGCAATGCCATAACAAAAGCACAACAGATGTACGATAAACTCAGTGATGCCGAGAAGAAAAAAGTAGAAAATTATAATATACTTTCCGAGGCTCCTGCAAAATTAAAAGAAGCAAAGCTGCAAAGGGCGTTATCAAGATTAAGAATACAGACAGATGAAGTGGAGGGTATAACATGGTATCTCTCAAAAAGCGAGCCATATTATGCAGATAGCAGAAGCTATGTTATGCCATACATAGGCAAAAGCTCAACAAATACATGGTTGAAACTTAGATACCATTACACAGGAAAAGAATGGGTATTTTTTGACACGGTAACTATTGTTATTGATGACGAAAAATACGAAAAGTCGTTTTCTTCTTTCGAAGTGAAGAGAGATCATGATACAGAGGTGTGGGAGTATGTGCACACATACCCAAGTAGAGAAGATATAGATATGCTCAAAAAGATCGCGTCATCTAAAGAAACTGTGATTCGTTTTAAAGGTGATACGAAGCACTTTGATTTTACCGTTTCTCAAAATGATAAAAATGGTATTACTGATGTGTTGACTGCATACGAACTCTTAAAGTGAAGATGCATATATAAAAGGGGAATTCACAAGAGTTCCTTTTTTTATGCACAATGAATGTTGAAAATCGCTTATGGCGATTTTCTTCTTTTATTAAGTGGCATAGATAATTTCTAATTCCTGATTTCTAATTTCTAATTTTTAACAGAGTTTCTTCCTATTATAATATATATGCATACAAGACAGTCAGAACCTATAT
>CAZHZL010000177.1:0-2293 GCA_964537245.1 uncultured Oscillospiraceae bacterium
ATTTCTTTTGAAAGCTCTTTTTATTGTTGACCACAACATTTATTATAGAGCCAAATAATTTTTCAACATCCCCATTTTTTTATTAGTTCATAATAAAAATTGAAAAGTTCAGATATGTCGCAAAAAGCAACCATAAAAGATACGGTATCTGCAAATATGCACTCAAAGGCTTGCATTTATAAAATTGCAATATCATAAGAATAACAAGGACCACCAGAAGTATTAACCATAAAAAAGAAATAAAAAACGCCTGCAAATTAAAGAAAAGAAGAGGCCATACAAAGTTTACTCCAAGTTGGATATAATAACTTGTAAGTGCTTCTGATTTATTGTTACAATCGCTTTGAAAAACTATATAAGCACTAATCGCCATAAGTGTATAAAGTATTGACCATGCAATAGGAAATACAATGGACGGAGGCGAGAACATAGGTTTCTCAATCTGAGAATATATGTCCATACTGTTCATTGTAAAGAACGCTGCAAGTGCGCCGACTCCTAATGTAATACCAAGATACATCAGCAGTTTTTTGAAATTGATTTTCATACAATCACCTTTTATAAACTTTTTAATTTTTTTATATTATATGATTTTTCAATGATTTTTATGTTAAAAAAGCTTTCCTACTCAAAACCAGCAGGAAAGCTTTTTTTAATTTTTCTTTTGAACTTTTTTCTTATTTCCGTCTTTATCAACGATATAAGTATTTTCCAGAGTCGCAGTTAAATTGTTTCTGAAAGCCTGAATGTATTTTTCTTTTAAAATCTTCTGTTCAGCCTTTTCTTCTTCATTTAAGCCTTCATTTTGCGACTTGTGGTAAAGCTCGTTTATTCTTTCTATAATATCTTTCATTTAATTATTTATACATTGGGCCGTAGTTTTCACAAGCTCTGTAATCAGCGCCTTCTTTATCCATACCGAATGCATTCCATGCAGCAGGTCTGAAGATTTTTTCTTCAGGAACATTGTGCATACATACAGGTATTCTCAAAATTGAGCAAAGTGTGATAAGGTCAGCACCGATGTGACCGTAGCTGATAGCACCGTGGTTAGCACCCCAGTTGTTCATAACATCATAAGCTGTTTTGAACGCGCCCTCGCCTGTACATCTTGGA
Organism: uncultured Oscillospiraceae bacterium; assembly: GCA_964537245.1. GTDB lineage: Bacteria > Bacillota > Clostridia > UMGS1840 > UMGS1840 > UMGS1840. The sequence goes on from CAZHZL010000177.1 coordinate 1,117, forward strand.
GCAAACCATGTGCAAGGCCATGTATAGTCTGTTCTCTTCCAGAGTATATCTGAAACTTCATCAGGAAGACCGATTGTCCAGCCTTCTGCAATCTGGAGAACAGGACCAAGACCTTTAACAAGGTTAAGTCTGATCATTGTTGCAGGCATTTCAGCTCTTGTTAAGAATCTTGATGAGAATCCGCCTCCTCTGAAGTATCCGAGGTCAGCCATATTCCATGTTGCAGCTTTCATAACAGTATCGCAATCTGCTTCTGTCATATCAAACCACTGTTTCATAACGCCGTTGCCATTTTCGTCTTTAACTTCTCCGCAAGCATCCAAGCAGCAAGCACCTGAGTTGATAAGGTGGATAAATCCGTCAGCCTCTTTAGCTTTGCCTTCGATTTCATAGCCGGCAGCTTTCTTAACTGCATCGCCGCTCCAATATGTTCTTACATCTGCGAACATCTGTGCTCTGTTTGTAAGAAGCTTACCAAACAACATACCAATACTGTTAAGAACATCGTTTTCTGTTGCGAGGATGTAAGGCTCTCTTGGACCATTCCAGTCAAATGATGTGTTAAGCATAGCTTCGGGGAAGTCACAGTTAGGATAGAAGTCTGTCCACTGTCTCTGTCCCTGGAAACCTGCTGCGATAGCGTTGTGACCAACCATTTCTTCTTCGCAGCCTTCAGGTAAGTTTTTGTTACCGTTCATAAGATCTTTGATGATACACATCATCTTAACAACAAACTCAAACTGTTCTTCTTTCTTTTCAGGGGTAAGCTGTAATTCTTCAGGGTTTTTATCAAAGCCCATAACACATTTTTCTTTAGCCCATTTGAGTGCTTTCTGATATTCAGCTTCGTCGTAGATACCTTCAGTCATTCGTCTGATAACTTCTACCTCGTCAACTGATTCAACTCTCATTCCCAAGTATTCTTCAATAAAGTTTACATCGATAATAGAGCCGCCGATACCCATACAGATTGAGCCAATCTGAAGATATGATTTACCTCTCATTGTAGCCGCTGCAACTGCTGCACGACCGAATCTCAAGAGTTTTTCTTCTACATCAGCAGGGATTGAAGTATCAGTCATATCCTGAACATCATGTACGTAGATACCGAATGCAGGAAGTCCCTTCAGTGCATGTGAAGCAAGAACTGCAGCCAAATAAACCGCGCCCGGTCTTT
>CAZHZL010000178.1:0-2282 GCA_964537245.1 uncultured Oscillospiraceae bacterium
AGTGAAATATTCTAATTTTGCTAGGGAAAAATTAAAATTTGCACAGCTATGAAACGTTTCTATTTATACCTTATTTTAATTGCGGCTTATATTCTTTCATCTTGTAATTTAGGTGGAAGAGGCAAAAGTGTATTGCCGATAGAGTTGGTGCAGGCAGAGAATATCATGTATGAAAATCCGGATAGTGCTTTGCATATTCTTCAGTCAATGCCTATTCCTACCGAGAAAGAAGCACATGCTACTTGGGCTTTGCTTTTAACGCAAGCAAAATACAAATGTTTTGTAGATCAATCTGACTCTTTGATTAATATCGCCTATGATTATTTTATAAAGGGAAACAATGCACAGCGTAAAGCGTTGGCTTTGTATCATAAGGCGGTATTATATAAAGAAAAGAATCAAGTAGATAAAGCTTTACCGTATTATCTTCAAGCTTCGGAAGAAGTATCTTTTACCGATGATTGTCGTTTGGCTTATTTGATTCATGCTCAAATTGGGATTATTTATGCACATCGGGAATTACACGAGTATTCAGTTGCATTTTGTAAAAAAGCCAATAAGTTTGCAATCTTATCGAATGATTTCTATTATATAGTTGATTCATATAATTGCATGGCAAGAACGTATTCTGCTCAGGAACAATATATAAAAGCAATAGAACTTTATGACAAGGCTATCGAAATAGGAAGTACTCATAATGAAAAGAAATTAGTTAATTCTGCAATACAAGAAAAAATGGGTATATACATTCGACAAAAAAAATATGAAGAAGCTCAAGAGCTTGTGAAAACATTGAACTTTCAAATGTTGAGTAAGGCTGGTTTTCAGATAATCGGACATTTATATCAAAAAACGAATCAGATTGATTCAGCGTATTTCTATTTGAATAAAGCTGTAGAATCTAATAGTATATATACTCAACAAACCGCTTATCAAATTTTGTTTAATCTTAGTAATCAACACAAGGATTATGAAAAAAATGCAGAATATTCTATTAAACTATGGAAAATCAATGATTCCATCAACAAAATAGACCGTAACAAAGCTCTCATTGAAATGCAAGAGAAATATAATCAACAGAAAGTCATCAATGAAAAGAATAAAGCAGAAAAAAGAGGCTTGATTATTCTATGTGCATCTATAGGGGTTATAGGTATTATAATAACATGCTATCAAAGGAAAATACTCCATCAAAGTAAGATATTAAAGAGAAAGGAAAAGGAATTAACAGATTTTGTTAATCAATTGAACGAAAACAAACAGGTGATTGCTCAAAACAAAGCACGAATTAAAGAATTGGAAGGAAAAGATGAATTGTCAACTGAGATGCAAAAAGAAAAAGAAAGGTATATAGATGAAATGCAAAAACAAAATAAATCACTGGAAAATAAGAATCAGAATCTTTTGCTAAAAATAGATGAGTATACAGCTACTATGGCTGAGAAGTCAAAGGAATTGGAAGGATTGCGTACATTGTCTGAGAATAATTTATATCTACACAGACGTGAATTGTTTTTGTGCAACGAATTGTTGAAAAAGGAAGAATTTGTCAACAAGATAAAGAAAAATCCCAAACCACTTGATATTATTCAATGGCGGGATATTATGAATAAGGCTGATGCTATTTATGATAACTATACAGTACGTTTGCGAACTCGAATACCGGAACTTACAGAAAATGACATTCGTATTTGCTGTTTGATTAAGTTGTCTTTTAGTAATGGGGACATTGCAAAGATATTGGGTATTTCTTCTACCTCTGTTTCGAGACAAAAATTGAGGTTGAAAGAGCGGATAATTCAGCAAGTAGGCCCTTTGGGAGAGAATATGCTTTTAGATATTTGGTTGAAAGAGTTCTAAAAAACGGGATGTCTATCTGTCTTAAGGAATAAATAGGTAATAAGCTTGAATATGAGCTTTTTACCTATTTTCTTTTATATAAAAAGTCTATTTGTTGTCTATTAGAGTCAAACTATTTACTGCTAAATTTGTGCTATAATTTTAAAATCGCATTATTATGGAAAAAAAGATTTTTATGTCGTTAAAGAAGTTATTAACATCGATTTTGTTAGTATTGTGTGTTAATGTTTGGAGTCTTTCCGATGTTTATGCTTTGAATACAGAGGATGGAACAAAAGTAGAACTAGGAGGAGATTGGGATGAAGAAGAAACTCGTAGTACAATATCATTTCCAATTTCCATTTATAACAACTCCCAATACCTCACCATCCAAGACAGCAACCCGGTAAACACCATCACAGTAAAAATCACAAGCAACGAAA
>CAZHZL010000179.1:0-2279 GCA_964537245.1 uncultured Oscillospiraceae bacterium
AAGCGGTTAAAAAAACAACCAGAAGAAGAAAAGAGAAGAAGCACATAGAAAAAGGATGTGTGCATATTCAGTCTTCTTTCAATAATACAATTGTTACAATAACAGACATGGCAGGAAATGCTTTGTCATGGGCAAGTGCAGGCGGACTCGGATTCAGAGGTTCAAAGAAAAATACTCCTTTTGCAGCACAGATGGCTGCTGAAACAGCAGCAAAAGCTGCTATGGAGCACGGTCTTAAAACTGTTGAAGTTTTCGTTAAAGGTCCGGGCGCAGGTAGAGAAGCTGCAATCAGAGCATTGCAGACAGCAGGTTTGGATGTTGTTATGATTAAGGATGTAACTCCTATTCCTCATAACGGATGCAGACCACCAAAAAGAAGAAGAGTGTAGTTTTATTAAAATGGAGGTGTAAGAACACATGGCAAGATATACAGGTGCTGTATGTCGTTTGTGCAGAAGAGAAAACCAGAAGCTTTTCTTAAAAGGCACAAGATGTTATACAGAAAAATGTTCATTCAATAAAAGAGCTTATGCACCGGGTCAGCACGGTCAGGCTAGAAAGAAAGTATCCGAATACGGATTACAGCTTCGTGAAAAACAGAAAACAAGAAGATACTACGGCGTATTGGAAAGCCAGTTCAACAGCTACTATGAAATGGCTGTTAAAAAAGAAGGTATCACAGGTGAAAACCTTCTTATCATTTTGGAAAGCAGACTCGATAATATCGTTTACAGATTAGGTTGGGCAACTTCAAGACCTGAAGCAAGACAGCTTGTAAGACACGGTCATTTTGAAGTAAACGGCAAGAAGGTAAATATCCCTTCATACCTCGTTAAAGTTGGCGATACAATCGCTATCAAGGATAAGAGCCGTTCAAGCGAAAAAATCAAAGCTGTTCTTGATACAACCGATTCAAGAGTTGTTCCGGGCTGGTTATCTGTTGACAAAAATTCTCTCAGTGCGACAGTTGCAAAATTGCCTGCAAGAGAAGATATAGATTTGCCAATCGAGGAACATCTTATCGTCGAGTTATATTCAAAATAATAACATTACTGTTGCCAAGGAGCGTTTTCAAAAAGCGCTTTTGGCAGCATAAAGATGTTTTTATATTTGAAAAGACCCATAAGATTGTTTGCAAGTAAATCTCACATTACAGTAATTTACGATCATATAGAATACACCCTACGGGGTGAGGGAGGGTCAAACAATGATATCAATTGAAAAACCAAATATTGAATTTTTAGGAAGCTCACCGTCAGGTGATTACGCTAAATTTTCATTGTCTCCGTTAAACAGAGGCTACGGTACAACACTTGGAAACAGTATGAGAAGAATCCTTCTTTCTTCACTTGAAGGCGCAGCTCCGACAAGCGTTAAGATTGACGGTGTTGTTCATGAGTTTTCAACTGTTCCGGGAGTTGAGGAAGATGTTACCGAAATAATTTTAAATGTTAAAAATATTGCGGCAAAACTTCATTGCGACGGAGCAAAAACAGTTGTGCTCGAAGCTTGTGGAGAATGTGAACTCACAGCAGGCGATATAAAGCCGGACGCTGAAGTTGAAATCATGAATCCTGAGCTTCACATATGTACACTTAACAGTTCTGCAAAATTCAGAATGGAAATCGTTTTGGATAAGGGAATTGGTTATGTGGCTTCTGAAAACAACAAAAACGCATCACTTCCGGTTGGCTCAATTCCGGTCGATTCAATCTATACTCCTGTTAAAAAGGTTAATTCAACCGTTGAAAATGTAAGAGTAGGAAACAGAACAGACCATGATAAGCTTACTTTGGAAGTATGGACAAACGGCGTTATGACTGCTGACGAAGCTGTAGGCTGGGCTGCAAAAATAATGACAGAGCATCTCGAATTATTTGTAGGCTTATCCGAAGAAGCTCGTAAGAGCAACATAATGGTTGAAAAAGAAGAAGATTACAAAGAAAAAGTTCTTGAAATGACAATAGAAGATCTTGACCTTTCTGTTCGTTCTTATAACTGTCTTAAGAGAGCAGGAATCAACAATGTTGAAGATCTTTCAAAGAAAACTCAGGAAGAAATGATCAAAGTAAGAAATCTCGGAAGAAAATCAATGGACGAGGTTATTTCTAAGCTTGAAGCTTTGGGATTATCACTTGCTGAAGAGGAAGAATAATCTTTGGCTTTATAAAAAGCTTACGGCTTAAATATTTCACTGCAGAGCTGAAAAATCAGCTTTGTTGTAAAAGGGGGAAATTACAAATGGCTAATAAAAGAAAATTAGGTCGCCCTACCGACCA
>CAZHZL010000180.1:0-2256 GCA_964537245.1 uncultured Oscillospiraceae bacterium
GTAATGAAGCTTGTATTTGTTCTTACCATAAGGCTCATCCAAATCCTTCTTTTTATACTATTTTCCGTTTCTTTCTACCTGCTTATTAAAATAATTGACAAAAATCCCATAAATAAAACTAATAACTCACGTTTTGTACATTTTTCCTTGTATATAATTATGCTTAAAATTAAAGAAAAAATTATCGTGCCGATATTTAACCCCGGAAAAAATACTACACTGCTCAATTTTCCTGCAAGAATTGTATTCAGTAAATTTGAAATTGAAAATGCAACGCCTGTTCCTATTGCAGAAAATACTCTGTTTTTAGTAACCAACCTTACTTTTTCCCGATTTTTCGACATTGAAAACCCAAAAGATATTAAAGATGCTAAACAAAATGCAAAAACCAAAAAAACACTTTTTTGCTCACTGTATTCAGAGTTTTGATGTGCCTTTTGTATAATTCCTAAACCACCAGATGCAAGCATTGCTGTTATCAACGGAAAAATAAATCCATTATTTTTTTGTTTTTCCTTATTAGATTGCTTTCTCCCTGTAATTATAAGTATTGGTATGACGAGTACAATTCCCAATATATTGTATAAGTTCAATTTTTCATCCCAAATAATTCTTCCGGATAACGTTGGAAAAACAAATCCCAATGAATAAATAGTTGAACATAATCCCACTTTACCACTTTTTAATGCAAAGGTATATCCATACTGTGCAATTATTAAACATAATCCGTAGATAACCGAGCAGATAACAGTTACAACAGAAACCCCGGCAAAACTTACTCCTGATAGCATCAGAATTAAACCACCACACCCGAAAATTATTGTTTGCATCAGGTAAAATGATTTTGTTCCATAGCGGATATCAGATAAATTCTTCAGCAATATGTTTCGCATTGTTGCCATGAAAATACTTAATGTAAAAAATAAAATAATCATTATACATCCCCCTGTATAATCCTTTTAAGTTCTTCACTTAAAATAATTCGGTTATCATCATCAACAAGACTAAATTTGTTGCCGTCATTAGGAGTGCTTAAATAATTCCATACAGAATATGGTATATCCAATTCCTTTAATAGTGTTATCACATCACGCATCCAGTTTTCTCTGTATTTAATATCACAATGACGAATTGTTCCAAACTCTCCGCACCATAATATCTTATCAGGATGGTTTTCAACAAAACGTTTGGCAGGTTCAAGGTAATTTCTCAATAACTCAATATCAATCTTCTTGATATCTTTGTAAGTTTCATTAGTGCCATTCAACCTGTGAAAATCACGATAGCGTTCTATATCATCTGTCGGATATGGCATTTTTCTATTATAAAACAACTGAGGTGCCTGTAATACCCCTTGCTGATGCGTAAATTCATGCGGTGCGTAGCAATGAAATGTATATATTATATTTTCATCATCATACACCTTAATATAATCAAGTCCAACGGGATTACTCCACTCTGTTCCTCCAAGTATAATAATACGATTTTTATTAATCTCTCTGATTGCATTTATCGTTTTTTCAGCCAAAAAATTCCATTCTTCAGCAGTGCCATTAAAAACTTCATTTAAAAGTTCAAAAACAACATCATCATTATCAGAAAACTCTTCTTCAAGCTTCACCCAAACCGCTATAAATCTGTCCTGAAGCTCTTTATCTTGCATAAGCCCTGTTTCCTCTAATATATCGCAGTAGTTGCCAAGTGCTTTATGCATATTCAGCACCGGACGCAAATTATATTTTTTACACCATCCAACAAAATTGTGCAAAATATCAATGATTTTTTGTCTATATTTATATGGACTTTCCTCTAAAACTATCTGGTCAAAACCTAACCGGATATGATCCATACCAAGTGATGCTATGTATTTAACATCTCTTTCGGTAATATAGCTTTCAAAATGCTCTATATCTCCTATGGTAATCACTAATCTTTTATCTTGTGGCAAAACATTAAATCTTTTGTAGTTTGTGAGCCAGCCACCTATGCCCATACCTTTTTGAAAATTTTCTATCTTTTTCATATCAGTTCCTCCTTATATTTGTTGGTAGTGTCAAATTGACACCCCGTTTTTTATTTTAATTTCTAATTAAAACCTAAGTTTTTTAAGGTTTTTGAATATTTTTTTAAAAAAATATAGCAATAACCTCCTTTTTGCTGTATAATAGCCACGTGCAAAACTCCGAAAGTATAGAGTTTAAGCGGTTTTACGGATGTGGCAAATCCGTTTTATCACTATAAAATTATTTAAAATGT
>CAZHZL010000181.1:0-2247 GCA_964537245.1 uncultured Oscillospiraceae bacterium
AGGGTGACGGTAATTTTTTGCATACTTTGTTTTTCATATGTTACTTTACACTACCTTTTCTTTTTTCTTATTGAAAACAAATATTCCTACAATAACTGCAACAGCAACAAAGCAAAAAATAACGAACAAATAATTTTTTTGAGTGTATTTATTGTCTGCCGGTAAATTCTCCTGCACTTCATCGGGAAGAAGCGTATAAAGCTTTTGTACATCGGATTTTTCCATCTGAAAATCAAGTGCGGGTATTCTGCTCATCATAAGACTGCACCGGTCAACCTCTCCGTATTCTGAAACGGAAGCAAACGCTGATTTTGCTATACTATCATAAACCTCTCCGCCCCTGTTATGCGTTACTGTGATATAAAGCATATTTTTCATAACATCTTCAGAGCCCGCATTTTTAAGCCCACTGTCCTTCACATCGGTAAGTATTATACTATCCGACATCTCAAAAAATTTATCCGTATCAACATCATACGATTCGCCGTTTATATAAAATGTAACTTTTTCCGTCAAACCAATGCTTGTTGCAAGAAATTCAGTTAAGGATATTTTCATGCCGAGGTTAAGCCTTTTTATTTCAGCTGTTTCAAAAATCCCTTCATTTAATAAGTCTTGTATTCCTTCAGCAATACTGCTATTGTGCCTTTCCTTTAAAATAATGCTCTTTTTATCATAATTGTCAATTTCCCACGAAAACAAATTGTCATAGCTGTCAAGTTCCCACAAGTATAATTCATCTGATAAATAACCGAAAAAATATTCCTTATCCTTTTGGGGAACTACTTTCCCGAAGCTTACATCTTCAAAGCTGATTTCTTTTTCTGTGGTAACCTCTCCTTTTATTTTACGGGTAGGTATTACTGTTATTGAACAAACTTTATTCGGATAATTTTTTTCTTCGTGTGTTACAGTAAAATCCGAAATCCTTCCTATAAATACCATTGCATCATCGTCATACACTAAATCCATATCAATAGACCCGGCAAAAACTGGTGATGATGCTGTAATAAAAATTGTAATCAGAAGAATAAGTGATAAAAATTTTTTCATAAAATTGACTCCTTATCTACAAAATTTCTCGAAGCTTATCAAGGAAAGCCTCCTCACCGAATGTATTAATTTTAAAGAACAGCGCCTGACTTCCTCCGGAGGTAATGGCTGAAAGCTTGATTGTATCACCATATCCAAAAAGAGTCACATTCAAACTCACACGATTCTGACCCGCATAGCTGTATCTTTCAAATACCCTGACGCTGCAACGGGCTTCACCGCCATAAAAATCGCTTGCTTCTTCGAGCGAGGAAGACATACTTCCGTTAAGTATTCCGCTTTCAATTCTTTGCAAGATACTGTTAAAATCTCCTGTAAGTGTTCTTTCTAATTTTGCCATACTGACACCTCCGTAACATATTTATATTTTCATATCTTATTTATAATACAATTTCAATAACAAAAATGTTGTGTTATAACTTTATTTTATTATAAAATCAGTGAACAATTTAGATGCCAACATCTTAATGAATTGACAACTCCGTTGTCATGAATTGGCTAAAGCCATGATTTCTCGCTATCGCTCCATGAATTGAATTGCCTTAATGCACCGCAAGGTGCAATTCATGAGTCGCAGACTCAATTCATGAAAATTAAAATTTTCAATTCACGCCGTCAGGCAATTCATTGATTTCATTTTCGATGAAATCATTATAACATAATATTATAAAAAATTCAATCATCATTACAGCCGAAATTGTTATGATGTTTTTTTGCTGTATTAACAAGTTTTTATGTAAGGTAAATAGAAAACAATGATTGTTGACATTCTATAAATGTCATTTTAGATAGTATACCATGATAAAATGATTTTGTCAAGCACTAAATGTCAAATGAGGTGAAACAATGTTTAAAAATAAAGCTTCAAACGGAAAAAATAATATTATCGGTACTAAAATATCAGAATTAAGAAAAGCCCGTATTCCTAAAATGTCACAAAGAATACTGGCTGAACATCTTCAGCTAATGGGAATAGATGTGGACAAAAACGCAATCCAGCGAATTGAGAGCGGACAAAGATTTGTTACAGATATTGAATTACTTGCTCTGTCAAAAATATTTAAAAGCTCCTGCGACGAGCTTCTTTCAGACTACAAGTTTGATGAGGAATAATAACATTGAATTTTATTGTTAAAATACAAAGAAAAAAGCATCCTTTAAGGATGCTTTTAACATATAAACCGGCAACAATCT
>CAZHZL010000182.1:0-2178 GCA_964537245.1 uncultured Oscillospiraceae bacterium
AATCCCCAGAGCTGCTCTTACAGCTGACGATATTGCAAAGGAAGCCCAGTTCTTCTGCTTCGGTACAAACGACCTTACACAGATGACATACGGTTTCTCACGTGATGACGCAGGTAAGTTCCTTGATGCTTACTACGACGCAAAGATTTTCGAAAACGATCCCTTTGCAAAGCTTGACCAGACAGGTGTTGGTAAGCTTATGGAAATGGCAGTTGAACTTGGTAAGAAGGTTCGTCCCGAAATGCACTGCGGTATCTGCGGTGAGCACGGCGGTGACCCCGTATCAGTTGAGTTCTGCCACACTATCGGTCTTGACTATGTGTCATGTTCACCCTTCCGTGTGCCGATCGCTCGTCTTGCAGCTGCACAGGCAAAAATTAAGGAAGAAGCATAATTGGAAGTGCATTAAAACAGCACAGACCGCGTAACGGTGTTATTGATAACATATAACAAATTAAGTTTGTGCTAATAAGATTAGTAAATGGAAAGCATCCACACGTTTTGTGTGGATGCTTTTTTGTTGCAAAAACTCTGTTTCTAAATGTTGCTACACAAACTTAAAAGCAGAATAGCCTTGTGTACTTCTAACACAAGGCTGTTTTGTTGTAATTTTATATTATATACTATCCTCATATAGCTTTTTTTACAAAAACGTATTAACATTCGAATATTCCGCTCTTTTAGTTGGTATAATATTATTGACAAAACCAATTTAATATGATAAAATTCAATTAAGTTAGTTAAAACAAGCGATTTTAACCAACTTAACTACCACAAAAGACGTTATATATGTTTTTTAAGGGAGAATAACTATTATGAGCTATAAATCTTTATCCCATCTGTTTTATAAAGACAAAAACGAATATGAAGCTTTGTATAATCAAAGAATAACGTCGGAATCCGCGCATATTTTACCAATAAAAATTGGTATTAACAACGCGTTCTACTGTCTGTGTCCTGAAATTTATGACATCAGTTTGAAAATAATGCAGCTTGATAAAAAAGTTTCGGACGTTAAGTCACTCCTTCCTGAAGAAGCATTAATGCAATTCACAAAAAAATGTCTGATTGATGAAATCAAACTCACAAACGATATTGAAGGTGTCTACAGCACAAGAAAAGAGCTTTCTTCCGTATTAAAAGAAATGAATAAAAAAGGAGAAAAAAAGCGGTTTCACGGACTATTAAACAAATACAGTATGCTAATCAGCGACGATGAATTCCCGTTAAACACATCAAACGATATAAGAGACATATATAACGATTTAGTTCTCCGGGAAGTTTTGGAGGATTGTCCGGACAATGCTCCAGACGGCGAAATTTTCAGAAAAGATATGGCAGAAGTAACAACTCCTACCCAAAAAGTAATACACCATGGGGCATATCCTGAAACAAAAATCATTCAGCTTATGGAACAATCCCTTAACATTTTAAATCAAAATGATATACCCGTACTAATCAGAATTTCTATTTTTCATTATCTTTTCAGCTATATTCATCCCTTTTACGACGGCAACGGCAGAACATCGCGTTTTATAAGCAGCTATCTTCTTTCAAAGGAATTTGAATCTTTAATAGGTTTCAGGCTTTCGTACACAATAAAGGCGCATATAAAAAATTACTACGATGCATTTCAGGAATGTAATGATGAAAAAAATCGTGGAGATTTAACACCATTTATAATTATGTTTCTTAACATTATTCTGGAATCATTCGAAAACTTATATGATGCTTTGGAAAAAAGAAGCAACCTGTTATCAAAATATTTTGATTCACTTAAAAACAATCCCTTAATATCGGATGCTCTCAAAGGCTTTGTTTTCATTTTAATACAAGCCTCGCTATTTTCAGATGAAGGACTGACAAAAAAAGAACTTGAAACAGAATTAAATATCAGCCCCTCAACTGTAGGCAAACGTCTGGCAAAATTAAGAGATATGAGTCTGCTGATAGAAGACAAAAGAAGTAGGTCTGTCAAATATTTACCGGATTTAAACAAATTATCCTGACATATAAAAATGGTGCAATTCCAGAGAATATTCTCGGATTGCACCGCTTTTATATATTTATTGAAATTTGCTTTTCCCTGTGGTATAATACCTACATCAACACATTGCGAGGTGTAACGTGAAAGAATTAAAAACAATAAATGAAGAAAAATTTCCATAACAAATAAAC
>CAZHZL010000183.1:0-2142 GCA_964537245.1 uncultured Oscillospiraceae bacterium
AGCAAATAGGGCTGCAGACAACCCGATTTAAAAAATCGTTTTGTCACAGCCCCTTTGTAATAACATTTCCCAAAGGCTTCAAATTGTTATAATTGTCAAGTGCAAAAACTCTGACCGTATAATCCGCAAAATCAGCAGGAATATTTTCATAAACAAAAATATTTTCTTTGTTTCCTATCGCTTTATCAAGCACCTTTATAAGCTTGTTTTCTTTGTAAATACCGCATACAAGCGTGGTATTTTCTAAATTTGCACCATCAACAACTGCCGCAATATTAACAGTGTCTCCTTCATTGAATACAGTTTTTTCTTTCTTATTTTCATCTGTATAGTTTATGAATGAAATATCGCTATATTTGTCTGTGGTTTTGGTTATTGCTTTGACAGGTGCATTACCTAAAATTGTATATTTATTTTCTTCAGAATCCGAAACAATAATATTACCGTAGTAATCATACATATAATCCGGATAATCAGTATAATAAAAATTAAAGAATGATTGAAATTCTTCTTGAACTGCATTGTTAACCTGCATAGATAAAACATTTGTTTCAATAGGTAAAGGCTGTGCGCTTCCATCAAGAGTTCCTGCAACAATCATAATTGAAAATTTATCGGAATTGATTTGCTTATCATCAACATCTATCGTGTAATAACCTGAACATTCAGGGATAAATCCATCATATACCTTTGTGGTATTTTCACTCATATTCTCAAAGTATACAATTCCTTCGTAGTTTCCATACTGAAGCATTTCGGTATCTATTAAATACACATCATACTGACTTCCCTTTACTGCGTATAAAGAAACATCGGTCAAAATCTCATTATTAGCATTTCTTTCAAACTGATTTCCAAACATAAGTGAATATATAGGTTCATTTGAATTACCATACGCTACTGAACTGTACGGAAAAAAATCATCATGGGAATAAAGAATTTCACTATTGTCTCTGGGCTTCATTCCTGTTATTGCTGTAAGATCGTGTGAAGCATAATAATCAAAATATGATAAGTAAAAATATCCTTCATCTCCAACAGAAGTACCATGACTGTTTTTGATTATAAATGCACCGTCACCATCAGGCATAATATCTACGCCGTCCACAGTTCTTTTAAAATTTTCTCTTGAATAAGTATCATCCCAACCAACAGCCAACACAGAATGATTTATCGCTAAAACATCCTCACTTGAAGACGGTGGCGCATAATATAAATTTGCTTTTTTAGTATCTACATAATTTGCAGTCGAAGCATTTACAGTGCAAACAACAGAGCCATATTCCATTATAAGCTTTTTTTCAAGTTTAATCATTGCCTGCTTGTTAACGGAACTATAATTGCACGCGTCAGCATAATCTAATCCCGTCACCAATGTCATTCCCGTTACAACATAATCGCTCAACGGAACATTTGCAGATTGGGAAAAATCTCTTCCAACCGCAGGCCATACAAATTCATCATCAGTATCATTGACAGGACCTCGTCTGTTTAAAAAATACGGTATGGATTTACCCGCATGACCGGCAGTTCCAATTCCCATATTATGTCCGAACTCTGTATTGTTATAAAGATTTGATACCATATACTGCATATGATTTTCGCTAAAATCATATGCGTCCGTTTTCAAATTCCCCTCATCATCATATACAGGGTAGTTTTTCAGCATAAAGCCTTCCAATGCGCCCATAGTAGAAAATATCCAGCAGTTTCCGCTTCCTCTCTGATTTTTAATGGGAGAAACATATTCTGAGCGATAGCTTTCAGGAAATTCTTCTTCAATTTCCGTAAGTAAGCTTACTGAAGAACCGGCTTCAGAAAAAGATTGTATCTGAATTGATGTAGACGGAGCAACAACAGGATCGTGAACATCAATATATATTTGCTTAAATTCTAATTCTTCAGCTCCATATTCTTCATCTGCAAAGCATACATATGTATTAAAAATTAAAATTACGCATATTAATAATCCAATCAGCTTTTTCATCATCAACCCTCTTTTATTATATATTTATATTGAAATTGTATCATTAAAAAATATTTTTGTCAACAGATTTTTAAAATAATATAGATTGATTGAAAAAATTCAAAGAAAAAAGCATCCTTTAAGGATGCTTTTAACATATAAACCGGCAACAATCT
>CAZHZL010000184.1:0-2043 GCA_964537245.1 uncultured Oscillospiraceae bacterium
TCGGACGGTCGTTGGGAGAGCCGCGTGATGGTCGGCTACAAGGACAACGGCAAGCCCGAATACAAATCCCTCTACGGAAAAACCAAGAAGGAAGCCCGGGAAAAGATGAAGCAGTTCCTGGATGACCGGGCTTCTGGCATCGACACCAGTCAGAATTATACCTTTGATGCCTGGGCTGATGTCTGGTTTGAACACCACCAGGACAACATCACCGCAACAACCCAGGAGAACTACCGCTACACCCTGCGCATCCTGAAGGATTATTTCGGTCTGCGGAAGCTCGCCGATATTAAGCCCTACGATGTGGAGGTGTTCCTCAAGAGCCTCCGCAAGGAAGGCCGCTCGGATTCCTGCATCACCCAGTGCCGGGGCATGCTCTATCAGATCTTCCACAAGGCTGAGGCTAACGATCTTGTCCGCAAGAATCCCGTTCGGTTCGCCGATAAGATGCGTTCCCGGGAGCCTGTGAAGCGCAAGCCGGCCTTCACCGCCGAGGAAGTGAAGCTCCTCATGGAGAAGCTGCCAGAGGACAGAATGGGCCTGAGCGTCCGTCTGCTTCTTGGCACGGGCATGCGATCCCAGGAGATTCTGGCACTGGAGCCCAGACACATTGAGGAAGATGGCTCTGTGATCCACATTCGGCAGGCCATCAACATGGTCAAGGGCACCGCCACCGTGGGACAGCCCAAGTCCCGGGACAGCTACCGGGATGTGCCGATCCCGCCGAACCTGCGCTGGTGCGCGGTGCGGCTTCGGAATACGGATCTGAAGTACATCTGGGAAGTGGGCAAAAAAGATCAGCCCTGCAACCCGTCCTACTTCCGGGACAAGTTCAAGGCTGCTATCGGTGAAATTGAGGGCGTGCGTGTCCTGACGCCCCACAGCTGCCGGCATACCTATGTCAGCCAGCTTCAGGCTCTGGGCGTTGATCTTCCCACCATCCAGAGCATCGTCGGCCACGCCGACATCGACATGACCCAGCACTATCTCCACGTCCAGGATTCCATCCGCCAGCAGGCAGTAAGCAAGTTCGCAGCCGCTTTCAGCGCAGAACCCAAGTAGACCGATCTGCAAAATAAAAGACGAGGGATTAACCCTCGCCTTTTCTAGTAGCCTGTTTATCTGCGTTGATCTGTAAGATGTCCCCGAACAGTTTTCTCCGCTCTTCACGGTTAATGTACCATTCCTTCATAAGTAGCTCGATCAACATGATCAACTTTTCTGCTTCACCTGGATCGATGTCCACAATGAGGTTAGTATCTTTCTCCATGTGCGCACCGATGTTACCCAACTGGCGTAATCCGTCGATAGCCTGCCAGAGATCAGGCTGGATCTTATCCTTTAAGGCTGAAATCTCGTTGTGAAGATTCCCTTTCGAAATTTTCCAGAAGTCACGGATCATGCCCTGAAGGCAGCGGCGAGCAAGGGTTGCAGCTGACTTGGGACTGAGATGAAGGACGGCACATGCTTCTTCGTAATCTGAACGAATTTGCACAGGTATGAAGTCTGGATACTGTTTTGCAGTTGAACGTGGGCGGATCATTGCGTGTACATTCTGAACAGCTTGACCTAATCCCGTTGCGAGGATGGTAAACTCACCACAATTAGGACAGCGATAGAATGTTACTGCGAGTGTGCTTTTGTCGTATGAGACACCGACATTAGTCTTGACAGCGGAGTACATATTTTCGAAAGATGGATATTGAGTTGCTTGGGTAAAGCCGTTAAGCGACATAACCATCTGACAATAGGGACAAGTAAAACCAGCCATTCTTCATTCCTCCTTTCGATAAAGTATACCAGGTTTTTGTCGAAAGAACAAGAGCAGAATATACTATCGGCGGTGATGAATACACATTGGACTCATTGGACACAACGCCATAGTGGTCAAATAGTGGTCAAATCTGGGTCAGAAAGTTTCCACCCCCGCAACAAAAGTTCCGCGAAATCAGAAAAAAGCCTTGAAAACCAATGGTTTTCAAGGCTAATCTGGTGGAGATAAGCGGGATCGAACCGCTGACCTCTTGAATGCCATTCAAGCGC
>CAZHZL010000185.1:0-1991 GCA_964537245.1 uncultured Oscillospiraceae bacterium
TGCATTCTGTCGAGCATTAATCCGTAAAGCAGTTTCGCTTCTGCAGATAAATCCTTATATGCTTCCGTAAATAACACCTTCGGCATTTTAAAGAAGATTTTACTTTGCGGTTCATCATAAGTGATATCAATGTTCAGGTTTCATCACACTCCTCGGGTTTGATACTTGCGATATAATCCACCATCTTTTGCATAATCGCCATTGTTCTCGAAAAATTATCAGGTTTTAAAAATATTGCATCATCAACAAAAAAGGTTTTGTATGTTTCAATATGCATTTTTAAGGTTTCATCCAATGATTCAAACAAACTTTCCTCGGTTACAGGCATACTGTCATCCCGCATTTCTGCCGACATTTGTTTTATTGTTTGTATAACATCAAGCGAAGGCTTTTCATATGTTTTTCCCAATATCAAGTTTGCAGTAAGAGATTTTCGTTCTTCCACAGGAGCTTTCGCGATATCCGCAATTACACTTGCAGGCTTCTTCAATTTGCCTGAAAGAATTTCATCTTTGATACCCGGAACGACTTCTTCTGCTGCATCAACACCTTTTGCAAACCGCTCGGCTCTTGCAACATATCCCTCGCTGGTTTTCGTTTCTTCTGCAATCTTTTGTCTTGTTGTTAATCCGTTTTTCAACAGACCACTTTGGTCAGTTGAAAAATCAGCACCACGTCTTGCACCACCGTGAGACATTTTCTCTGCTTCATATCTTTTGCCTATAAGGTACTTTTTGTTTTCGGGTGTAAGATTTCGTCTGCCGAGCTGATTATTGCAAATCCATGACAGCACCTCGAACCTCGAAGAAAACTCTTTTTCTACAATCTTGTATTTAAGCTCCGGATGTTCAGACAGAATATGATAGCGGTGATGCCCGTCGATGATATATCCGTTCCAAGTGAAAATAGGATTGAAGATTTCACCCTCGGACAAGATGTTGCTTTTCAGCTGTTCATACTCATCAACCGTAAGCGGTGGAATGAGCCGTTCAAATTCCTTGTCAATTTTTAAATTTTCCATAATATCAATCTCCTTTATTTGTTGCATTTCGGGTTGATTTTCTGTGATCTTTTCTTTAGTAACGAGTTTGATTTTTTAAGCAGGGTAATTTCATTAAGAGTATAGTAAAAACCTCATTTTGCCGTTTTACCGGAAATAGTTCCTACATGGAAATACAAAAACATTCTCTACTTCTTATTGCGACAAAATTTGTATTTTTGCAAAAAATAATTTATATTTTCACCTATGTATTGCACGAATTTTTAGTTTTTGGGGAAAGTTTTTTAAAATACCCTCTACTACTTTATTGGGACATTTTTTTGAATTCAGTTTCACTTTTTTTGAAAAATTTACAAAATATTTAAAAATTTAATTTGTGTCTCTATCATATGTTTCTGACCAAATTTTGATTTTGCTAAAAATTTCTCCTCATCATATATTTCCAACTGTTTTTTGAAATTACCCAAATGTTTTTTGCGTCCACTTATATATCGGACGATTTTTATGGATTTGGACGAAAAAATAAATATCTTCTACCATATATTTCTGACTGATTTTCAAATTTAGCCAAAATTTTTTCTTCCACCTATGTATTGCACATTTTTCATAACTTTGACCGAAAAATCCTTTCATCATATATTTCCTACTAAATTCAAATTTTGGCGAAAAAATCTCTTCACCAACTTATTGCACGGGTTTCAGCAAATTGATTTAAAATTTAAAAATAAAAAAGCGCCGTATGAAGTCGAATGGACATAGTTACCCCACATCCAATCGACTTTCGTTACGGTGCTTGGTGGTTTTTCAGCTCTGATAACAGAGTCCTGCCCCGCTTACTCGATTCAGAAAGTGGGTTCTTTCTTCTCTACAACACTAATATGTAGGTTTTTGCTGTGTTGCTCTTTTGAAAGATATGTACATTCGACTTCATACGGCGCTTGGAAGATTTTCAGCCTGTTAAGGTCCTGCTCTGCTTGCACGATTTAAAGTC
>CAZHZL010000186.1:0-1985 GCA_964537245.1 uncultured Oscillospiraceae bacterium
AGAAAATAAGCAATTTTAAAAAAGCTAAGTGGTTTCTTTCAAAAATAAAAGACAAACAGGAAGATTATTTATTATCCTGTCCGTCAAAGTCTTATGTTGACTTTGAAACTATGATAAAATACGGAATCACAACAAATGTTAATGCTTTTATGGCTTCAACTGCAATACATATAAAAAACGGATATGCAGATTGTTTTATCCCGCCTGAGCTTACAAAATGCAAGTGCACTATACTTTCAGCAACAGCATCGGAAGAGATTTACAAACTGTTTTTTCCTGATAGAGTTATTCGTTGCTATGAATGTAAGGAAGCAAAATACAAAGGAAAGCTTATACAAGATTGCACGAGGTCATATTCAAGGAGAGACATAGATTCTGATGAAAGCTTTTTTGAAAAGATAAAGGAAGAAAATCCCGATGTTAAACATATCATAACTTTCTTAAAATATAAGAATGAAGCAAATGACTGCATCATACATTTTGGCAACACAGAGGGCTGTGATTATATGAAAGGTGAGAATCTTATAGTTGCAGGAACTCCTCATTTTGATGAAACGGTATATAAGCTTATAGCTACTCATTTAGGAATAGATTCAAATGAAAGAATGAGATTTTCAGAAGTAGAAGACAACTGCTTCAAATACTGGATACACACTTACGAAAACAAAGATTTACGAACTATACAAATGTGGTTAATAAAAACAGAGCTTGTTCAGGCAGTCGGCAGAGCGAGATTACTACGATATGACTGCACAGTTAAGCTTTACGCAAGTATTCCACTTGAACAGGCAATTATTGAATAAAAGGAGGAATTACCATGAACAATTGGTATGACAAAGAAAAAAACACATTTACACTTGTAAAAAGATCAGGATTACTTCTATATGATTCACATTTAATGGATAGTCTTCCATCATTAGAATTTTTTAATCTCATTCACGATGATTATTACTCTGTAAAAACGGAGTGGCTTATTTCAAAATCTGATCCTAAATATGACGAAGCCTACTCTGTAATTAACAAAATAGATGAAACCTTTAATAAAGTACATACATTTGCAGATGAATGTCTCGAAACGGTTTATGAAAAATTCGGGGAATTAAACGATTTATCTGTAAGAAACGATAAATTTTCACCAAAAGAAAGCATATACAAATTTAAAATTTAAGGAGGTTTTTTAAAATGAATAAATGGTATGAAAAAAGCACAAATACATTTTCTGTTTTAACAAAAGATAGCTTATCTGTATATGAGCTTGATGACAGATGTAATTATCCCAAATTAGAAATCTACAATTTCTTATACGACGATCTTGAAAGTGCAAGAGAAGTATGGGAAAACTCACAGGACCATCCCTTATACAATGATGCTTGCAGAGTGATACAGGAAATAGACGAAATTTTTGATAAAGTCAACAAAAAGGCAGACGAACACTTTGATGAGCTTATGGATTACCTTTGCAAATTTAATGATTTATCTAAAGAAAACAAACGGTTTGTTTTTGATGTAAATAATGTTGGAACGAAGACATAAAATAGTTACCGGCTATCCACTATGGATAGCCGGTATTGAAATAAAATTTAACAAATATCCGCTTTTTAATGATATTTATAACTACTTACTGTTGCTTGTTTTCCACCAATTAAAACTCTCGATATTACCCTTGTATGTCTTTGGGTTAAATTAACAAAATTTACTTTCGTCTCTCTAAGGCTCTCAAAATGATAACTTTGTCATCAATCTGGCATATCACATATTGAGCCGCTTCTCCTTTTTGGGTTAAAAGTTGTATTTCTTCCGTTATTCCTCAACTACTCCGTTTCGCACCAAAAAATTCATTTTCACGGTGTGCTTTTTTATTTGACCGGGAATACAACCAAAATATTTTTTGAAATTTCTGTTAAAATTGCGTATACTTCCAAAGCCTGATTCATACGCAATCTCACTTATAGACATATCAGTTTCATCAAGAAGTTTTTTAGCCT
>CAZHZL010000187.1:0-1981 GCA_964537245.1 uncultured Oscillospiraceae bacterium
GCCCTCCGCCATGCTCCATGCATACGTTTTCAGGCTTATTGCAGAAATGCCGCCTTCGCCGGCATCTCTGCTGTTATGATTTCTTCTTTTGTGATGTTGGTGTAATTTCCATTCCAACCTGTAAATTTCCACGCTCCCCATTCTTCTATAGGACGTGTCGGTTCTGTAGGAACAACTGCATTTTTTCCATATTCAACTGTCTGTTATTGGTGTATGCAGGATAATAACAGAACAGAAATTATATAAAATCACCCGGCATAAAAGTTCAAAAGTAATAAATTCTGTTTTTTTGGAATGAAACTGGGTCGTTCCAATGGTATGTTTCAAATCACGAAATGCTGTTTCAACCTGCCATCTGCTCGGGTACAACGAAAGAATTTCTTCCCTGCCATATTCCACGCCAAGCGATGTAATAAGAATTACGTAATCCGCATAAAACAAAATCTTTTCTTTTATGTGGAAACCATTTTTCTGCGCTTTTCTCAGTTTTCTTTTTTCTCCATGCAGTATCTGAAATGTCAGAGATGCCAAGTCCACATGCAACGGCAGCAAGCAGACGGAAAGAAATACCGGAAACAGCATAAAGAAAAAGAATTTTCAAAAAATCGACAGCAGAAGAAATGCCTCTTTTTCTTTGAAAAGAACCTGATTTTCTGGCAAGTTTTTCTAAATTCTGTGGCAAATGTGGTAAAATTTCTTTTTCCCATGTTTGAGAAACTTCTTGCAATTTTTCATTTGATTTTATAGAATAAAAAAGCAGATTCATCATAGTATGCTTCTTTTGTGAGATTTTGTGCAAAGATATTTTACAATAAAAAGGTACTGTGGTGAATCTTTTTTCCTGTGTCTTAGAATCAATATAATCCCAAACCGTCTGCTCTATCTCACCCGCACTTTGTCCGTCAATCTCATGAAAGAGTATTTCCGTTTTCTGCCGGAAACCATACACCACATCTTCCGCAACAATCATCTGACTGCCTGCTTCTTTGCTGTCGTATGCTTCCGTTTCAGGCAAATCCGCACCCTGTTCCACTTCATGCCCCAGTTTTCCTTTTAAGGTCGCAACAAATCTTGATGCAAGGAATCTGTAATGAATGCTGACCTGAAATCCCTGATATGCTCCAACCAGAACCGGCTCCGCCTGTGATTTTATGTGTTTGCACATTTCAAGCAGTGCTGCCCAGCCTCCTTTTTCTCTATTCACTAGCAGAAATATAATGCAAAAATACATCTCATGCTACATTATGTCATTTAGTTAGTTTTTTATCGTTAAGTTAAAAGCCTACTTAACTTTTAAAAAGTTAAATATATAGTCGGTGAAAGAATATTTCGTATATTTATATAAGCATAAACGAAATATTGATGTATAATGTTTCTTAAAATAAAGTGAATGGAGAAATACTATGCATGGTACCGATGCACTGTTAATAACTATAAATGAGCAAATTTGAAAAATTGCACAAACCTACCTTGCTAATGCCAAAAGCTCTTCTAAAGCCCCGCCGTGTGCACCACATTGGTAAATATATAAGTAATCTGCTCTCGCTTTAGTTGGTTTTGCAATTCATGGTAACCTTCTGAAAAAGCAAGCGGCTTATCTGTTCCGGTGCAGCAGATGAACCAACCTAAGACATGAACATAATAGATACACCCTTTCCGAAAAAAACTGTTGCCACCTTAAATGTAAAATACCCCGACATACAAAAAAGACACCACTACCTATATCAATAAGTAATGATGTCTTAATTTTTTACTATATCAAGGCTCACCATTTGTCGTAAAATATAAATATCAGCCTTCTAAATCGCTTGAAAATGCCTTATTTTCAGCTCTTTATTTATCTAACGACTTCATCGTCGGGATTTCCATTTCACGAATTTTATATTCCGTCATATCCCTATCTATTCCTATATTTCTTACTTTGCCAATACATGAAAAATATATAACCATTTATAAGCCATTACCAACTTTGTTTCGATTG
>CAZHZL010000188.1:0-558 GCA_964537245.1 uncultured Oscillospiraceae bacterium
AAAAGCAGAATAAAAAGTTATACTTGAATTGAAGGTAGGGGATTGATATGACACTTGGACAAAAAATAAAAACAATGCGAAAGCAATATCATTTATCACAGGAACAAATGGCATCTTTGCTTGATGTATCACGACAAGCAATTACGAAATGGGAAAATGACATAGGACTTCCTAGTAGTGAACACTTAAAAACATTGAGCCAAACATTTAATATTAGTATTGATTATTTATTAAATGATGATGAAGATTTACCAACACTTTCTTTTAGAAAAAAATTGAACCCTGAAAAGTATTCAAGTAAAGTTGCCTCCTATGCAGAAATTTTAGAAGAATATTTCCCAGAACCATGGGAGATTTATATCTTAATGAGAAGTAAAAAAATGAATGCCTTAGAAGTCGTTTTAGATGTTGTAACAGAAGCAAATTATTCATTGATGAATGACTTATCGGATTTATCACCTTATTACTTGGTTAAAAGAGATGACATGAAGTATTTAGTGAATATTAAAAAATGGGTTCTTGAAGTGACACGATTAAATGATAGTCTCAACGAAAAGA
>CAZHZL010000188.1:568-1968 GCA_964537245.1 uncultured Oscillospiraceae bacterium
AAAGAAGTTTGTTGTTGGGGATAATAAGTTTACTGTCATGAATCGTTATAGGAGAGCAAATTAAAAAATAGAAAGATATTTTAGTAGGACTAGTTTTCAATTTTTTCCTCAAAGATAGTGGATATTTGAAGTTCTACTTTTTTCATAGATATGTAGACAGATGGATTCTTCCTATATTATACTTAAGTATATATGTTATGGAATGGAGGATTAAAATGAATATTAAAGCTTTATTTGCGCCCTCGGATATGACACAGGGAAGTCCTGCAAAGAAAATTATTCAGTTTGCGATTCCTATGTTGATTGGAAATATTGCACAACAACTATATAATACGGTAGATAGTATTGTTGTTGGTAAGTATGTAGGGGATAATGCCTTAGCAGCCGTAGGAAGTGCTAGCCCAATTTTTAACTTACTTCTTGTATTATTTATTGGGATTTCTACAGGTGCGGGAATCATGGTTTCACAATATTTTGGAGCTAAAGAAAGAAAAGATTTATCGATGACTATCGGGAATTGCATTACTTTAACCGCAATTGCCACACTACTGATTATGGTCATTTCTTATTTTGCTATTGATCCAATTCTTACGGTACTTGGAACACCAGATTCTATTATGCATTGGTGTCATGATTATCTATTTATTCTTTTAATGGGGATTGGCGGTCTTTGTTATTATAATATTTTAGGTGGTATTTTAAGAGGATTAGGTGATTCTGTTTCTGCTTTGGTTTATCTCTTAATTGCAACTGTGATTAATATTGTATTGGATGTCTACTTTGTAGCAAGTTTAGGTATGGAAGTTGCAGGGGTTGCTTTAGCAACAGTCATAGCTCAAACTGTTTCTGCAATTTTATGTTATATAAAACTTATGAAGTTAAAAGATATTTTTGATATTGATAAGAAATATTTTAAGCCAAGCAAGCATCATACAATGGGAATTTTAAAACTTGGATTACCTTCTGGATTAACACAAGCTATATTTTCTTTAGCAATGATTATGGTTCAATCTCTCACAAATAGCTATGGTGAAATGGTGATTGCAGCCAATGTTATTATTATGCGTGTGGATGGTTTTGCCATGATGCCTAACTTTAGTTTTGGAACTGCACTTACAACATATGCTGGTCAAAATGTTGGTGCTAGAAAACTTGATCGAGTTGAAGAAGGTGCCAAAGTTGGTACGATGATCGCAATGGGAGTTTCTACAGTGATTACTCTAGTCATCTTAATTTTTGGTAATCAATTAATGGGATTGTTTACAGATACACAGGAGCTTGTCAGCTTAAGTATGAGTATGATGCGAATTCTTGCTGTTGGATATATTGCGGTTGCTGTTACACAAAGCTTGTCGGGAATTATGAGAGGTGCTGGAGATACATTATCACCTATGTGGATT
>CAZHZL010000189.1:0-1959 GCA_964537245.1 uncultured Oscillospiraceae bacterium
CTAAAAAAGAAGCTGTGAATAAAACGATTTTTTAATCGTTTTATTCACAGCGCTCTTAAAAGGGCGAAGAAAAAATAGTGCAGAACGGACAAACTAAGCCAAAGCAAAGCTTTGGGACACCCGAAGCTGTATTGTTATACAGCGAGAGGCGCAGTTTGTTCGTAGCATAAAGCGTTTTTGTTTCTTACGCAAGATTATAAGTTTAAAATAATCTTTAATAATTTTTTATCTGCTTTATGCGTTCTGTGCATTTTTTCACAGCCCTATAATTTATCCGAAGAACTTTTCGTGTACTGCTTCAACCGCTTTTTCAGCATTTTTTACATTCACAAGAACTGAAACTTTGATTTCAGAAGTTGTAATCATATGAATGTTGATTCCTGCTTCAAAAAGTGCTTCAAACATAGAAGCAGCAACACCCGGATTTGATGCCATACCTGCACCTACAATAGATACCTTTGAAAGCTCATTGTTTGAATCAATGCGTTCTGCTTTAATGATATTATTGTTTTCTTCCAAAACGGTAAGAGTTTCTTCAAGCTGTGCTTTTGGAACAGTAAAAGAAATATCTTTTTTGTTTTCTCTGCCTATTGACTGCAGAATAACATCTACATTTATGCTCTTTTTCGAAAGCAACGAGAATATTTTATATGCCATTCCCGGAGTATCTTCAACACCTACGATTGATACTCTTGCTATATCATTATCTCTTGTTACACCTCTGATTAACATCTTTTCCACATTCTCTACCTCCTTAACTTTGGTACCTTCTATTTTCTGAAAACTTGATTTTACTTCTAAATCTACATTATATTTTTTAGCAAGTTCAACTGAACGGTTATGAAGAACATTTGCACCGAGTGATGCAAGCTCAAGCATTTCGTCATAAGAAATATCCTTAAGCTTTTTAGCGGTAGGGACAATTCTCGGGTCAGTTGTATAAACGCCGTCAACATCTGTATAAATTTCGCACAAATCTGCGTGAAGTGCAGCTGCTAACGCAACTGCAGTTGTATCGGAGCCTCCTCTGCCAAGTGTCGTGATATCGTTAATATCATTTATACCCTGAAATCCTGCAACTATAACAATTCTTCCTTTGTCAAGCTCATTTTTCAGTCTTGTTGTATTGATTTTTTCAATTCTTGCAGAGCCGTAAGTCATATTTGTTTTTATCGGTGTCTGCCACCCTGTAAGAGAAACAACCGGATATTTCTTTTCTTCAAGTGCCATAGCAAGAAGTGCTATTGTAATCTGCTCACCTGTTGAAAGCAAAACATCCATTTCTCTTTTTGACGGCTTTTTATTGATTTCAGCCGCTTTTTCAATAAGGTCATCCGTTGTGTCTCCCTGGGCGGAAACAACAACCACTACACTGTTGCCTTTGTCATATTCATCTGCAATTCTTCCGGCAACATTAAAGATTTTTTCAGCGTTTGCAACAGAGCTTCCGCCGAATTTCTGTACTATTAAAGCCACTTTTTCGTCCTCCTTAACATAACTTTAAGTATTTAATATAATCTGAGGAGCATTCATCAAGGCAACCCTCTTTTATAACATCTGTGATAAGACCGTATTCACCGTCTTTTATTGATACTTTAGTAAGAATTTTAAATTTATTTTCAAATACTTCGGGAGCATATGTTCTTATAAAATACTGTCCCTCATTTTCTTCTTCAGGAGCTACAAAATCATTTTCTCCCTCACTCCATGTATATTCGTGATGTTTATCTAAGTTTCTTAAGCAGTCTATAATATCTGCAACAACGGCACTTGCAGTAGGAAGCTTACCTGCTCCCGGTCCGTAAAACACAACCTCACCGATTGCGTTACCGTTTACAACTATTCCGTTAAATACATCATTTACATTTGCAAGAGCGCTCGACTTTTCAATAAATCTCGGCTCTACCGAAATATAAACCTTGTCTTCCTTCTTTTCTGCCTGACCTATAAGCTTTATAA
>CAZHZL010000190.1:0-1930 GCA_964537245.1 uncultured Oscillospiraceae bacterium
TGCGACAGAGTTGCCTATAAGGATGATAATGCCGCAGGAATTAACAGAGTATTTAATGAGAGATATAATAATACAAAATTTGAATCAGGTGGCAGATGAACGAAGTCAGTGTGATGTAAAGCACAAATTAACCGATGTTTTAATTATAATAATGTGTGCAGTTATATGTGGTATAGATACCATATCAGATATAGTAGAATACGGGGAACAAAAGAAAAAAATGCTATCAGAAACATTTGGAATCAACAAAATACCCTCTGAATCAACGGTATGCAGAATATTAAATATGGTTAATGCAGATGTGATAGGCATATGTATAGTAAATATTATGAAGCAACTATTAGGTGAAGATGGTGACATTGTAGCTATCGATGGCAAAGCTATATGCAGTACAGATACTATGAAAAGTTATAAACGTGGTTTAAGGATTGTGACCGCATATATGGTTGAAAATGGTGTAAGTTTAGGACAATTAGCAATTGATAGTAAAACAAATGAGATTCCCTGTGTTCAAGAACTGCTTGATATAATTAACATTGAAAACAAAATAGTGACTGCTGATGCAGAACATTGTCAAAAAAATACTATTGAAAAAATTATAAATAAACATGGCGATTACTGTATTTGCTTAAAAGCAAATCAAAAACAGATGTATGAGGATGTTAAGCTATATTATGAAAATATGGTTAGAGATAAGTTTGAATACGAAAAAGCTTCTGTTAGTGAAAAGAACCGTGAAAGATACGAGGTTCGTACCTGTTATGTTTTCAAGGATATAAGTTGGTTAAACGGGATTAATGAATGGAAAAATTTAAAAAGCATATTTGCGATACAAAGAAAAATCACAAATGGTGAGAAGACGTCAAATGAAATCAGTTTTTATATCAGTAGTTTAGAAGCTACCCCTGATAGATTTTTAGAAATAGTACGAAAACATTGGAAAATTGAAAGTTTACATTGGCAACTAGATGTTGTATTCAATGAAGATAATTGCAGAATTATTTCTGAAAATGGACAAAAATCTTTAAATATATTTCGTAAAATAGCTTTAGCTCTGCACAAAAACTATAAAGAGCAAACAGAACATAAAAAATCTATCAAAAAGTTTATGTTTTCCTGTTTGCTCAATGATAATGAATTTCTTAAAGTAATAAACGTGTCATAATCCGTGAAATTTCCGTGGAAATTTCTCCCTTTTGCACAAGAAAAATTTTAGTTTATTCTCCGTCAGTATTGTAGTCAGATGAAAGGAAGTGTTATTATGGCTCGTAGAGGTGAAAATATCTATAAGCGTAAAGATGGTCGTTATGAGGGCAGATACATAAAATATTATGATATGTCAGGCAAGGCTGTTTACGGATATATTTATTCAAAAAGCTATGCAGAAATTAAAGAAAAACTCGCAAAATGTAAAACAGAAAAGCAATCAGAATACAAAGGTTCAAATACCTTACTCTGTGATTGGCTTGAAATATGGTTGATGTCGCAAGGCATATTAAAGCCTACTACCAAGAGAGTTTATAAAAGTCATATTGAAAACCATATCAATCCACAAATCGGTAGTATTCCGCTAAAAAAGTTAAATGCTGAAATATTGCAGAATTTTATAAACAATTTGGAATTGTCAGCTTCTACAACAAAAACAGTATTCAGTACATTAAAATCTGCATTATCCGAAGCGGAGGATAAAGGTTTTATTACAAATGTATGGGGTAAGATGAAGTTGCCAAAAAAAGATGTGTCAATAGTACGGGTATTGTCTACAGCAGAACAGCAACGGCTTGAAAAAGCATTATCATCTACAGAAGATATAGGCATTCTGATATGTCTATATACAGGGCTTCGTATTGGTGAATTATGTGCATTAAAATGGTCGGATATTAACTTTGAATTATCTTTACTGACTGTAAACGGAACACAAGCAAGAACA
>CAZHZL010000191.1:0-1913 GCA_964537245.1 uncultured Oscillospiraceae bacterium
GTCATGTTTAAGAATGTCAGCACCTTTTCGTCGCTTACTTCAAAAATGATCTTTTTTCCCAGGGTTCCGATCATGTGTTATCCCTCCTTATCCGGGCGGGGTAGTGCTGCCGCCTATGCTGTCGGCGTGTTTGTGGTTCTGCACCGAAACGCCGGCGGCCACGGTATCGCCCTGGGAGGTGATCGTGCCGGTGACGGTCAGGCTGCCGGTGACGGACAGATCCCCGTCCACCACCACCTTGGCGGCCTTTATGATCAGGGTGCCGTCCTTATAGCGGATCATGGCCTCCCCAGGCGTCCGGGCCAGGTCCTTGCGGTACAGGCCCTTTTCGCCCTCCGGTGGCACGTTCTTCCCGCTCCACGGGCGGCCCAGGACTACGCCCGCCTCTGCGCCGTTGGACAGGTGGAGGACCAGCACTTGATCCCCAACTTCCGGCATATTGTATTCGTCGGAGATAAATGGGATCAGGCGGGTCACGCTGTCGTCTTTTTCGTGGTACACCACCCGGACCATGCCGGCGGCGTAGTCGATGGCGGACACTTTGCCCAGCCTGATCTCGTTTCCCATGCGCTCCTCCTTGATATGGCGCCCGTCACTCCGGGGCCGTGAAACCCACCGCCGCGTTTTACTGCACCAGGGACATTTCCATGTCCATGGTGTAACCGGATCCGCCTATGCGGTGCGTGATACTGTCTATGTAATATTTGCCTGACAGGCGGCCCAGGCCCGTCACGTCCACGCACTGGGAGGCCACAAAGGTGGCGTTTCCCATGATGGTGGCGGACAGCTTCGTGGCGCCGTGGTTCGCCTTGTCCACCGCCGCCTGGATCTTCCGCTCCGCGTCGGCCTGGCTGTCAGCTTTGCCGGACTGTTTCAGGATCCGGTTGCCGCCGCCCACCGTGGCCTTGATCTCTTTCTCGGTCACGGGTTCCGTGTATGTGAACTCTCCGCCGGTGTACGTTCCGGCCATAGTGGTGGACCAACTCCAGGAAAGCAGATCAGACGGGGCAAGGGTGCCCACGCTGGCCTTTTTCTTGTACGCCTCCCGGTCATACACCACGATCTTGTTGGAATACACTTTCATGGCCAGGCCGTAGGTTTCGCACAGGCCCATGTAAAACTCACAATCCGTTTGTTCGGTCTGCTCCACATTGGTGATCTTGAACGGTTCACCCTCAACGTCCCACACCAGGGAAACCCCTGCGCGGGTGGCGATCTCTTTTCCGATCTCCTGGATCGTGACGTTTTCCCAGTTCTTCGTCCGGGCGGTTTCTCTGAAACAGCTGTCAACAGGGACGGACACGCCGGAAATTGTGCCGCTAATTGGCCAGCCCCGAAAATCGAAATTATCCAGGACGAAATGGCCACACGGCAGGGTCCGGTTGCCCGCGTCCCAGTTTAAGGTCCGAATGGTAGCGTTTAAGGTGTCGCCAGTGGTAGGAAACCACGCCGTTGTCCAGAGGCGGCCACGGTCATGGATCGAAATATCCACGCTGTCGGCCTCTCCGCTGGCTGGGTCTGTATAGGAAAAATCCGTGCTGTACGGGTTGATCTGTTCAGACGCCGCCACGCCGTTGTACGTTAGGTCAACCGTTGCGTGTCGTGCGTTCATGTTTCAGTCCTCCAGATCGGGGTGTTTGCGTCCGGCGTGTCCTCCGGGGGATCTGGGGTCTGGAGGACGACGCCGGGGCCAAACACAAAGGTTTCCAGGTGGGTGTAATTGTTCTGCATAAGCCAGCCGGTCAGGTTCACGTCCCCGTAAACCTCAAAGGCAATAGCGTCCCAGGCGTCGCCCTGCTTGGTGGTATAGGTTTTTGCCATGGTCTGCTCCTCCTTTTATGCCGGGGTGAAACTCTTGCGGGCCTCCTCAGCTTTCATCTGCTTATACAGCCGCTTGAACTCTGCGAAACTTA
>CAZHZL010000192.1:0-1906 GCA_964537245.1 uncultured Oscillospiraceae bacterium
TTCTTCTCTAGGCCTTCGCCTTTTTCAAAGCGTGCGAATTTCACAACTTCGATGTCTGTGCCAATTTCAGCACCAACATTCTTAAGGAACTTAGCAACTGTCAAATCGCCGTCTTTAACATAAGCCTGTTCAACAAGGCAGATTTCCTTATAGAATTTCTGGATACGTCCTGCAACCATCTTGTCAACAATTGCCTCGGGCTTACCCTCGTTGAGAGCCTGAGCTTTAAGGATTTCCTTTTCCTTTTCAACTTCTTCAGCGGGTACTTCGTCGCTCTTAACGTATTTGGGCTGAACCGCCGCAATCTGCATTGCAACATCCTTTGCTGCAGCACGGAATGCAGGGTCAGCAGCTTTCGCTTCGTCGCCAAGCTTGAAGTTAACCAAAACGCCGATTTTACCGCCGCCGTGGATGTAAGCTTCGTTAACACCTTCAAAGCGTTCAAAACGACGGAGGTTCATATTCTCACCAATTGTAGCAATTTTTTCAGTAAGAGCTTCGCCAACTGTCTGTGCATCGTAAAGCTTTTCAGCCTTAAGTGCCTCAACGTCAGCGGGGTTTGTTTTTGCAATACATTCAGCAACATCCATAACAAACTTCTGGAAGTCAGCGTTCTTTGCAACAAAATCTGTTTCGGTGTTAATTTCAACAACAACGCCCGTATTTCCAAAAACAGCTGAAGTAACAAGACCTTCAGATGCGATTCTGCCGGACTTCTTAACTGCTGTAGCGATACCTTTTTCTCTGAGGTATTCAACAGCTTTGTCCATATCGCCGTCTGTTTCTGCAAGAGCCTTCTTACAGTCCATCATACCACAGTTTGTCATTTCTCTAAGAGTTTTAACATCTTGTGCAGTAAATGCCATTATATTTCACTCACTTTCTCAATATAGTTTGATTATTCTTCGATCATATCCAAAGAAACTTCTTCTGAAGCTTCTTCCGAAGTTTCGGGAACCATCTGCTCGCCCTGCTTGCCCTCGATAATAGCGTTACCGATTGTTGAAACAATAAGCTTAACGGCACGGATAGCATCATCGTTACCGGGAATGGGGTAGTCAGCCTCTTCGGGGTCACAGTTTGTATCAACAATAGCGATAACAGGAATACCAAGCTTGTGAGCCTCTGCGATTGCGTTCTTTTCCTTTCTGGGGTCAACAACGAACATTGCTGAGGGGATATCTTTCATTTCCTTGATACCGCCAAGATACTTCTCAAGACGTTCTTCTTCGAGGTTGAGCTTTAGTACTTCTTTCTTAGGAAGAAGCTCCATTGTGCCGTCTTCGTTCATTTTCTTAAGCTGATAGAGTCTGTCGATTCTTCTCTTGATGGTCTTGAAGTTGGTAAGCATACCACCAAGCCATCTTGCGTTTACAAAGTACATACCTGTTCTTTCAGCTTCTTCGCGGATAGCATCCTGAGCCTGTTTCTTTGTACCTACAAACAAAACTGTACCACCATCTGCAACAATGTCGCGAACGAAATAGTAAGCTTCTTCGATCTTTTTTGCAGTCTTTTGCAAATCAA
This sequence comes from uncultured Oscillospiraceae bacterium, assembly GCA_964537245.1. GTDB lineage: Bacteria > Bacillota > Clostridia > UMGS1840 > UMGS1840 > UMGS1840. Next base: position 1,528 of record CAZHZL010000192.1, read on the forward strand.
TGATGTAGATACCATTTCTTTCTGTAAAAATGTACTCCGCCATTTTAGGATTCCAACGACGGGTCTGGTGTCCAAAGTGAACACCTGCTTCAAGCAATTGCTTCATTTGAATAACTCCCATGATTTTACACCTCCAAAAGTTTTATACCTCCATCATAGTCACTTTGCCGGGGAGCTGTCATGGGTAATCTAGCACCGCCCCTGCAATCATATGATGTGCGTATTTTATTATGTTAAATGTACACAATTTCACATTTAACCAAGATATTATAGCACGGTCATAACCCTTTGTCAACAGTTAAAAAGAAAAAAATTACAAGAAAATGTACAATTGTCAATGATGGGTGACACTTTTCTTAAAAAATAAAAAGTTCACTCC
>CAZHZL010000193.1:0-1902 GCA_964537245.1 uncultured Oscillospiraceae bacterium
AAGCTTTTTGACGATTTTCACGCGTCAAGAGTTCTTCCGGGCTTTATGCCTGACAGCAAAATAAAAATGCTTATGCATCTTAAGGACCGCCTTGAAATCATTATTGCAATAAGCGCACTTGATATTGTAAAAAACAAAATCAGAGGCGATTATAATATTTCATATGACCTTGATGTTTTAAGACTTATTGACGCTTTTCATACAATAGACCTTTATGTTGGCAGCGTTGTTATAACTCAATACAGCGGACAGGTTGCCGCCGACGCTTTCAAAAAAAGACTTGAAAGCCTGGGAATAAAGGTGTTCCTTCATTACCCAATTGAAGGTTATCCCGCAAATATCGAGCATATCGTAAGCGATGAGGGTTACGGCAAAAATGAATATATTGAAACCGAAAGAAGTCTTATCGTTGTTACTGCACCGGGACCGGGCAGCGGAAAGATGGCTACCTGTTTATCACAGCTTTACCACGAGCATAAAAGAGGAGTTAAAGCAGGCTATGCAAAATTTGAAACCTTCCCTGTCTGGAATTTACCGCTTAAGCACCCTGTAAATCTTGCGTATGAGGCGGCAACTGCTGACCTCAACGATGTTAATATGATTGACCCGTTTCATCTTGACGCATATGGCGAAACGACGGTAAATTACAACAGAGACATCGAGATTTTCCCTGTGCTTAATGCGATGTTTGAAAAAATACTCGGAAAAAGTCCATACAAATCACCTACCGATATGGGCGTTAATATGGCGGGAAAATGCATAACAGATGATGAAACGGTTAAAAAAGCCGCAAAAAATGAAATTATCCGCCGATACTACAACGCAATGTGCGACAATAAAAAAGGGATTGTAAACAAAGAGGCAGTATATAAAATTGAGCTTATAATGAAGCAGGCAGGAATAAATACAGAGGACAGACCTGTTGTTTCGGCAGCCTTGAAAAGAGCTGAACAAACTTTTTCACCTGCAACATCAATTGAGCTTCCCGACGGAAGAATCGTTTCAGGAAAGACCTCTTCCCTTTTGGGCGCTTCTGCCGCGGCGATATTAAACGCTTTAAAAACCTTAGCAGGAATTGACGACAATGTGCTTCTTATATCACCCGAAATAATTGACCCGATACAAAATCTTAAGGTTGAGCATTTCGGAAACCACAACCCGAGATTACACATTGACGAAACTCTTATCGCTTTATCTATGAGCGCACTTTCAAATGAGGACGCAAAAAAGGCAATGGATAAGCTTCCCGAATTAAAAGGACTTGAAGCACATTCATCGGTAATTCTTTCGCAGATAGACGATTCCGTTTTCAAAAAGCTCGGAATGAATCTCACCTGCGAGCCGGTATATCAGACAAAGAAATTGTATCATTCGTAAAAAAATATCTCCCTCAAAAGTACGGGGTTGATAAGGAAGTATATTCCGCAAGATTAAAGATAGTCTTGCGGAAATTCCTTTTTATCGGGAATAAACTCCTTTTGCGGAGTAAACTCACCGATGAAATTAAAAATAATCTGTATTTTTTGTACCCTGTGTCCGCTTGATTTATCGGGAGCATGAACAATAATTTTCTTGATAAATTCATTTACGATTGTCGGCGTCAGTTCTTTGATGCCAACATATTTTTGGACAATTTCATGAAACTGCTTAAAGTCAATTTGCTGCCTGTCAAAACTGTTTGTTTCTTCTTCAAAAACCTTAATCTGTTTCTGTAATTCTGCCTGTTCGTTTTCGTATTCAGCAGACAGTTTCAAAAATCTTTCGTGCGATATTGCACCTCTTATATCGTCCTCATAAATTCTCTTGAAAATCTTGTCAAGCTCCGTTATGCGTTTTTGAAATTTTAATATCTGTTTTTTCTTGTTCTGTATTTCCTTTGACTGCTTGTCTATCTGCTGTTTT
>CAZHZL010000194.1:0-1898 GCA_964537245.1 uncultured Oscillospiraceae bacterium
CCGTTTTTGCATAGAGAAGCTACTGAAAAACCAATGGAATTCCAGTCTATAATATCAGAATAAAAGTTTCTTATTATCTGCTCATCGTCAACAATAATTACATTGTACATGTAAAGCATATCCTTTCGTTAAACTCAAAAAAATTATAACACAAATCGTTTTTTGTTTCAATCCCTAAATAATGGGTTGAGCAAAAAAATACACCAAATGTCAAAAAAATCACCTTGTAAAATAAAAAATCGTATGATACCATATGTGTACAATGGATTATTAACTTTTGAAAGGGGACAAAAAAATTGAACAAACAAATTAAAAAACAGATGTCAGACAGAATACGAAGGAGTTTACAGCTTTTACCGCTTATTCTTCCGGCTGCAATTCTTGTTTTTATATTTTCCTATCTTCCTATGGGGGGAGCTATAATAGCGTTTAAGGATTATAATGTTCAGGACGGCATCTTCGGAAGTCCTTGGGTAGGTTTAAGAAATTTTGAATTCTTTTTCAAATCCTCAGATGCGTGGAAAATTCTCCGTAATACACTGGGGCTTAATTTTCTTTTTATATTTGCCGGTATTGTTGTTGCTGTAACTCTTGCCCTTGTGCTTTATGAAATAAAAAGCAGAGCAGCAATTAAGATATATCAGACCTCTTTGATATTGCCTCACTTTTTATCGTGGGTTGTAGTAGCATACATAGTATATGCGTTTTTAAATCCAAGAATAGGTATTTTAAATAATATTCTTGTCAACATAAACCCGTCTTTTAAAGATTATAACTGGTATGCAAAGCCGGATGCATGGCCCGGAATACTTCTTGTTGCAAAAATATGGAAACACATGGGAATGGACCTCATTGTATATTATGCGGGGCTTATGGGAATAAACCATGAATATTTTGAAGCGGCAGAGCTTGACGGAGCAAATAAGCTTCAGAAAATATGGTACATTTCAATTCCTTCTATATCATCACTTATAATTATGATGTCTATTCTTGCTCTTGGCGGAATATTCAGAGCAGAGTTTGGACTTTTCTATTCAGTACCTATGAATTCAGGTTTACTTTATGAAACAACAGATGTAATTGATACATATATATTCAGAGCTTTGAAAGATATAGGTGATATAGGTATGTCATCTGCTGTTGGACTTTTTCAGTCTGTTGTTGGGCTTATTACCGTTGTAACGGCGAATAAAATTGTATCGAAAATTGATTCTGACAGTGCGTTGTTTTAGGAGGTGTGGCAATATGAAAAAAAATAAACTGACTTTTGGAACTTTTGTATTAAATTTGATTCTTATTATATTGAGCTTAAGCTGTATAATTCCTATGCTTATGCTTATAAGTATTTCTTTTTCTGATGAAATGCTCATAAATAAGCTCGGCTATTCGGTATTTCCGAGAGGGTGGGATACTTCGTCTTATGCTTTTATATTTAAAAATCCGCAAACTATCTTGACTGCATACGGAGTTACTGCTTTTCAGGCATTTTTGGGAACTTTTTTATCTGTGCTTGTTATAAGTATGGGAGCGTATCCGCTTTCCAGAAGATGCTTTGTATGGAGAAAGGGTTTCAATTTCTATTTTTATTTCACTATGCTTTTCGGGGGAGGAATGGTTCCTTCATATATTCTTAATACACAGTATCTTCATCTTGGAAACACAATATGGATTTATATAATTCCGGGACTTGTGAGCGTTTGGTATATGTTTATTATAAGAACCTTTTATAAAAGCATTCCGGAAGCACTTATAGAATCTGCATACATAGACGGTGCAAGTGAACTTAAAATTTATTTTTCTATTATGCTTCCTCTTTCCAAACCATCGCTTGCTACAATTGCCCTCTTTACAGTTTTGGGAAAATGGAATGACTGGAATACATCACTTTTATACATAAC
>CAZHZL010000195.1:0-1823 GCA_964537245.1 uncultured Oscillospiraceae bacterium
AACAAACATAAAGCTTTATCGGTTTTCTTTTATCTACTGGAATATCTTTGTCTTCCTCATTGAATTTAAGTATGTAATATCCAACCTGTCTAAAGGTTTCTTCGTTTATTTCACCTTCGAGAAAAAGTTTTCTTTTTTCGAGATCCTCCATAAACATTTCATCCTTCGAAACAGAAGGAACTTCATTTACAATTACAATAGGCTCGCCAATATCTGCCATTAAATAACCTGTTTAACCTTTCAGTTTTTGAATTTTATATTATAAGTTGTCTCTCTCCCGTATTCCGGGTCAAAGATAAACAGCGACTGACCGGCGCTGGAGTAAAGTCGGTGCTCATTAGCATAATCATCTGTTCCGCAAAGAGGAGGTATGAGCACACTCTCAATGCCGTAACGGTCGAGTTCTTCAAGATGATGCTTGTCTGCAGAGAAAGTATAATCAATAGTTTCTCCAAACTTCTTAGTAAAGAGAGTGTTAAGCGTAACTCCCAAATCTTTAAAATTGTCAAGATCGCCATGGGTGCAGCAAATATTATACCCAGCCACTTTAAACCAAATAAATTCTTTATAATCGGCGTCTACCATATGAATGTCAACCCTTTTATCGAAACGCTCTGCAAGCCACCAAGGAAGAATCTTCTCCATATTATCGGAATGAGTGCTATCCTGTTTATTCTGGATAGTACGCATGTGGTTACCGTATGTAGAATAAACATATACATCTTCTACGCAAGAAGACAATTCGTTTATTACCTCTGCTACCAATTCCGCTGCGTGCATAAGCTGGTCTACAGTATTTTCTTCTGAAGCAACTCTGCAAGTTGAATGAATGGCACCGTGTTCAAAATCTCCGAGCAGCGCCACGTGCAACTTCGATACTTCGTGGGTTTTCAAATATCCTTTTGTTCTAGTTACAAGTTCACGAACTCGTTGTTTGCAAATGTTAGGATTATATTTCTGCCAGATGTTATCGGTCACCATACCATAGTGCCAGTCGGCGAGACAAAGCACAGCTTCTTTCTTGGTCTCAAAAACTTCTGAAAATCCATTGATTTCCAGCGGTTTTTCTTCATTCATTTTTTCGGCGACCTCACGAATAACTTCATAAAGATGCTCCGTACGAGCTTCTTTTCTTACGAGCGTATTAAATTCTCTGCGCTGGTCAAATAGGCGCATGCGTTCTTTTTGAATTGCAAGCTTCTGTTCTTCAAGCTCGTCTTTATATTGGTTATTCACAAACCCACTGAAAACGTCCTCATAGAATGCTCGCGCATATTGATAAGGTTTGCGATAAGCGCTTTCGTCTCTCCATTCGGACTCGTCTTCGCGCCATTCTCCGTTAATAATTGGGGCTGCTTCTTTCCAAGAAGAAATTTCTCCTTTATCAATAGCCTGTCCGATACGCCAGAGATACTGACGCTCATTTTCACCAGCTCGTTTTTTCACATCAACCACGAGCGGCCACTCCCCTCTTTTCGCGGAGATATCTTTTCACCGCGCCATTCTCTTCAACCCAGTAACGCTTATGGTTTGTCTGTTTACTGGTGATGTGAATATGTGTTTGCGGAAATCTTTTTCTAATTTCCATTGATTCTTCTTTGCTTACTTGAATCAAAATTTTACCTTCTATCCTTTAAATATTTGGGAGTTTCTAAATTTTTTCTCCCTTTAGCGTCCAGCTATTTTCAAACAAATGGCTTAGTTAAGCCATTTTCTGAGTTTCACCATATTCAGCAAAAGTCCAAAAAATGGCTTAACAATGCGGGTTTACAGGATTTTTTCTAAATCGTTACGTTTTTGCTTTTCCCTAAATTCTGCTACTC
>CAZHZL010000196.1:0-1816 GCA_964537245.1 uncultured Oscillospiraceae bacterium
GAAGTGAAGGCGGTGCAATGTTTAATCAGCACAGATTGATTTTTCAAGGTTTGTTTATGGCACCTTCAATTGTTTCAGAGGCCGTTAGGGGGGCAGTTTTAGCGGCAAAAGTTTTTGAAGATATCGGGTTTGATACATATCCAAAACATGACGAACCTCGTACTGATATTATCCAAAATATAATTTTTGGCATTCCTGAACATTTAGAACAGTTCTGCAGAACAATTCAGAGCTTGTCGCCTGTTAATGGCTATGTAACACCGATTCCTGAAAACATTCCGGGATATGAGGATAAAGTTATTATGGCAGGCGGAACTTTTATTGAGGGCTCAACTATTGAGCTTTCAGCAGACGGACCGATGAGAGCGCCTTACGTAGCGTATATGCAAGGCGGATTGAACTATGCGCATGTTAAGATTTGTCTTGAAGAAATGGTTAAAAAGCTATAATAGTCAGCAGTTCTTCAGATTAAGTTTCAGAACAATCCTTAATAGTATTCTCTATCAAAATCGGAGATTTCTCTAAGGCTACCGTCTTGGCTAAATGTATACATTTTGCCTTTGCCGTTTTCAATATAATCATAATCTCTGATTTTACCGTCCATAAAGGAAATTCTCTTTTCAATATTTCCATTTTTGTATTCTATTGAAACATAGCCGTTCTCAGAGAGGAATGTGGTTTTTTCTTCTTTTCCGTTGGTTTCTGTAATCTTTTGTAGTTTATCCAAAGTATATGTGGTTTTATTTTTTTCAACAATTCTGTTTAATTTTCCGGTATAGTCAAAATGGTATGTTTTTATTTTACCGTTCTCATTGACGGTATTGCTTTCTACTACTCCGTTAGAAAAGTATGTTTTCTTTCCTTCAAGTTTTTCCGGATTTTCAGGAATCTCTGTTGGCAAAGATGGTATTAAGTCCGGATCATCCATAAAATATTTACCCATATCATTTTTTATGGATTTTGTTTCTTTTGTTTCTATAGCATACGGTATACCGTTTTTATATTGGATTTCTTTGTAGCTGTCTTTGTCAGAAGAGTGCTCTACAATACTTTTAATGTTTTTGTCTTCGTCATAGTTAATACTTCTGTCAAATAGCCAGTTTGTATTTTTCATATTAGAACGTTCAATTACATCATAGTATTTTTCCTTAACGTAATGTATAAATTCTTTATCTGATCCGTCCGGATAATTAATCTTTTTTGATTTATCAAATAATTCAAAATCCTTGCCGTTTTCCGAAATATAACCGGATGAGAATACTTCTTTATCTCCGTTTTTAAATTCTCTTACGATAAGCATTTTTTCGTTATTGAGATTTGTAAAACAATGCTGTTCTTTTATTTTTTCACCGTCTTCGTTGTAGACTTCAATACAATGTTCTTTTCCGGCATGGTATATGTACTTTTTATCACCCACGATTTTTTCGACAAGACCTAACTCCCCTTTAGAATTATAAATAGGGTTCCCTTCTATTTTCGTAATATCTTCAGGTATTTGGATTGCTTCAATTGTCGGAATATCAAAATCGTTGTTCTTGTTTATTAAATTGTAATTATATGCTCTTAAAGCTTCAGTTCCCCTGAAAGTAAGATTCGGATCTGTAACAGAATTCGTTATCGGCATGGAAGCTTCTGTTTTATTTGCCTTAAAAGTCTGAGCTTGTAAATAATTTGTTCTATAAATCGGATTAATTGATGTCACAGTAAACCTTCCTTATCTTATATAAATATAAAGTGTTTTTTTATTAAAAAATTGCGTTTTAGAGTTTGCGGAAAAAGTAAGAAAAGCACTCTAAGTTAGTAATATTAAGAAAAA
>CAZHZL010000197.1:0-1793 GCA_964537245.1 uncultured Oscillospiraceae bacterium
CACATTGTATGAATCTATTAGGATGCGAAGGTGATTTTCATCAGGATTACTGCCTGCCGATAACAGATGAAGCAAAGCAGGTTATGAAAGATACAATGGAGAAAATAGGGGAATTTTAAATATAGAATTTATTTTGAAGTGTTGGAGGAAAATATGAAACTGGGTAAGCTAAATATTATTTATGAAAACAAATTACCACAGTTATGCAGCAGACAAGCAGTTTTTCCATTTCTTACAAAGTGCCGCAACAACAGGCTGGCAGCTGTATATGTTGTTGGAGAAGCATTTGAAAGCGTGGATCAGACAAGCTACATATCTTTTTCAGATGATAACGGTGCAACTTGGTCAGATCCAAAAAAGCTATTTGATAAATCAGATGTCAAAATTCCATACAGCGATTGTTGTAAGGCAAGTCTCCTTCCCGATGGTAAACTTTTGGCAATTGGATATGCTTTTTACAGGGAAGATACTAAAAAACCCATTGGCAATCCCGAGACCGGAGGACTACTGGATGATTTTGTTTTTTATTCAATATCTGACAATAATGGCATAACATGGTCAAAACCTAAAGAAATAAAATGTGTATGGGGAAATCATGTTGAAGCATCCGCTCCCCCTCTTGTTCTTTCAAACGGCACAATAATTACTCCAATAACAGGATTTCCTGATTGGGATGGAAACATAACCGGAGAAACGTGCGGAAGAGCACTTATATCTTACGATAACGCCAACACGTGGAATGATGATACTATATGTATGAACTTTGATAGAAAACTGGTTATATGATAAGTGAAACCAGACCTTTTGTAAGAGTTATCCCTCAAATCCCAATGAAATATGAAAGTCATAACTGGGATTTCGGATGGGCTATAGTAAGAAGTGACGGATATGTTGCAGGTCTTTTTTATGATCCGTATAGCCTTAAAATAAAACGAACGTTTTCAAGGCATGCTATACGTTGGTTTGTGCGTAAAGGTGAATAAAACACATGAGTGTAACGAATTGGTACTGAACGCTGTATGCAGGGAGGCGACTATCATGTTTGCTCAAGAAGAGGAAGAGAGATTTCTTTAAGTAGTTGATTTTATTGGCTGAATCAAGATGACTATCTCTAAATTCCAATGTGGCATATTGTTGTAGAAAATCTTATGGCTATCCGTCAGGCCTGTGTTTTGAAAATGTTTCTAATTCACAAAAAAATATTTTGGCACAATGCAAATAATCTTTAGAAATAAAATTAAAGGAGCTTTACGAAAATGATTACCGGAAATATAAATGATGCTGAAAAATATTATGGTGTGCACCCTCACTTCAAAGAAGCGTTCGAAGTATTAAAAAATTTAACATATGATAAATGTGAAAATTATGAAAGCGAAAATGTGCGTATAGTGGTAAGCAATCCTGTTACTTCCGATTTTTTGCCTGAAGGAAAAATAAAAATTTTTGAGGCTCACCGAAATTTTATTGATATACATTTTGTTATTGATGGCGATGCAGCTCTTGGATATTCGCATATAAAGGAACTTACACCTACTACTGAATATATCGAAAAAGACGATTATCAGCTATTTAAAGGAAGTATAACAAAAATCCCTATGAAAAAAGGCGACTTTTGCATAGTTTTCCCGGAAGATGCGCATATTCCAATAATGAGCTTAATCGAAGATAAAAAAATTAAGAATGCAGTAGTAAAAATTGCTACCAAATAAAAACAGGAGGGAAACCTATGATTTCGTGCACAGAATTTATACCACTTTATAGTGAGTTTTTTAAATTTCTTGAAAAAAGAGGCG
>CAZHZL010000198.1:0-1785 GCA_964537245.1 uncultured Oscillospiraceae bacterium
CCTCATTTGTAAAAAAATGGAATGATTTAGGAAGAAATGGCAACCCAATTGATGGTGTCGTTATATTGTGCCATGGCAATCCAGAGGTACTTTCTTTTTCAAAAAAAGAAGATGAGAGTGATAAAACTAGGTTTTATATTACCGATATGTATAAACTCACAAACACGCGTGAAATGGATACGCTCATTTTTGCATCTTGTAGAATAGGAGAACCGAATAAAAATGATACATGTTTAGCTAATGAGTTTGCGAAAAATGTTAATGCTCGTCGAGTGGTAGCTTCAGATTATAAAGTCCAACCTCATATCAAGTACACAGTGTCAGGCGAAAAATATTTTTCTCTCAAGTCTTCTCAAGGAAATCCTAAAGGGTTTAAGGTATATTATAAAAATGTAGGAGATCCGCCTAGTATAGGAATAGAGTTTAAGGGGATAGCAAAATTACTAAATGCGGCACGAAAGTATAACAAGTGAGGTAAATTAATTATGAAAAAGAGTTTTAAAATTACATTTTTTATTGTTTTGTCAGTTATTTTTATATCTCTATTTTGTTTTTGGTTTTATGCAGCGAAAAATGATAAGCCAGAAAATGACTCTAAAATCTCTGAACAAACAATTATTGAGCCTAAAAAACAACCTTACGGTGCATTAAATATTGAATTATATGAAGAACATTTAGTTGATGAAACAGGAATCAAAAAACAATACTTCATTGAAGAAAACGAACCTTTTACCGCATTTATAGAAATAGGAAACTATCATCACATCGAAACACTATGTAAACAGTATAACACGGATTTATCGGTAATAAGTTATGATGAAAGAATGAAAGAGCTTTATATAATGGCTTCTTTTGGAAGGAAGGTTGAAAGTGTATATTATAAATATTTGGATGAATATGGTGTATCAGCTCTCGACGTTACTTTCGCTGAGGAGTATAACGACCATATGATGTATGTATATTTAATGGATAGAATTCCTTTGTGGTATGACTGTTTGGAAGGACATTCGTATTATATTATGAAAGATGATGAAAGAATTTATATTGCTGATTGTCTTTTTGATCTAAATGAAAATCTTAAAGAAGTGATAAAGTTGTATTTCAGGTGAAGATGTAACATACGAATATGATTCATACGAGGTGTCAAGGGGACGGTTCTCTTGACACCCACCCTCTTTTATGAGGCGACACAAGGGGACGGTTCTCTTGTGTCACCTAATCCCCTCATGTCACCCTTTAATCGCACAATAGAACCGTCCCCTCATGTCCCACGTCCAAAATCTACTCCGTCAACATTGATAAATCCAAATACAACAACGACGTATACATATGATGCTTTGGGAAGACTTACAAGTGAATCCTACCCCGACGGAACAAGCACGTCATATATGTTTAACGCAAACGGAAATATATCATCGAAGTCAATCACCCACCCGTCAGGATATGAATATCCGTATGAATCAGAAGGAAATGCCTACAGTGTTACTGCTGTCACAGGACACAGCGTAAATTATACATACGATGCAAACAACCGCCTGCTTCAGCAACAGGAGTTAATCAGCGGAACGGGAGAAGGCATCACCGATGCATTAACAGTAAACACAGCATTTACATATGATGCAAACGGAAACACATTAACAAAAACAAAGGGTGGACAGGTTGACGAATCTGTGGTAAGCTGTTCATATAACGCAGTTAATAACTTAACAACATTTACCGCCGCTGACGGGACATCAACTCATTATACATATAACGGAGATAATCTTCGTATGTCTAAAATGACAA
>CAZHZL010000199.1:0-1724 GCA_964537245.1 uncultured Oscillospiraceae bacterium
AGGTCTAAAAGTAAATAAAAGGAGTTTTATGAGCAATTTCGATAACAGTAAAATCGCTACCCTCACAGGGGAAGCAGTAAAAGATAATGAAACTTTTAAGTCAGAAGGCGGTTTCCTTCCCGAAAGAGACCAATATTATTTCAAAATGAAACAAGGGGAAACCATCTTTTTAGTAGGATTTAAAGACCTTTTAATCAGTTTAAGACTGCTTGAAAAAATGGGGGAAATCCCAAAAATCGGTGAAAAATGGTGGCTGCAAATGTCTGCGCTTTACGGAAACGATATCCGTATGGTAGAATTTACAGAAGAAGATGTACGTTCATAAGGAGCAGGCACCATGAAAGTAATTAAATTTACAACTGGTTATGAGCAGGTTTTATCTATTGAGGATAAAGATTTTAAGATAAAATACGAAGAGAGGGTAGGAGATAATCAGGATTATAAAATACAGGTTGACGGAGATATAAAACATCTGGCACTTTGTCCACAATGTGATAATCCAGTGGTTATTCTTGGAATTTATAAAAAAATTGATACAACACCCCATGCCAGACATGCAAAGGGTATCGACATTCCAAATGTGGTCCCATATGATGAATACAAATACATACATTGCCCTTACCACAAGAAGAAGTCTGATTATATAAAGGAATATATTTCCGAAACAGAAGAACCGCAAAGACAGGAACTGTATAGGATTGCAAGGGAACATTATGATAAGGCTGTTTATTTACTGCAGAAAAAAACAGGCATTTATATAAACACAAAGATGGCGGAAATGCTTGCTGAAAACTATGCATCCGTTCGTGCATATAATTATATTGATGCAACAGTTTATAATATTCCATGGTACTTACTTTATAGTTTCTCAGGGTTTCCACTGTATCATATGATAATAAGAAAAAATACTACATTGTATAGACATCTTATCAAATTAGGTATAAAGCTAAAGGACAGCAAAATAAAAGGACATGTCTATGTAGAAAACAACGAAGGATATTTGCTTCGGGCTACGAATTACAGATATGTTGTAGATGATGATGAAAACCTAAATGAATGGCTGGATTTTTCGATTCTGTACCCAGATGATTCCGTGGAAAATACACTTCTTTATGTAGCAAAAGACAGGTTTTCTATTGGGGTGGATTCGTATTATTTTGGGAATTTGATAAATTATAAAGAATGGACTCCAAATCAGAATATGTTAAAAATTGCAAAACAGTGCATGAGCCCATAAAATAAAAGGAGGATAATAATGATAACAGCATCTTTTGTTATAAAAACCTTAATAATTGCATCTATAATATCTTCCGGAGTTATCATCGCATATTATCTTGTTTAAAAAAAATCTCATGATATATCAACTGGATTAACAAATATAGATAGTTGTAGTTTTGATAACAACGATATAATAGAAGAAATAAAAATAATATATAAATAGAGGCTTATATAAATTTTAGTAAAAATTTTTCATTCTAATAACAGATAAAGTAGTTGACAAAAAAATAAATAAAATATATAGTAAACAAAGTGATTTGCAAATTTGTTTACATTTCACAAATGTAATTTTGTAATTTTGTAAATCATGCATATTCCATTCTTCGTTAGAATGAGTATAATAAAAGTAGGAGTAGTAATACTCTTAGTGTGTAAATAGCGTGAATGACGCTTAGAATATCATTCACTCGAAAGTTTTGTCTCCGCGAATGACGGGACGTAAATTT
>CAZHZL010000200.1:0-1710 GCA_964537245.1 uncultured Oscillospiraceae bacterium
GAAAACTCAATTTTATACTGCGATAAAGACAGCAGTTCGCTTTTATAAGGAGAAAATTTCAATGATTACAAAAATAAGCGGCGGTATTGTAATTACCGACGGTAAAGAATTAAAAACAGATGTATATATAAAAGATAAGAAAATTTTAGCTTTAACAAATACAGCACTTCCCTTTGATGTTGAAATTGACGCACAAGGAAAATATGCTGCTCCGGGTTTTATTGACATACATATTCACGGTGCTAAAAATTATGATTTTTTAGACTGCACAGAAGAAGCATACAAAGAAATAGCAAAAGAGGTAGCCAAACACGGTGCAACTTCAATCGTCCCCACCCTCACTTCAAGCACTAAGGAAAGTATGAAAAAAGCCATTGAAATTTATGAAAAAGTAAAAGACAATACAGGTGGTGCAAAATTTCTAGGATTACATTTAGAAGGTCCATATTTTGCACCGTCCCAAAAAGGTGCGCAAGACGAAAAACAAATCCGTGATTTTGATAAAAATGAATACGAAGAAATACTTTCTATGACAGATTCAATAATTCGCTGGACAGGAGCGCCTGAACTTAACGGCTCGGAAGAATTTGGGAAATATATGAAAAATCACAATGTTCTTCCATGTATAGGTCATAGCGACGCCGACAGCGAAACTGCGAGAAAGGCATTTGAAAATGGATTTTCTCATGTTACACATTTATATTCCAGCACAAGCACAGTCCACCGCAAAAACGCTTTCAGATATGCAGGAATAGTTGAAGAAGCATATCTTAATGACGATATGACGGTTGAAATAATTGCAGATGGTGTACATCTTCCTGCTGATTTATTAAAGCTTGTGTATAAAATCAAAGGTGCTGATAAAATCTCACTTATAACCGATTCAATGAGAGGTGCGGGAATGCCTGACGGTAAAAGCATTCTTGGCGGTTTAAAAGACGGACTTGAAGTTATAATTGAAGACGGAGTTGCAAAGCTGCCCGACAGAAGTGCCTTTGCAGGAAGCGTAGCTTTCTGCGATAGATTGGTCAGAAATATGGTACAGCTTGCTGAAGTTCCCCTTACTGACGCTGTTAAAATGGCTTCGACCACTCCTGCAAAAATACTTGGTCTTAAAAATATCGGAGATATATTTCCTGATTATTATGCAGATATAGTTATTTTTGATAAAGATATAAATATCTGCAAAACTATTATAAATGGAAAACCCGTATAGCAGAATTTTTCTTTAGTCAAATAATAAACACTAATATTGAAATTTTTTTAATTTTCACTCATATATTATACCTATGGATATGCATGACATATCTCCGATTGGCATCGGTTCATAGAAAAATATATAAAGAGGGTGGAAATGAAAAAATGTTCAAAAACAAAAAATTTATTACCAAAGGAGTAAGCTCGCAGGTGAGTTTACTCCTTCAGCTTTTTATGTGGCAATGCATTGAGAAAATGCTCCCACCAAAAGATTACCTTCAGGTGTTTGAGTTAACGCTTGAAGACGGAAAACAGAAAATTACACACATTCAGGAGCAACCTGAGTACAAACAGGAGTATCTGCTAACTTTAGCGGATGCTTCTGTTTTTATTGGGAAAATTTTCGTAATTGATGATGGTGAACATTCAACAATGTTGTTAGCATCGGAATATTAAAAAAGAAAGGAAAATAGAAAATTATGAAAGAAAAAGAAATATGTTCAATCTGCGGAA
>CAZHZL010000201.1:0-1698 GCA_964537245.1 uncultured Oscillospiraceae bacterium
ACACGGTCAAGACGGTAAACCACAAGTGCCTTAAATTCTCCACGCTCAATATGAGCCATCATTTTTTTGAAGGCAGGGCGGTTGACGTTTCCGCCCGAAAATCCTTCATCCTCAAATACTACTGCTTTTTCTGCGGCTTCATCACCATAATGAGTTCGTATGTATTCACGGCAAAGTTCAACCTGATTACCAATACTTTCGCCCTTACCTGTGAATTTAGACTTTCGTGAATAAATCGCAATGATATTAGACGTATTTTTCATAAACATCCCCCTTTAGTTTTTAACGATATGTTCTATATAGTAGTATATCATAAAGTAATATATTTGTAAAGGGGACGATTTTGGTATATAAACTAGGTGTTATAGAATTACAATTATTATTGTGACTAAAATGTCACTTTCATTGTTTTATCAGACCATATGTGTTATAATTGTATTTGGCAAAAAAGGATGTGAGATAATGACGAAGATATTATTGGTTGAAGACGATAAGACCATTGTTGCCAATTTAACAGAATTTCTCAATAACGAAGGCTATATAGTAAAAAGTGTTACCGGACAAACGGCAGCGTTAGATTTACTATCAGAAGAAAAAGCAGATCTTGTTTTGCTTGATGTATCATTAGCAGAAGGCAACGGTTTTGCTACTTGCAAGGCCATTAAAGCTGAATATGATATCCCCGTCATATTCCTTACTGCATCCGGCGATGAGTTCAGTACGGTTACGGGATTTGAACTTGGCGCAGATGATTATATTCCAAAGCCTTTCCGTCCAAGAGAACTTGTGTCGAGAATCAAAAATGTTCTAAGGCTTACAGGTAACACAGGTAAAACTGTTAAGCTTGGCGATGTGATTGTCGATACAGAAAAAGGAACGGCACTGAAGAATAACAAAGACCTATTCCTCTCTGCATTAGAATATCGTCTTTTACTTGTTTTTATAAATAATCGTGGCATCGTACTTACCCGAAATCAACTTCTTGATGCAATTTGGGATGTTGCCGGAGAATATGTTAATGATAATACTCTTACAGTATATATCAAACGGCTTAGAGAGAAGATAGAAGATGATCCTGCCAATCCACAAATTATTCTGACAATGCGCGGTATAGGATATAAGGTGGAATTATGATAAATTTACTAAAAAATAAAGAAGTTCGAAAAACGCTGATTTTACAAATCATTGTTACTTTTTCATCTATAATAATATCTTACTTAATTGATGAACGAGCTGGAATGGTTGCGTTGGTTTTCTCCGCTCTATTTATTTTGATTTATTATATCAGCACATATAAGAGATATAAAAGAATTGCTTCACTTGCAAGTGATATAAACAAGGTTTTACACGGAGATAACACAATATCCCTTGAAAACTATTCTGAGGGAGAATTGGCTATTCTTCACAGTGAAATATATAAAATGACGGTAAGACTGCGTGAACAACAAAACAATTTAATAAATGATAAGAAATACCTTGCCGATTCAATTGCAGATATCTCTCATCAAATACGGACACCTCTGACATCCATAAATCTGCTTGTGCAATTATTGTCGGCGCCAAATCTCACCGATGAGCGCAGACAAGAGCTTACACACGAACTTTACGGTATGCTGTCCCGTATTGACTGGCTTATAACCACTCTGTTAAAGATATCAAAATTAGATGCAGGTACGGTTACATTCAAAGAAGAAAAAG
>CAZHZL010000202.1:0-1690 GCA_964537245.1 uncultured Oscillospiraceae bacterium
TTAAAAAGGTCACAGTTATGATTAAAAAATTTTCGTATATAATAAAAAGAATATTCAAAAAGCGAAAGAAAAATGCTTCTGAAAACATATATCTTTCTTATGAGTTGGAAGAGGAACTTGAAAAGGTTGACTGGTCAGTAAAAGATGTACTTATCGGAACTGTACGCACGCCTGAGCAAATAAAATACAATATTGAACAAAAATGTTATTATGCACCTGAAAAATATATTTCTAAAGAGAATTTTCCAATTAATTATATTGCACTTTATGAAGGAGATATATACAGTAAATACGGTATCAGATTCTGCGGAGAGGTTTCTGAAATATCAAAAGTAAAAAGAAAAGATATTCCTGTTTCAAGAAATAAAACAAACGGCGAAGAGCTTTATTACTACTTTAAAGTTAAAAAGTGGAATAAGCTTATAAATCCCGTTATAACAAAAGGTACAACAGGCGGGCAGCCTTTATTCGTTAATAAATTTTTGTTGGAGAATTGCACATATACATATCAGCTGTTTGAAATTAATTCTCCGTCACATTTCCGTCTTATGTATAAAATGAATGAAGCTTTGGATAATAGTTGCGTATATAAAATAAACAAAACCTATTCACTCAAAGTATCTGAAAACAGCTTAGTTATTATAAATGATATTAATAACACAAAAGAAAAATTTTTGTTGGAAGAGTACGAAAGAAAGCCTAAAGAAGTATTCAACAAAATAAAAGAATTAATCTATAAATAAAAGGGAAGTGCAAAATATATCTGTACTTCCCGTAATTATTTAAAATTTTATATATTTTTTCATAGATATGAGTGCATTTTTTTCAAGTCTTGAAACCTGTGCCTGAGATATACCGATTTCAGAGGCGATTTCCATTTGAGTTTTATCCTGAAAAAAACGCATTGTCAGAATCTTTTTTTCTTTTGTGCCAAGCTTATTTATGGCGTCCGATATTGTAAGCTCAGAGGTCCATTTGTCCTCTTTATCCTCTCTGTCGGAGATTTGGTCCATAACCATAATAACATCACCGCCGTCGTTGTATATCGGGTCATATAATGAAACGGGGTCGCATATTGCTTCCAATGCAGTCATAACATCCTTTGGGTCTGCGTCAATTTCTTTTGCAATTTCATAAAAATCAGGCTCGTGTCCCAGCGTATTTGTGAGTCGTTCTTTTGCGCTTAAAGATTTGTATGCGATGTCCTTCAAGCATCTGCTCACCTTTATTGCCCCTGAATCCCTGAGATGTCTTCTTATTTCGCCTATTATCATCGGAACGGCATATGTTGAAAATTTAACATTATGACTTGTATCAAAATTATCCAGTGCTTTTATAAGTCCTATACACCCAATCTGAAACAAATCGTCTGCTTGTTCACCTCTGTTGGTGAATTTTTTTACTACGCTCAGCACTAATCTCAGATTTCCGTTTATAAATTCCTGTCTTGCCTCGTTATCTCCGTTTTGTATTCGCTCAAAAAGCTTTTCCTTTTGTTCGTTTGTGAGCTTCGGTAATGTCTGGGTATTTACTCCGCATATAACAACTTTGTTCATCAATTATACCTCGTTTCAATTCGCTGTGTGATATTAGTATAGCCTTATATTTTTAAAAGTATAATTTTTATGCTTTTGTAATGTTATGATACAATTGATGGGTGACAAAAAAAGTGGAAAATGAACTCCAAATA
>CAZHZL010000203.1:0-1687 GCA_964537245.1 uncultured Oscillospiraceae bacterium
GGAATCGTATAATCCGAGATGGTATCCACCTGCAGGCTGGTCAGCGACATATTAAACCGCAGCAATGTATCCGTCTGCGCCTGCAGAGAGGATGACGGCAGGCTTTTGGAAATCGAAGCGATGTTCGTAAACCTTGCCGGATCGCGCTGCTGCCAGACGATCGCCAGGGAGCCTTTTTCAGCGAGTGCGACAAGCATCTCATCTGAGGGCTTCTCCCCGTAGAACACGCCGTTATTTGCTGTGACAATTGCCTGCGCGGCTTCCTCCGTCTCTGCTACATATTGCTGGAAGTATGCGTCTGTAGTGCTAAGGCTTTCGATCTCACTGCCGTAGACCGGCACGAAGCCGATCATGTCATAGCAGAACCCGGCATAGGTGTTCTTTTCTGTCT
Organism: uncultured Oscillospiraceae bacterium; assembly: GCA_964537245.1. Classification (GTDB taxonomy): domain Bacteria; phylum Bacillota; class Clostridia; order UMGS1840; family UMGS1840; genus UMGS1840. The sequence goes on from CAZHZL010000203.1 coordinate 392, forward strand.
GAACAAAACCCAAACTCTCCAGATCAAATCCATCCGAAGAGAACGTAAAAGAAACATTCTTCAGTGCTTCTATACTATCGAACGTCAGCTTCTCCATAATCTCATCATACCCGGCAATCATCGACGGATATCCGATCATGTTCGCTCTGTATGACGCAGAAGTCGATGTCGTTGTCCAACGCTTATAGTAGGCACCCAGATTATATCCGTACAGATTCAGCGTGTACGACTCCTCCTGGTCATCCGTCACCTTCACCGTGACCACATCCCCATTCTTCATGGTGATGGTGAGGCTTTCCTCGGTGTCAAACGCCTGCAGGCTCTCCAGTGTCCAGTCGTCGCCTTCCTCATTTTTGGTAACCTTCACAAGCGTCGGATCGCTGAACTCTACATCCGCCACTTCCGCCAAAAAGGCCTCTGTATCTTCAAAGTTTGTACCATCAAGTATACCCAGCACTTCCACTACATGTTCAAGAGACACAAATCCCCCTCCGGGAAGGCTGAATTCGTACATTTTCCCATTTATTTCGTAGTGGAAGTCCACCGTATACACGATCGCAAATACAGAAAAGCCAGCTGTTTCAAACGTAGTCGTTTCTCCCGTATTTTCTGCTTCGATCACTTCCATTTCTGCGCTGGCGGCGGGCGCGACTTCGCCTGCGGCGATGTCCTCCGCATCGGCGGAAGCGCTGCTGTCTACAAAATGGACGGCATACACGTCTTCGGCTTCTTCCAGTGCACCGCCAAAATCGGCCGTGATCGTGACAGGAGCCAGCGGCTCGACGGCGTTTCCTTCGGTGTCATAAATGGTTATGTCGAACAGTCCCAGCAGGTTCGGCGTGTGTTCGCTCTGCCCGTCTACCGCACGGAGAGCCCGGTCTTTGTATTCTTCATAATCTTCATGCTGCTCCGAAAGCGGAATCGCTTCTATTTCGGCATCTTCCGGAATATCGGCTTCCGGACCGTACTGCATGATCAGGCTGTATCCGGTCCCTTTTACCTGTACGTGTTTCGTAAGCAGTGTCCCGTCTGTGGATTCTTCTTCGTCTGCTTCGTCTTCCCCGTCTTCCATCGTCACAAAGACATGTTCTGCTGTTCCCCGGATTTCTTCTCCGGTTTCTTCTTCAGCTTCTTCTTCTCCTTCCGGTGTTCCGGTATAATCCGGGGCGTCTTCTGCTGCCGCCGGCCTCCATGTCAGGCGGGCGATCACCAGATCGGTGCCGGGATCATCTGCCGCCAGGTCCTGCACATACATGTATCGGATCATGCCGCTCTCTGTTCCGACGCAGGCCGAGC
>CAZHZL010000204.1:0-466 GCA_964537245.1 uncultured Oscillospiraceae bacterium
GTATATACAGCTATCAAAAGAATTTGTAGTTGCAATTTTACTGTTCTGAATAGAATATAATTATTACACATAATGTAAATTATGTTGTATATGTAAAACAAAAACAGACAATAAGAGAAAAACATCACAAAAGCATTCTTTTGTTAAAGACTTTTATACACACGAACAAAACCAAAAACACTTGAATTTGTTGTTAGTCTCATCAAACTATGTCTTAATTGTGAATTCGAACCGTCGAAGTATGTACAACTGGCACAAATCATTGACAAAAACCTCGATTTATGATAAAATATGACCTATTGATAGTAATGTTAAAATTCTATATTTTTACATATACAACATAATTTACATTATGTAGAATACAGTAATCCTAACTTCTCGATCTGCCTCTTATGCACCTCGCCCGTTTCCATCGTATAAATCCTCGTCGTATTAACACTCGAATGTCCGAGAATATCGGCAAGAC
>CAZHZL010000204.1:476-1687 GCA_964537245.1 uncultured Oscillospiraceae bacterium
TTTGATAGCTGTATATACTGTGATTGCTGAGTTAACAGAGGAGGTAATTTATGATAGGTGTTTTGGAATTCTTAAAAAAGCATCCTAAACTGAAGGTGGCTTTAATTGTGTTTCTTATGTTGTTTCTGTTGAACACGGTTATAAAGCTTGTAATGGGTGTTTATTTCCCATGGAACAGAGAAGATTGGAGTTTTTTACCGTATACATATTGGAACGAAGACACAGAGCTCAAAGGTGGAGAAATCCTTTCATATGAGGGAGCGGAAAAAGTTGTTGTTATCCCCCGTAACATAAAAAGTGCATACGCAAGGGATGGGATGGATTCGTCAAGAGTTGTAGCTATAGATGCCTGGGCATTTGGTTACCTATCCCCTCGCCAAGAAGAAATGATTGAAGTTATCATTGTTCCGGAGGGAGTAAAATCAATCGGGTCAAGGGCATTTTATGACTGCAAAAATTTAAAACTTATATATCTTCCGATGAGTATTGAGGAAATATATCCAGGTTCTTTTTTAGGAATATCAGATGCTACGGTTATAACATTTAATCCTGTAGTGCTTGATGTTTTAAACGAAGCTCGAAATTGACCATATGCTTAATCCGTTTATTATAGTTGGCATATATGTTCATTGCAAACATGGAGAAATTTGCAAACTAATTTCAAAACATTAACATAAAAAAGATCTAAAATTTATAACAGAATTAGGAGAATGATGTATGAAAAAGTGCTTTGTGCTTTTACTGGCAGTGATAATGTTAACAACAATGTTAATTGGTTGTTCCAAAACAAATACACTGATTGACATACCAAAAAACAATGTTACTTCTATAGAAGAGTCGGCGAATAACATGGCCGAGGATAATAATGTCGAAGATGTTTCGATTTCTGAAGATGAGAATAACAAAGATGTCAAATCAGAAGACAATAATACTGTGACAGAAAATGAAGGTCTCCCACTTATTCCCGAGTCGCATAAAAACCCTAATGAATATGAACTCGTTAGAACGGAGAGCTTTAATGAGTGTGGATATGCTTGGATTACAGTAAAACAAGACGGTGTTAAAAGTTATGCTCTCTTAAACAATTCTCTTAACGTTTGTTTTATCCTCCAGCTGGATTATGATGAAATATTTAGGATATCTCCTTTTGAGTTTGGTTCTGCCTTGATAGAAATGAATGATGAAACAAAGCATATTGTGGGTTATGATGG
>CAZHZL010000205.1:0-1686 GCA_964537245.1 uncultured Oscillospiraceae bacterium
AGCCAGTCAAGTTCGTTGACTGGTCGAAGCTTAAAATTTTCATTTAAAATTTCTCCAAAATAAAAGGGAGAGCTTTTGCTCTCCCTTTAAAATTATTATCAGTCTTCATCAATAGCGATGAGATCGATAAAGTTATCATTCTCGTCGGCCATAAGGTCGCAAGTAAGAGTAATAGTGCCGGGGTCGCCGGAGTTTGCATGAGTAAGAGTAAACTGAGGCTGAGGCTGGCATTTATAGACGCGAAGAATCATAGGAATCTCGTCGTCGTCTTCAGTTTTGTAAATGGTATCCGCATCAATAGTAAGAGCCTTCGGGAAGGTCTTGCTGGTAATGTGGAGTGCCTGTACGCTGGTTTTGTCGAGAGAAGCTACTTCTTTCTCGTAGTAAACAACGTATTCTTTATCTGCTTCAACACCTGCGAGAGTTACCTCTCCTGCGTCAACTGTTGCGCTGCCACCAATGTCTACACCGCAATCATCCTCTTTTGCAAAAACGTTAATTGCGGTTACAGAGCCTTTATATCCAAGAGTAAGTTTACCAGCTTCGGTGGCTTTAATTACTTCGCGTTTAATAAATTTGGCCTGGTTCTCAATTTCAGCGCCAGACATAATCGCAAAAAGCTGGAAGGGATGTACTTGGAATTCAAAAGCAATAGTACCACCTTTTTCACCACTGAAAATAATGCGTTTAGGATGGCCCCAGCCGCCGTAAGCGGGATTGTTGTCACCGGTTACTTCAGTAGTGGTGGTGTTAGCATAGTCTACGTAAAGAACCGGTTTTTTATCTGCATAATTTCTAAAAATAGCATTGCAGACTTCGCGGTTTGCCATATTTACAGACATGTGCATTTCCTCCTTAAATAAAAATAAGCCTCGACAAAACGAGGCTTTTATTCACCGGGCGCACTGTACCATGGGTCGTGGTCAAATTTGTCCTCTCCCCATGCGCACCAGCGCGTTGCCGCAATATCAAGATAAAAACGATTATTGATACGAGCAAATTGGTCGTAAAGCTGAGCTACTGTTAACTGCCAAATATTAGAAAGGTTGTAATTCATTGAGCATGCCGCCACTGCCCCAATAATATTCCATAATGAATTACGCTCTTCTTCTTTTTTATTTCTTTTTGAAGCGGCTAGCTTAGCTCTACCCTTTGCTAATTGCTCTGCTATCTTTTTCGCTTTTTCACTTTTAGGTTTGGCATCTGTTTCTTTCGGAACATCAAAGCCACTAATTGTCAAAATTGTGTTTCTCACAATTTCAAAATTTTCTCTGTCGATTCTGCCAAGCAGTTGAGCGCTCGAACTTAAAGGTATAGTTACAATCGTTTTGTGTTTTTCAGAAAACTCAAGCCTATCTGTAAAGAAAGGTCTTAATGAGTCTAAAAGGATTTCCATTGTTTTGGCGCTTATTGCAAAAAAATCAAAAGGCACCATCCCTTGTGGGAACGAGTCCTCTGGCAAATCAAACACTTTTGTTAACGAGTCCACATCAATTGCAATTAAAGAAAGATGATTATAATAGGTCTCAAATCCGATATCTCTAATCTCCGAAAGAGTAGGCTGGTGGATTTTTCCTATACCTTCGAGAACTATATCTCGCCCTGAGATTAAATCAAACTTAGATATTTCTCTCACGAGCAATCATCCCCTGCCTTTAAACGCTCCAGTGTTTCTCCCGAAATCGA
>CAZHZL010000206.1:0-1664 GCA_964537245.1 uncultured Oscillospiraceae bacterium
AGCAACTATTGCTACATAACCGATGAGGGCAATGCTAGAAACAACACCGCACATTCTGTACATGATAATCATAAAGAGCATAACGATAAGCATGCCGATTCCTGCAGCAAGAAGGCTGGAGTTAAGAGCATTTTCACCAAGAGTTGCACCTATACTCTTCATATCAACTGTCTTAAGTGAGAACGGAAGCTTACCGCCCTGAATCTGGCTTGCAAGGGTAGCAGTATTTTCAGCATTGAAATCTGCACCTTCAATATAGCACTCTTCAGAATCAATTGTCTGACTTACGCTGGGACTTGAAATAACCTTATTATCAAGCATGATTGAAATGAAGTTGTTGCCGTCAGTATACTGGCTCACTTTTGCTGTGGCTTCAGCAAATTTCTTCACGCCTTCCTTGTTGAACTGAAGCTTTACGATATAGCCTTTAGTTCCGGTTGAATCAACAGTGTCATAAGCTGCCTTCGCATTTTTTACATCTTCACCGTTGAGGATTTCATTACCTTGATAATCTACAAATTTGAGCTCTGCTGTAGCGCCGAGAAGGTCAACTGCTTCTTCGGGGTTGTCTACAGAAGGAATTTCAACTCTGATTTTGTTTGAACCCTGCTTGGAAACAACGGCTTCTGTGTATCCAAGAGCTGTAAGACGGGTTCTTAAAACTTCCTGAGCAGAATCAAGCTCATCTTCTGTAACCTTTTTGTCTGTGTCAGGTTCAAATACTATTTCAGAACCTCCGGCAAGGTCAATACCTCTTTTGATACCGTGTTCGGGATCAAGTGCTCTGTAAATCTGTTTGTCGCCGATCTGAACGCCGAAAGCAGCAACATAAGCTAACAAACCGAGTACAATGAATGCGATTAAAAATTTTGCAATGCTTTTAGATGTCATTTTCATCTTCCTTTCATTTATTAAATATATTTTGATTTAAATAACGAAGTATCAGATTCGCAAATAGCGAATTGTTTTTCTTTTGCAAAGAGATGCGCTGTTAAGGGCATGTCCCAACAAAAGAAGAAAACCAAAAAAGCAACTTGTGCTTATAAATGTATTATTAACAAAATAATCGAAAGTATTTTCTGTTATATAGTCAGTACGCTGTACCCACGCAACAAATTGCGGAGAACTTTTCTGACTTAATGATTGGGTCGGGTGCGGATTTGCAAATTCAATGAAATGAACAGCAAAAAAATGCGTATCAAGTGCATTATCAACCGCATGGAACACCAGTGTGCCCCATGCGGCAATGACAACAAAGATACACATTACATACAAAAAATATTTATTTTTAAATATTTTATATGCTGTCATTTGTAGCTCCGCTTTTATATTTTTTTAAAGTTTATTCCTATGATGCCTCCGACTGCACCCAGCAAAAGGCCAAAAAGAAACATAGCCAAAACGCTTTTGTCAAACCAAAATCCGTTTGCCGAAACCGCTGCTGCAGCAAAACGGATTACCGTGTAGATAAACCCTGCCAGCGCACCGTGAAGCCATCCGAAACCGCTGATATTTCTTGCAGATATTATTGCACATATTATTATGCTGATTGCTGTAATACCTTTTGTAAAAGGAGCTAACAGCCCTGCGGGAAAAGGTGTGTATGTATAAATCACCGCAAGAAGAGCAAAGCATATCACAAGAAAAATATAGCCAAATACATT
>CAZHZL010000207.1:0-1627 GCA_964537245.1 uncultured Oscillospiraceae bacterium
GTGGATGGAGGTGAGCAGGCAGATTTTTCAAAAGACATAATTAATGATTATGATTTTACTGGTAAAAATCTTGTCAATGCTGTTTTCAGTGGTGCGAATATAAATAACTGCATATTTAATGATTCCGACATTAGTTATTCTGCATTTGACGGTGCTGTGTTAGATGATTGTGATATAGAAAACGTCACCGCAAACAATACGTCATTCAGGAATGCAGAAATTTTATATTGCGATTTAAGCGGCTCAGAGTTTGAAGACTGTAATTTCAGTTATTCGAAATTTGTAAATGTAATAAAGCCTGATGTGATGAAAGGATGCTGTATTGAAAAGATTGATATTGACGGTATGGATGATTGGCCGCAGGCAATAGATAATTGCAGTGAAAATGAAAAGGAATGGGCAGCCCAAATAAGCGGTCAGAATTTAGTAATGTAGGTTTTATGGCAATGATACATATAAGAAGTTTTTTTGATAATGAACAAAAATGTATTCAAGCGATATTGGATATTCATAATGACGGTAAACCTATAGAACTAGACCCGATGTTCAATAAGGGAATGTTTTATAAAAATACAGTTGAGCTGCCAAAATTGCGTTTTGACCTTAATGCTGAAACAAACAATTTTAATGCAGTGCAAAGTGATGCGAGCCATCTTCCGTTGGAGGATGGCTCAATTAGTTGTATGATACTTGATCCGCCGTTTATGTTTGGTACTCACGGTCAGACAAAAAACAATGTATTGAATAAAAGATATACAATGTTCGATAATTTTAATGATTTAAAAACTTGTTATATGGGCATACTCCGCGAAGCTTACCGTGTACTTAAAAGAAACGGAATACTTATTTTTAAATGTCAGGATTATACTGATGGAAAAACAACAATGACTCATTGCTTGGTATGGCTGTGGGCTGTTCGCATTGGGTTTTATGCGAAGGATATTGCCATATTAAATTTACCGATTACTAAGGTATATAACGGCAATTTAAAACAGAGACATTTACGGAAAACGCACTGTTATTTTTGGGTATTCAGAAAAAGTAGCGGTGAAAAACATACCGGAAAAGAGATTGGATAAAATGTTTCTCTTCGTTCTGGGCGGCCAAGGCTCAAATTAGTAGGGGGTGACTGTATGAAAAAAGAAACAGTAACATTTACATACGATGCGGAAAAACTTTCTGCATTAAAAATGTATATGGCACAGAAAAATATACGGCTTGAGGATGAACTCGAAAAGACTGCCGAAGGGTTATATAACAAAACTGTGCCGAGCAATGTAAGAGATTATATTGCGATGAAAAATAATCTGAAAAAATAATCTTGTTTCTCCGTTCTGGGGCGGCAAAATATGGAGGTAAAAATATTATGAATTATGTTGAACAAAAACTATTTTTTAATGAACTTAAATACGAAGCATTATCTAAGGCTCTTTCCGGTCTTAACAGTACGGTGGAAGAAGAACTTCATAAATCTTTTGAAAAAGTATATGAGACTTATGTTTCAAGAGCTAACCGCGAAAGAATAGACCGCCGTATTGTTGATGCAGAAGCGGCAGAGCAAGCGGTGGCTGAAGCAGGTCGAAGATTTGCGGTTTATCATTTGCACGATGGTAATGACGATTATCAT
>CAZHZL010000208.1:0-1624 GCA_964537245.1 uncultured Oscillospiraceae bacterium
CGCATTATACAAGCTTTACAAACATACGAACGACAAGAAATCTCTTGATTTATGCGTATTTTTTGTAAAAACAAGAGGAAAATCACAAAAAAGTGAACAGCTTTATTCCGGAGCATCTTTAAGACATGGGCAATCTCACACAGATATCTATAATCAATATACTGCCGAAGGACACAGCGTTCGTGCGTGCTATTATTACAGCGCTGTTGCGGATATTGCTTTTGAAACAAATGACGAAGAACTCAAAAAAATAGCTTCGGAATTATTTGAGGATATTACGCAAAAGAAAATGTATATAACCGGCGGAATTGGTCAGGTTCCAAATTTTGAAGGTTTTGCAGGTGCGTACAATCTCCCCGAAGAATCAGCTTACTCGGAAACCTGTGCGGGAATATCACTTATGTATTTTGCTGACAGGATGTTAAAAATAGAAGAAGATGCAAAATATGCCGATATTATTGAGCGAGTATTTTATAACAATGTACTTTCGGGAATTTCACTTAAAGGAAACGCTTTTTTCTATGAAAATCCCCTTGAAATAAACTTAAATAACAGACAAATCAACAAAGATTACAACTTAGGAAAAAGATATTGCATAACCGAGCGAGTTGAGGTTTTTGATTGTTCTTGCTGTCCGCCTAACTTAAACAGACTCCTTTCCACTTTGGAAAATTACATCTACTACCTCTCAGACGAGACCGTTTTTATAAATCAGTTTGCAGAAAGCGAAATGAATGAAGACGGAAAAAAAGTAACCATAAAAACAGATTATCCGCTAAATGGAAAAATAAAAATCAAAGCTGAAAATGTAAAAAAACTTGCTGTGCGTATTCCGTCGTGGTGCGATAAATATGCTTCTAAAAACGGTTATCTTTACTTCGAAAACCCGGATGAAATTGAGCTTGATTTTGAAATGAAACCAAAATTTGTGTATGCAAATGAAAATGTGCTTAAAAGCACAGGAAAATGCTGCGTTACTTACGGACCGGTAGTTTACTGTGCCGAAGGAATTGACAATAAAGATAATCTCGATAAAATATTTATTGACACAAATTCTGCACCGGAATTAACCTTCAATTCTGATTTTGGTCTTAACACATTAACGGTGGATGCCTTTTTATCGGAAACATCAAATGAGCTTTACAGCTATACCAAGCCCGAGTTAAAGAAAACTACACTTAAAATGATTCCTTACAATTGTTTTGCAAACAGAAGCGAAACAAGTATGAAGGTATGGTTTTTATATAAATAAGATATACTCCTATAACGAAAAAGAGATTAAGAAAAATGCGTTTCATTCTTCTTAATCTCTTAATTTTTTCAATGATTAGAATTATTCTTCTACAGGAGCGCCAACCGGACAAACACCGGCACAAGCACCACATTCTATACAAGCATCAGCATCGATAACATAAACATCATCTCCTGCTGCAATAGCATTTACCGGACATTCTGCTTCGCAGTTTCCGCAGCTGATACATGCGTCTGTAATTTTATAAGCCATTTTGTTGCACCTCCATTAAAAATATTACTGTTATGCGGACTGCTCTTCTTCCTTCTTGTCTGCAATAGCCTTGATGGTCATAGCAAACTTCTGGATAGGAGAATTCAAGCCAACAACAGT
>CAZHZL010000209.1:0-1619 GCA_964537245.1 uncultured Oscillospiraceae bacterium
CGGATTGTATTTTTTATATGTTCTTCAACCATAGACTGATTTTCGAGTAGGGGATTCCCTTTTGGTGAATGTGCCTGAACAAATTTTGCACCTTTTTTTTCAGTGTAATCAAGAATTCTTTTTGCATTATCACACCAGTTCTCAGAAAAAATAAGCTCATCATTTTCTTTAACTGCATACATACTAAGGTCAATGTATTTAAAGCCCGCTTCGCAGACACAATCAATTCTTTCCTGATATGTATTTAAGAATCTTCCGAAATCTTCGGTTGTTGTTGCTAATTTCATTTTTTCACCCTTTCTTAAGAAAAATCTTTACTCAAAATCGTACCAGTAGTCAGGCGTAAACTCAATGTCGTTTCTTTTAAATACGGGAATTGCAATTCCATAGCCTTCTTTTTCGCTTAAAAAACTGTCAAAATTTTCACGCATAAACCACATTTCGCCCGTTTCGTCTGCACTATTTGTTTCAACCCACACCGGTACATCAAGACGGGGATTTGTTGTCTCAAGGTCAGAATACCTGAATACCATTCTCATCATTCTTACATTATTTCTTGCTTTTTTTGTTTCAGCTTTTTTCAAAGCTTCTTCATAAAGATTATATATCTTCTCTTTGTCAATAGTTTTTATAAGCTGTTCTCCTGCTGTCATTATTTCATTATTACCATCAACATTGTTTTCTCCGTATAAAATAATTTCTTTTATCAAATCTTGGGCATTACCAAAGATTTTGCAGAATTTATTAAGGTTATCATCAAGAGAAAGGTTGGTATCATATGCAGTTCTTCCGTAAGTATAAAAATTAAAGATATTGTTCCACATATTATATACTTCAATCTGTGTACCAAGACCAAGTATTGCTTTTTCTTTAAAGAATTTACAAATTGTCTGCATTTCGTCAGCTATCGGCATCCATTTCTGCTTTGAGCCGTAAACACCCATGAAATAATCGTAAAACACAACTTCAGCACCTGATTTTTTCCAGCTTAATACTATATCTTCAAACTGCGTTCCTATTAAACAGCTTCCGTCATTTTTTCCAACACTTCGAAGTCCGCTGTCAAGCCATGTTGACTGATCGACAACAACGGAAGAAGAAACCTCCTCAAGCTCACAATTATACATATCATTGTATGTGAGCATATCTATTTTTGCGTAGCTTCTTTTTTTGCTCACTCTTCTTGCAACCTGATCAACAAGATAAGTGTAGTTTTCCATTTTAGAGTATTTTTTGCATTTTTCGCATTGACAGGCTTCGTTTATGCCGTCGTTAGGCCATAGACAAATGGTATCAACCTGAGTATTTTCATCAATCCATTTTACTATGTTATCAGACAGTGTATCAAGCATTTCTTCATTTCTGACGCATAAAATAAGCTGACCGTCATAGTCCTCAGGCTTCATATAGAATCTTGTTCCGTCTGATTGCAATTTGTAAAATTCAGGATGCGTCTCATAATATTTTTCAGGAAAATACTTGTTTCCTTCGTGAGGTAAAAAAAGCTTGATTGACTCGTGATGCCCGACAGAAAATAAAATGCCTCTCTTTTCAGCCTCTTCTACCATTCCATTTTCTTTATAACCCTCATATATACTTGCCCATGTTAAAATTCTGTT
>CAZHZL010000210.1:0-1565 GCA_964537245.1 uncultured Oscillospiraceae bacterium
TTAATTCGCCCGTTGTTTTTGTACAATCATATATTGCTTTTAACATAGGAATCGGTCCGCAGGTGTAAAAATAAGTATAGTCAGGAATATTTTTTATGACATCTGTTACAAATCCCTTTGTCCCAACTGAGCCGTCAACGGTTGAAATATGAACCTCTGCGCCAAGCTTTTCAAACTCTTCTTTATAAAAAATTTCGTCAGCCTTGTTAAAACCTAAAATTACAACAGGCTTCTTATTTTCCTCTATAAGCTTTTTTGTCAGATTATACATAGGCGGAACTCCTACACCGCCTCCGATAACAAGCGGTTTTTCGCCGCTTTTTGAAGAATCAAAGCCATTTCCCAAGCCCGATAATATATCAAGAATTTTTCCTTTTCCCATCTTTGACATCTGCTCTGTGCCTTTTCCCACAACCTTATATATGATTGTAAGAGTATTTTCGTCATAATCACAAACGGAAATCGGTCGTCTTAAGTAAAGCCCGTCCAGCTTTATATTAACAAACTGTCCGGGAGCGCTCAAAGAGGAGGTATCCCCTTCAAGCACCATTTTATATACATCTTTTGTAAGCGCATTATTTGACAAAACTGTCATTTCAAGCTGTTTCATTTTTATCCTCATTTCTTACGAATCAATAGTTGAAATTGTGAGCGTTGTTTCACCAAGAACATCCAAAAGCACCTTAACTGTATCAAGAGAAGTGAACAGCGTAGCGTTGTTTTCTGTTGCAAGACGGCGAATCTGGTATCCATCCTTTGCTGTTCCGCCCTCTGAGCCTAAATCTCTTGTATTTATGATATATGCAATGTGTCCCTGACGGATTGCTTCAGGAATTTCATCGCTTCCGTCACTTATCTTTCCAAGTATATGAGTGCGTATTCCATGCTCCTTCAAGAAGCTTGCAGTGCCTTCTGTTGCTTCAATGTTAAAGCCAAGCTCATAGAAGCGTCTGATAAGCGGCAAGGCTTCCTCCTTATCCTTATCAGCTATTGTAGCAAAAACAGTACCGTAATTCTGCAATTTCATTCCTGAAGCCTGAAGTGCTTTATACAAGGCTCTATTAAGCTTGTCATCATATCCGATTGCTTCACCTGTCGATTTCATTTCAGGAGAAAGATATGAATCTAAACCTCTTATTTTGTTAAACGAGAACACAGGCACTTTAACATACCAGCGTTTCTTTTCTTCAGGGTAAATATCGAATATTCCCTGTTCCTTAAGGCTCTTTCCCATAATTACTTCGGTAGCAATATCAGCAAGGCTGCAGCCTGTTGATTTTGATAAGAACGGAACTGTTCTTGATGAACGCGGATTTACTTCTATAATAAATACATTATCATCTTTATCAACAATAAACTGAATGTTGTATAAACCTACAATACCAATTCCGAGGCCAAGCTTTTTAGCATACTGAAGAATAATCCCCTTAACCTTATCTGAAATGCTGAATGTAGGATAAACGCTTATCGAGTCACCGCTGTGGATACCCGTTCTTTCAACAAGCTCCACCTGAGAAAAATCGCCAGAGTAAGACTTTCTAACGGAATCGAAGTTAGTTCCTACA
>CAZHZL010000211.1:0-1522 GCA_964537245.1 uncultured Oscillospiraceae bacterium
TCCATCTGCTTTTTTCTTAAGTGTAGATAATGCTAATTTTGCATATGGTGATGGCAGTGAAAATAATCCTTATAGTTGTGCGTCAAACACTACAAACGATGATGTTTTTGACATAAATAAATATCGTGCAGATTTTATCCTGAATTCCAACTGGGAAGAAACTATAGAAGATACATATTTTAATCTTGAAAAAATGCCTTCCCATACCCTAAAAGCAGCAGCCGAAGAAAACAATAACGATATATGGATTGACGCTTGGAATACTCTCACAAAAACAATAGATGCAGTTGATGATGCGTCAAAAACTCTTGATTATGTTTTTGAAGAAAAGGACATGTATCAAGCAATTATTTTTGAATTATTTGAGAGTTCTGTTGATTACAGAATAATGGACTGCATAAACAACGATATTACAAAGAACACAAAAAATATTGTAGATATTGTAACATCTGATATGGAAAGCATATATAATTATGATTTTCTTAAAAATACAGATATTTCATCTATGACAACCGCACAAAAAGATAACCTTATTAGTAGTATGGAAAAAGCATTTAAAAAGGAGCATGGCAACGCAGCAGATGTTTCAAAAATCAGTGGTATAATTGGTAAAACAATAGATTATGCAGAGGATTTTCAATCCTATTGCGAGATGATTGAAACATGTTACAATGTAATTCATTTAAGCAATTCCATGAAACAAATTATGCTTGACATGTATAACAAGTGTTCTTTTGATAATATGGCACTAAAATCAGCACTATTTGAATGTGTTAATATAATGAATTCAAGCGAAGATGCGTTTGTTTACAAGATGTCAGCTTACTTTTATGGTGTTGTTGGCAAAAATGTCGCTCAGGTTGCAGTAGATAAAATGTGGAAAGAAGTAAAAGCACAGGTTTATGTAGCTTGTCCGGAGGCATATATTTTAATGGCAGTATACAAGACCGGCAAATATATAAGTAATGTTGTCTTTGGCACAGATGAAATTTCAGAAAAATATTGTAACATTGTTGCCCTTGTTCAAACTGAAGATTTATTAAAGACAGTTTATTATGATACAAAATCTAAATATTTAAGTAATAAGACTTCGACTAATGCTGCAACATATAACAGCTGTGTTGACATAATGTTTAATGCTCTAAATGTTGATTGTAATTATGCTAATAAATATGCTACAGCTGTTGATAGTGGGCTTGCCGGACAGTTATATGCTGCATTAGGAATGTCATCTACAGAAGAATTTTCTCGAAGTGTATCATCCATTCAGGATATTTGTTATAATGTTCATGAATCAATCTTAACGGGGTGGGTTTATGAACTTGGAAATGATTATCCAAGTTTATATAATGAATATTCACATTTATTAGATGAGTCATGGACAAGAATTAAGAAAAGATATAATATCGCTTGTCCTGTAGATGTATATGTGTATAATTCTGAAAATACTTTAGTTGCATCTGTTGTTAATAATAAAATATATTGTGTAGATGATAATATCACAATTTCTGTAGATGGTGAT
>CAZHZL010000212.1:0-1519 GCA_964537245.1 uncultured Oscillospiraceae bacterium
GTCCGGGCTCCATACCCTCCGGAATGGTCATGCCCTCCGGTGCCTGTCCGTCCTCCGGACGCTGTCCCGGTTCCGTGCCCCCCGGCAGGGTCATACCGTCCGGCGGAATTATGTTCTCTCCATCCGGCGGGGTCATAGCCGTTCCATCCGGCTGCCGTCCGCCCATGCCACCGCCCATCATACCGATCCCTGTTCCGTTATAGCACTGGAGCACACCGTCCACATAGACGGAATAAACGGTATTCAGCTTCAGAGCAGGGTCGGTCAGTGTGATGGACTGGCATTTCTTTTCTGTCACCGCGCTCCAGATCACAGCGCCGCTCTCATTCTTCACGGCGACCTCGCTCCCGGCGGCCAGCGTGGAGGCGAAGGACAGCTCCATATAGGGTTGCAGGGACGTGTTGTCCACAGCGTCATTGCGTGTGCCGAAAGCTGAAACCACGCCGCCGTTAATGACGATGGCGCAGTCGGCGTCGATTCCCCCATCAGGGGTGCTGGGATTGGACATGGACCAGACGGTACCTCCGTTGATGACCAGATAGCCGTTTGAGTCGATACCGTCCCCTTCGGCGCCGCGGCCCGCGTTGATGGTCAGTCTGCCGTCGTTGATGGTAGTAACGGAGACAAAGTCCTCGTTAGTGTTAATGCCGTCATCCTGACTTTCAATGTGGATGGTACCGCCGTTGACGGTCAGATGCAGTTCACTGTTGAGACCTTCGTTATCGGAGACGATGTTCAGAACGCCCGAATTATCGCCGTCCTCTCCGTAAATACTCATGGACATTTTGGAATAGAAGGCACCGTCGTACTTGTGGAGCTTCTTGGTGGTGCCCTCCTTGTAGATACGGGCCACATGGGAGCCGGTGAAATTGTTCTCACTCCCGGCTGCGATGACGACATTCGCGCCGGCGGCAGAGGTGTCCACTGTGGCGGAGGCTGTCTCCACATCGACCACACCGCATTCGTAGACGTTGTAAAAGATGAGTGCCGGCGCCACGGTGCAGGTCACATCCACCCCGTCAAGGACGATGGTGACGACGGCGGCGGGGTTATCCGCCGCGTCTTCCCCCAGATCAGCTGAATATTCCGTTCACGGTGCACGCGTAAACCGTGCACCGTTGTGCATGAGTTCCGCGTGGATTGAGCATGGCGACCGCGCCCATTGTGCACGGTCGCCACACTGTTAGGTCAGTCCAGAATCGCGTTGCGCTTTCGCATGGATTCTCCCTCAATTTTAATCGTGTAAGAATCGTAGATAATGCGGTCGCAGATGGCGTCAGCCAGAGTCGGATCGTAAAGGTTCTCGTGCCAACCCGGTGTATCAAACTGAGAACAGAAAATCGTCGACGCAACCTTGCATCTTGCCTCAATCAGTTCCAGCAAGTCGCGTGCTTCGCTATCCTTTAATGGATACAGCAGCCACTCATCCAGGATGAGGAGTTTTACCTTCTTGTACTTCTTCATCAATTCGCGGTAAGTTCCATCACCGCGAGCAATACTGATCTCGGTCAGGATATCC
>CAZHZL010000213.1:0-1514 GCA_964537245.1 uncultured Oscillospiraceae bacterium
GATTTAATTGTTTCAAAAGAAGCAACTAAAATATTATCTTTTACATTTTCTGCAAATAAAGCTGAATCCTCGTCTGTAATTTTTGAGAATTTATCTTCAGATAAGTAAACACTTTTCTTAATTAAAGGATTTGTGTTCGGATATGCTTTTACAGATAAGTTGCTGTGCGAAGAATCAATCGATAATGTACTGTCAAATCTGTATTCATTACCAACTAAATAAATTGTAGGATTTCCGTTAGATGCTGCTCTTATTTCAAGTGCTTTTTCGATTGTTTTTAAAGGGGCATTAAATAAACCACTGTTATTATCACTTCCCATATCGGAAGAAACATAAATTCCAAAATACACAGGAATTGAATTTACAACACTTGCATCAAATTCACCGATTGCAAAAAATTCATCATCTGAATATGTATTTTCTATTTCAGAAAGCTTAATATATTCACTTTCACATTCATATCCAAGTGCTTTTATTTCATCTGTGTAAGGAACAAAAACTTCATTGTTTTCAATATATGGTACATTTTCGGTTTCACATTTTACTCCATTTGCAAAATATGTTGGTGAAGACTTCTTAAATACAATAGCATTCCCGAAAATTTCATACTGATTTTCTCCTGCAATACTATAAAAAGCAGTATCGGTATATGGAGAATCTAAAAATTTTGCAGTTACAGTACAGGAATCAACTGCATTTTTCTGATTATGCTCATAAGTATAGGAAAATGTTCCGTTTCTTTCAGGCTCAAATTCTGTAATTTGCTGATATTCACCATTATTATCAGTTACAGACAGCATAATATGCTGAGGAATCGAAACCTTTACATAATTTTCTACATAACCATTTACTGTTACATTTAAAGTAACATAATCTACTTTTACAGAGTCAATATGTACAGCTTTTGAAGAAGCTGCTTCTGCTATCGGAAGCAATGATAAACAAAGTAACAATGTGAGAAAAACAATCCTTAATTTTTTTAACATAGTTATTATTCCTTCCTTTTTTATAAATGTATCCCTACACCTATTTTGTCATTTTTCTTATTTTCAGAGAAGAACAACAAAACAGGTGTAGGCGGATTGAGGAGAAATTCTCCTCAATCCTTAACCTTAACCATTTAAAAATTATTCTGCTGTTTGTTCATTTACATAAGACGGTGCATAAAATACAGGGGTCATAGTGTTTGAACCGTTTGCATCTGTTGTCCATACAAATGCTTTTATTTCATAAGCTTTTCCTTCATCATTTGGCACTGCAAATGCATCAGATTCTATTTCCTGTGATACATTTGCAACAAGTGAAACAGGTTTTATTGAACAGCTTACAAGCTTGTTTGTAGACTTATCAAAAAGTGCAAATATAACGGAAGCTGTCTTATCGCTTGCAGATAAAGCTGTAAGTGAAGCATATACAGTTTTTCCTGCCATATTATTTGTTACAACAGCTGTTGTGTTACCTTCAGCATCTTTTTCATAGGCTGTAAGCTCACCGTAAGTATCTTTTTTGTCAAA
>CAZHZL010000214.1:0-1510 GCA_964537245.1 uncultured Oscillospiraceae bacterium
CGTGCTGCATCTTGTCAAAGATGTGCTCGTGCAGGCGGAAAAGATTCAGATATCGAACACGTCGGTCGCACACCTCGCCACCACACATTCTTCGAAATGCTTGGTAACTTCTCTTTTGGCGATTACTACAAAAAAGAAATCATTCCTTGGGCTTGGGAATTTGTAACAGAAGTCCTTAAACTCGATAAAGACCGTCTTTGGATAACTATTTTTGAAACGGACGACGAAGCTTTTGAAATCTGGCAATCAATAGGCGTTCCTGCAGAAAGAATTAAAAGAAAAGGTAAAAAAGACAACTTCTGGGGACCTCCCGGGGCATCAGGCTCTTGCGGACCTTGTTCAGAAATCCACTACGACTTGGGCGAACAATACAAATGCGACCACCCTGAATGCGGTATCGATACTTGCGAATGCGACCGTTGGGTTGAAATATGGAACCTTGTATTCACAGAGCTTTATCAAGACGAAGAAGGCAACCAATCACCACTGGAAAAGAAAAACGTCGATACCGGTATGGGCTTAGAACGCATAACAATGGTATGCCAAGGCGTTGCATCAACTTTTGAAACCGACCTTCTAAAACCGATTTTAGATAAGGTGTCAGAAATGTCTGGTGTACCTTATAAAAAATCAGAGAAAACAGACGTTTCTTTAAGAATCATTACTGACCACGCAAGATGCGTAACATTCCTGATTTCTGACGGCGTTATCCCAGGAAATGAGGGCAGAAGCTATGTACTTAGAATGATTTTACGTCGTGCATTACGTCACGGCAAAATCTTAGGAATGGAACTTCCGTTCTTATACAAACTCGTTGATACGGTTGTTGAACACTA
Organism: uncultured Oscillospiraceae bacterium; assembly: GCA_964537245.1. GTDB lineage: Bacteria > Bacillota > Clostridia > UMGS1840 > UMGS1840 > UMGS1840. The sequence continues at coordinate 837 of CAZHZL010000214.1, forward strand.
CGGAAAAGCTTATCCTGAATTGGTTCAAAACCAAGCAAAAGTTATTGATACAATAAGAAAAGAAGAAGAAAGATTTAACAAAACTCTCGATAGAGGCTACAAAATGCTTGACGAATTTATCTCTGAAAAGAAAGACATTGACGGCGAAAGTGCATTCAAGCTATATGATACATTCGGCTTCCCGTTCGAGCTAACTCGTGAAATTGCAGAAGAAAACGGACTCGCTGTTGATGAAGCAGGCTACAAAGTAGCTATGCAAGAACAAAAAGAGCGTGCAAAAGCTGCAACAGCTAAAATTTCTGTAACTGGCGATATTAAATACGCAAAAGTTGAAGAAGAAGTTGGCTCTACCGAATTTGTCGGCTACGAATATCCTGCTTGCGAAGCAAAAGTTCTTGCTTTAATTGAAGGTGAAGGCTATGTAGATGTTGTGCTTGACCAAACTCCTTTCTACGCAGAATGCGGTGGTCAAGTAGGCGATAGCGGTTTAATTGTTAATGAAAGTCTTAAAGTAGAAGTACTTACAACTTTCAAAGTTAACCAATTATTCGTTCACAGATGTCAGGTTTTAACAGGTGAAATCTCTGTTGGAGACTTTGTTTTAGCTGCAATCGATGTTGAAAGAAGAAACGAAATCAAAGTTCACCATACATCTGCTCACTTGCTTCAAGCTG
>CAZHZL010000215.1:0-1506 GCA_964537245.1 uncultured Oscillospiraceae bacterium
ACTATCTTCGGATTGTTTGTCAGCTTAAGTCATGCGATTGAAGATGACTATAACATGAACCACAAGAAATTGCAATGCAAGATCGACAGCAAGCTTCAGCAGATGATCCGCAAGCATAAGCAGGCACTTGGAATCAACGAAGATATTTCGCAGATATACTAAAAATGTGTGTTGTACTTTTGACTAAGTACAACACACATCAACATATCAAGACAAAACACCGGTTGCACTGCAAGTCAGTGTGATATTACGGGAAACTGTATTTGTTGTTATTCCTAAAAATTTGTATTTCATTGTTACTGAGCCGTTTGCAGTATTGCTGCTTTTAGAGCATGAGTGGCTTGACATATGCCAATTGTCATTTGATATTGTGTACGAATCCGATACAGCTGTGCAGGTCGCACTTGAACCGGTATAAGAAAATGTTCCTGTCACCTTATATGTCCATTGAGTTTCACCGTCAGAATTTTTGTATGTATAGATCTTGCTTCCTGTTTTCGTAGTTGCTCTTGCGTTGATGCTCTCCTCCGAAACGGTAATAACAGCATAGCTACCATCGTCAAAATACTCAATTATTGTATTAACCGTTGTGTTGTCAGCTGCTGATACCGAAATTGAAAAGCAGCCGATTAAGAGCATAAAAGACAAAAGAATTGAAATAACCCTACATGTTTTCATAGTAATCTCCTCATCATTCAATAATAATTTCTTCGCTGTCGTCATCTGTTATAATGCTTTCTTCGACAATACTCACCTCACCATAACCGTTATTGTTTTTATGAGCATCAATCCAAAGGCTTATAACTGCAATTGCATATATCAGCAATGCAACGGCAATACCTACTGCTACCCATTTGGCAACAGACATCTTCTTTTTTACAGTAGAAGCTGATTCGTTTTCAAGAAAGCTGTCTGCAATTTCCTGCGGCGTTCCCATATCATTTTGAAGTTGCTCAAAATCTGCATTGGGATTGTCGGAGAGGTATGCTTCAATATTGTCTTCAAATGTATTAAGAAAATCCTTTCGCTGAGTCGCCTTGCAAACAAGCTGCTTTTCAATGCTGTTTAAATACTGCTTTTTCTCCTTTTCTGTCACTTGCATTTATCTGCCTCCTGATAGCTCATTATATTCGCAATACCCTCGGTAATGCAGAAATATTCCTCTTTGATTTGCTCAAGATAAGCTTTTCCCTCATCTGTTAAATGATAATAAACACGAGTACGGCGACGTCCGACCAGAACCTGTTTATCAGTAATAAGACCTCTATCAATCATACGATATAGAATCGGATACATTGAACCGTCTTTGAGCACGAATTTTTCTGCGCTGCGGCTTCGCATCTCTTGAAGCAACTCGTATCCGTACATATCGCGTTCTTGCAGCAAATGCAAAAGAACCATTTCTACTGTTCCTTTTTTTAAATTCTCGCGAACTTGCATACAAAGGATTTCCTCTCTTGTGATTTTTCACAAAGCACTGTGCACAAATTTATTGTATCATGCAAT